>DATHOO010000080.1:0-9543 GCA_035484815.1 Candidatus Acidiferrales bacterium
GCGGGTGAACCGCTCGGCCGCAGCGATCACGTTGGAGTTGAACGCTCCCGCGAGACCTTTGTCGGCGCTGATCAACACGATGCCGGGCGGAGCGCCCTCTTTCCCCGGCTTCATGAAGGGGTGATCGATCGAGGAGACCGCCTGGATCAAGTCCGTCAGCATCTCTGCCAGCGCATCCGCATAAGGACGCGCGCGCTTCTGCGCGGTCTCGGCACGGCGTATCTTCGCCGCCGCCACCTGCTTCATCGCTTTGGTGATCTGCTGCGTGTTCTTGAGCGACCTGATCCGGTCGCGCAGATCGCGTACGGTGGGCATTAGAAGCTCTTGTTGAACTCCGTCAGCGCCGCGTCGAGCTGCTTGCGTGTCTCGTCCGAGAGCTGCCCGCTCTGCGCGATCGCCGCGGGAATCTCCGGATGTTTGCTGTGCAGAAAGTCGATGAACGCGCCCGCCCAGTTCTGCAGCCGCGCCGTCGGAACGTCGTTGACGAATCCGTTGGTAGCGCCGTAGATGATCGCTACTTGATCCTCGGTCGGCTGGGGTTGGTACTGCGGCTGCTTGAGCAGCTCGGTGAGCTTCTCACCGCGCATAAGCTGATTCTGCGTCGCCTTGTCGAGGTCGCTCGAGAGCTTCGCAAATGCCGCGAGGTCCCGATACTGCGCGAGCTCGAGTTTGAGCTGACCGGCCACGGACTTCATCGCCTTGGTTTGGGCTGCACCGCCGACGCGAGAAACCGAGAGGCCGATATCGACGGCTGGCCGGATTCCTTGGAAGAACAGTTGCGGCGTCAGGTAGATCTGACCGTCGGTGATCGAGATCACGTTGGTGGGGATGTATGCGGAAAAATCGCCCGCCTGTGTTTCGATCACAGGGAGCGCCGTCATCGACCCGCCGCCCATGTCCTCGGAGAGCTTCGCGGCGCGTTCCAGCAGCCGCGAGTGCAGGTAGAAGACGTCGCCAGGGTAGGCTTCGCGTCCGGGCGGCCGGCGCAGGAGCAGCGACATTTCGCGATAGGACTGCGCGTGTTTGGTGAGATCGTCGTACACGATCAGCACGTCTTTCCCGGAATACATCAGCTCTTCGGCGATCGCGCAACCGGCAAACGGAGCAATCCAGCGAAGCGCCGCAGCTTCCGCCGGGCTGACGGCCACGATCGTCGTGTAAGCCATCGCGCCCTTCTGTTCGAGTAATTGCGCGAGCCCGGCGACCGTCGAGTTCTTCTGACCGATCGCAACGTAGACACAGTAGACGTTGCGGCCGCGCTGATTGATGATCGTGTCGACGGCAATAGCGGTCTTGCCGGTCGACCGGTCACCGATAATGAGCTCGCGCTGCCCTTTGCCGATCGGAATTAGGGCGTCGATCGCGCGGATGCCGGTAGCCAGCGGCTGCTTAACGGGCTGGCGCTGCACGACGGACGGTGCGATGTTCTCGATCGTCCGAAAGCGAGCCGTGGTAATTTCGCCTTTTCCATCAATCGGTTCGCCGAGCGGATTGACGACGCGTCCCAAGAGCGCTTCGCCGACGGGCACCGAGGCGATGCGTCCGGTGCGGCGCACGCGAGTGCCCTCTTTGATTTCGACATCGGGCCCCATGATGACGACGCCGACGTTGTCCTCTTCGAGGTTCAGCGCCACGCCCTGCAATCCGTTGGCAAACTCGACAAGTTCGGACGAGCGCACGCCGCGCAAGCCATAGACGCGAGCCAGATTCGCTCCGACTTCGATGACCGTTCCAACCTCGTCTTCTTGGATGCCGGTTTTGAACTGCTCGATCTGTTGTTTGAGAATACCGGCGATTTCGTCAGCGTTTATCATCCGTTTACTTTCTTTACGTTATGTGGGACAGCTCGCGTGCGAGTCCGTCGAGACGGCCGGAGATCGACGCATCGATTCGGCGGTCCCCCATCATGAGGCGCAGACCTCCGATAAGGCTCGGATCGACTACGTAGGTAACCTCGAACTTCTTTGCGTACAGCTGTTCCAGCCGCGCCACGAGCTTCTCGCACTCGGCTGGATCGAGGGGACGCGCCGTTTCGAGCGTCAACTTTTCGATGCCGCGCGTTTCGCGTTCCAACGCGAGGTATTCGGCGACGATCGGGCCCAAAAAGGCTTCGCGGCGCTTGCGGATCAGCAGCAGCATCGCGTGCAACGCGATCGGGTGAACCTTTCCATCGAACGCCTCCGCGAGCACCCGTTCCTTCGAGGGGCGATCGATAACCGGCGATTCAAAGAACTCGTGGATGCGCCCCGGCGCGTCGATCACGCCGCGGATAGCCTGTAAGTCCGCGCTCACGCGCTCGACGGCGTCCTGCTCGCGGGCGAGCGTGGCGATTGCAATCGCGTAGCGGCGCGCGAGTCTCTGGTTAACCACCAGCGATGCCTTCCAACGAGCCGGCGAAACGATCGACGAGGCGCGCATCGAGGGCGGCATCGACGCGCCCGACGGCCTCCTGGCGCGCGAGCCGCAGCGCGCTTTCCACAAGGTCGTCGCGCAACCGCTGGCCGGCTGCCGCGCGCGCGCGCTCGAGTTCGAGGCCGGCCTCCGCGAGGGCGCGTTCGCCCGTCTCGGTCGTCTCCTGCAACAGCGCGGCGCGCTCGTGGTCGACCCGCTCACTGACGCGCTGCTTGATGAGTTTGGCGTCGTGTCGCGCGCTCTCGATCTCCTCGCTCAGCGTTTGGAGCGCCGCCTTGGCTTCGTCGCGATGACGTTCGGCTTCGGCGATCTTCGCGTTGCTGCGCTCCTGAGCCGTCATAACGACGGGGAGAATCCAGCGAGACCATATGTAGACGAGCACCCCGAGGAAGACGACCGACGAAACGATCTGGCTCCAGATCGCGATTTTGATGTAGAACTGCAAATCGTTCATTGCGCCGCCTCGGGAATCACTCGATCGAGCATGACCTTCGCGAGTACGCGCACGACTTCGCCCTCGCCGGCGTGCGCAGTTTCGAACTCTGCCCGGGCAGTGTTCTGCGCATCTTCGATGGTGCTTCTTGCCTGCTGCGCGTAGCGGCTCGATAGTTCGGCAGCTTCGTTCGAAGCAGCCGCGCGTGCCGCAGCGACGCTATGCTCCGCCTCTCGACGAGCGGAGGCACGGGTCGCTTCGGCCTCTTCGCGCAGGTTGCGCGCTTCCTCTTGATATCGATCGTAGTCAGAGACCAGACTGTCGATGTAACCGCGGCGCTTTGCGATCGCCCGTCCGACGGGCCGCAAAAAGACGAGGTTCAGCAGAGCGAAGAAGATCGCAAAGTTGATCAGCTGAACCACGGACGTGCCGTCGAGCGAGAGAAACATCGCGCTACTAGTGGCCGGTGACCTTGGCCATGAGCGTGGCCAGCGGCGCCAAGCCGAAGATCATGTAGAATGCGAGACCCAGCGCGATGATCGGGAACGCCTCCAGCACGCCGACGCCTAGGAACATGAACGTCATGATGTTCGGACGAGCTTCGGGTTGCCGGGCAATCGCCTCAACCGCTTTGCTTGCGACGATACCGTCGCCGATGGCCGAGCCGAATGCAACGCCGGCGACGATAATGCCAAACGCCAGCAGGGTAAACGCGGCTACTAACGCTTCAGGACTCAAGAGCGTAACCTTTCTTAATGATTGTCGCCGATCGCCAGCGAGAAATAGACGATCGCCAGGAGGGTAAAAACGAATGCTTGGACGGTGCCGACGAAAAAGTTGAAGAATTGAATGAAGAAGGGCACCACCGTCACCGCAAACGAGAGATTGAGCGCGCCGATCGTAATGTGTGCTTCGATGACCGACGCAACGATCAAGAATAGCAGCTCGCCGACGAAGATGTTGAAGAACAAACGCGCCGCCAGCGTCAGGGGTCGCGAGAGCTCCTCGATGATGTTGATCGGAAGCAGCCACGCAAACGGTGCTACGAGATGCTTGGCGTGTGTCTTCGGAAACAATACCCACGTGGCGAGCCAGACGGTCAGCGCCAGCGGAACCGTCGTGTTGAGGTCGGCGGTCGGAGAACCCCCGATAGGGAGCCCAAGCGCCTTAAAGGGCAGCATCCCGAACTGATTGAGCAAGAAAATGAAGACGAAGAGTGCGATAAAGAACGGGACGTAGGGTTCACCGCGCTTGCCGAGCGTGCTGGTCGCGAGATCGGCCAGATAGTTGACGACGCCCTCGACAACGACTTGGCGCTTCGTTTGGGTCGGCCGCCGATAGCTGGCCCCGATCCATGCAAAGAACGCCAACGAGAGCGCCATGACGATCCACGTCGTCACGATCGTGTCGGCATGCACGGACCCCAGCACCGGCAGGTGCCAGAGGATGTGTGCGCCCAGGTTTTCTTGCACGAAGGTGTTCTCGTTCTACTTTCGGTCGAATGCGTGCAGCGCGCCAACTGCAAACAACGCTAACGGGAGGAAAAAACCGGCGAAGTACCAGGCCATCGACCACCAGGGGCCATGCACGGCGAACGCCACCGGGACTATACCGAAGACCCCGATACGCAGGAAACTACTTAGGACGAAGAGCCCTACGGTCCGGTTCTTCAAGAGCAACTCGCCGCTGCTTCCGGTCAGCTGGGCGTTGATCACCCCGCACAGTCCACCGGTTGCAAGCGCCAAAGCCGGGAAGGGAAGCCAGCGAACCACTAAAAGCGCCACCACGGCGACGCTTGCCAATGACCTGATCGAAACCGCTCGTTTGAGCGCAAAGTAAGCAGCGAGATCGGCCGCCGCGTCGGCGTCGCTGTAGCTACGCCCGACACGCCTTTCCTCCTGCATTGCCTCTACATCGACCGAAGTAGCAGCCGGTAGGCAGAGTAGCCGCCAAGCGCAAGCCCGGCGAAGAGCCCGGCGGCCGCCAAGATCGGAACCTTCATGCGCTCGGCCAGCCAGATTCCGGCGAGCAGCCCCGCCACGGCCGTGCCCGCGAACGCGCCGCCCGCCCCAAGGACCGGCAGCAGCGGCTTCATCGGGGCGTGGGTGCGGTTTCGGCCTCGGGTGCGGCTGAGAATGGCGTGGGATAGGCACCCTCACGAAGCCGGGCCAGCAGCCATTCGGCGATGCGCCCAGCGGCACGGCCGTCGCCGTAGGGGTTGACGGCATGCGCCATCTGCGCGTAGGCCGTTTTGTCGTAGAGCAGCCGCCGCGCGGCAGCGACGATGTGGGCGCGATCGTGACCGACCAGCTCCAAGGTGCCGGCGATCAGACCTTCGGGGCGCTCCGTCTCGTCACGCATGACGAGGACCGGTTTGCCCAGACACGGCGCTTCCTCTTGGAGCCCGCCCGAGTCGGTCAGCACGAAGACCGACGCCTTCACGGCGGCGACCATCTCGGCGTAGTCGATCGGATCGACGAGCACGACACCCTCGATGCCGTCGAGGACCGAGTGCGCCACAGGTGCGACGCGCGGCGAGGGATGCACCGGCCAGTAGATCTGCGCACGCTCGTCACGAGCGATCTCCGCGAGCGCCTCGCACATTGCGGGCATGTGGGGCTGGTTCTCGCGCCGGTGCGCCGTCACCACGATAATCGGGCGCTCCGGGTCGAGTTCGTTCCAGCCGGGCGGCTTGGGCAAATCGTCGCGTCGCGCCGTTTCCAGGAACGCGTCGATCACCGTGTTGCCGGTCACGATGATGTCGTTGGGATCGACGCTCTCCGCGAGCAGATGATCGCGCGAGAGCGGCGTCGGCGCGAAGTGATACGAGGTGATCGTCGCGGTGAGACGGCGATTCATCTCCTCCGGATAGGGCAGCCAGCGGTTCTTCGTGCGCAAACCCGCCTCGACGTGACCAACGGCGACCTTTTGATAGAACGCGGCGAGTGCGGCGGCCGTGCTCGTCGTCGTGTCGCCGTGCACCAGCACGACGTCGGGCGCCGCTTCTTCAAGCACCACCTCCATGCCCGTCAGCACGCGGGTCGTGACGTCGGTGAGGGTCTGGTCTTCGGTCATGACGTCGAGGTCGTAATCCGGCGCGATTGCGAATAGCGCCAGGAGGTCGTCGAGCATCTGCCGGTGCTGCGCCGTGACGCAAACGATGTCGTCGATCTCGGGATGTGACTTGAGCGTGCGGACGACCGGCGCCATCTTAATGGTGTCCGGGCGCGTTCCGAAGACGCTCATAACTTTTAACTTAGGGGTCATCTTGGCTTTCTACGTAGTGTGGCGGAAAACGTGCGTGAACTCACCTGAGAAGGCGAGCGCGACGGCGCCGAGCACGAAACAGACGGCATAGAGCAGCAGCACCGCCTGACGGACGTTGAGCCCGAAGCGAAAGATCAGCTGATGGTGAACGTGTCCACGATCGGCCTCACTGATGGACTTGCCGGTGCTGGCACGCCGCACGATCGCGGCCACCGTGTCGAGAACCGGCAGCGCGAGCACCAGTAGCGGGACGACGATGCTGATGGCGATCGCGGTCTTACTCGCACCGATGATCGAAACCGTAGCGAAGACGTAGCCGATGAAGAGCGAGCCCGCGTCGCCGAGGATGATTCGGGCTGGATTGAAATTAAACGGCAAAAAGCCGAGCGCGGCACCCGCAAGCGCGGCAACGACTAAGGCGACGACGGGGTTGGTGTGCAGCACCGCGATAACGAAGAGAAAGACGCTCGAGATCGCGGTGACGCCTGCCAAAAGCCCGTCGAGGCCGTCGAGAAAGTTGATCGCATTCATCATGCCGACATACCAGATCAGCGTTAGCGGCACGCCGACCCACGGCGGAAAGTCTATCCAATTTGTCCCGGGATTGTGATCGAACGGATTGTTGATGCCGGGGATCACAAAGCCGTACAGCATCGAGATCAGGGCAACGACGATCTGCGCGATCAGCTTGTTGCGCGGCGCCATTTGCATGACGTCATCCCAAATGCCCACGCCCAGAATCAGCAGGCTGCCGAAGAGCAACCCGACGAGCCGGTGAATCGCGTCGAACTGATCGGCCGCCGGCAAGAGCGCCACCGGCGTCGCGAGCGAGACCCCGAGCACCGTGAAGAGCGCAAAGGCGAAGCCGAAGAAGACGGCGATGCCGCCGACGCGCGGCTTCGGGAGCTCGTGCATCCGCCGCTCCGAGCCGTCGTCGTCGACGATTCCCAAGCGCTGTGCGAGCCGCACGACCAGGGGCGTCGCGAGCCCACTGATGACCGCTGCGATGATGAATGCCGACGCGTAGAGCACCCCGACACTTAGATGCAAGCTCATCCGCGTGCGCCCTCGAGCGCGGCGTAGTGCACGAGCGCAACGCCGGCCTCCGCCAGGAGCTGGCTCGCGATCTCATCGGGATAGGCTTCGTCGTAGACGATCTTGATGATGCCCGCGCTGATCAGCAGTTTCGAACAGTTGACGCAAGGCTGATGGGTGCAGTACGCGATTGCGTGCTGGAGGCTGACGCCGTGCAGCGCGCCCTGGACCACGGCGTTTGCCTCGGCGTGCGTTGCGCGCAGGCAGTGCCCGTTGGCGAGCGAGCAACCGACTTCGGTGCAGTGAGCGACGCCGCGCGGCGCGCCGTTGTAGCCCGTCGTCAGAATTCGATGCTCGCGCGCCAGCACGCAACCCACCGAGGCACGCGGACAAGTCGCCCGCGTACCGACGGTGTGCGCGATTTGCATGAAGTACTCGTCCCAGCCGGGCCGCATTGCTCGCTTCTTTAGGAGCGCCCGGCCCTATGCCTTTCGGAGCGTACTCCAGCGGAGGCAAGGCCGACACGTTGCGGCAACGAATTTGTCGTGTCATGGAGCTAGGCTGCTATGAGTGACATGGCCAGCGTCTACGAACGTCACCGCATCACGCTCGACGAGTATCACCGCATGGCGAAGGCCGGCGTTTTTGATGCCCAAGCTCGGATCGAGCTCATTGACGGCGAGCTGATCGAGATGGCGCCGATCGACCCGCCGCACGCATCCACCGTCGACCGAATCACGCACCGACTCGTGATGCGCCTGGGTGAGCGCGCTTGGGTGCGCTGCCAGAATCCCGTGACGCTTCGCCCAGCCTCGGAGCCGCAGCCGGATCTCGTATTGGCGCGACGCGAGAGCCACAACTATTGCGACCGCGATCCCGAACCCGCCAACACGCTGCTTGCCATCGAAGTATCGAAAAGCTCGTTGCGCTTCGACCGCAAGATAAAAGTGCCGCTCTATGCACGGTCCGGCATCCGGGAGTTATGGCTCGTCAACGTCGTGGACGATGAGCTGGCAGCGTATCGCGAACCCGCGGATGCCTGGTACGCTTCGGTCAACATAGCTGAGTTGGTGGCGGTCAAAGGCCTACTTATCGGCACCACCTACTCCGGCGGAATACGCTGCAAAGCGGCGAGGGTGAAGGGGTGCGGAACGGTCTTCTCCATTGACGCATCCGGAACGATGCACGTGCTCCATGCATTTACGGGTGCGCCGGATGGGGCGAACCCGGAAGGACCGCTGACATTGTTCGACGGCAAACTCTACGGCACAACGTTCAACGGCGGAAGCAAGTGCGCCGATTTTCCGAAAGGATGTGGCGTGGTTTACTCCATCACCACTTCGGGGAAAGAGAACGTGCTCTACCGCTTCAAGGGCAAGCCGTACGATGGCACAGCTCCAACCGGAAATCTCGTCGATCTCAACGGCACGCTCTACGGCACCACGATATTTGGCGGCCTGTTAACTGGGGGACGATCTTTGCGATCTCACGATCAGGCCGCGAGCGTGTTGTATACGCGCCGCGTGTAAATTACGACATCGCGAACCCTTCGGGTCTCGTGGCGATGGGCGGCGCGTTGCACGGTTCTTCCGTCGAAGGTGGCGCTCACTCCGGTGGCACGGTCTACTCCGTCACAACGAACGGCGACGAGCACATCGTGCACAGCTTTAGTCAGGATAAGCAGCGCGACGGCAACAGGCCTTCAGGTAGGCTCATTGTCGTGAACGGTCTGCTCTACGGGACGACTTGGGCTGGTGGAAACGAGCATAGCAGATACGGTCTCGTCTATTCCCTAAGCTCGTCCGGCGACTTGACCGTGCTCTACCGCTTCAAAGGGCCGCCGGATGGCTCGGCGCCCTATGTTGGCGTCTCCGGTGCAAAGGGCACGCTTTATGGAACGACCTCTTTCGGGGGAACCGGCTGCTACGACTATGGCTGCCAAGGCGGCTACGGCACGGTGTTCCGTTTGTCGCGATGAGCTGGCTGGCATCATCTCGTGGGTGATCAACGCGGTCGGTTTACATGACGAGCCCGTTGCCCTTTGTTTCCAGCCCGTCCACATGTGGGACGCGATTGCAGCGGGCTCGACGTATGACGAACCGCCACCGCACGCGCAGAGCAATAACGCAGCCCGCTAACGCTCAAAGCGCAGCGACGAAACTCCAACGCTCGCATATTTTCTTTTTTCCTGTTCAGTTCCAGTCGAAGGTGACGAGCCCGTCGTCGCCCTTTCCCTGCACTCTCCAGCCCGTCCACATTTGGAACTTAATTGCGCTGCGCTCGACGTACGACGAGCCGCCACCGCCGCCACCACCGACGCTGGTTTCATATTTAGAGTTGTAGTAGATGGCACCGCCTGCGCCACCACCGCCGCCGCCGTAATACCCGCCGCCGCC
>DATHOO010000081.1:0-3461 GCA_035484815.1 Candidatus Acidiferrales bacterium
ATAGCGTTTCGCCAGCGCCTCATTGAGCGGCGCATGTTCAAAGTCCCACATCAACGGCGCGGGGTTGAGAAACCCAATCGCCGCAACTCGCAAACGCGTGTCCTGCTCGTGCTTCACAACTCTTAGACTACCAATCGAGCAGTCTCGATAGGCCGCTCCATCGCACGAAGGTAAGCAGGGTGATCACCTCCGCCGAGACCGCCAAGCGTCTCGTCCACGGCGTAGAAACCCGAGCTAACGACCGCCGCGCTTGACACCGCAAGCCCACCGACGCGGATAATCGGGCCATGCGCTTCGCTAGCTTATTTGGGATCGCCGCTCTATCGCTTCCGGCCGCCTCCGTTCACGCTCAGCAAGCCATCCAACTTCCGCCCGCGCCGGCCCAAACAGCGCAACCTGCCGACACATTCCACTTCATCTCCGACGGCCCCAAAGGCCCCGGCTGGGGCCATCCGGATGAGATCGCGCGAAAATATTTCCACGAAAATCTTCCTGCGCTCTTTGAACGAACTATCACGCTCGACGCGCCAATTCCAGAGCGCTCCACGCTGCGCTGGATCTTCACCGGCCCACGCGCCGGTTTCACTGTCGAACTCACCTCAAGCAAGGTCCGCGTTTCGGAACGCTACTACGATTCGACCGCTCTCTATGAAGGCCAGGGAAACTATCCCGAGAAGACGGTCTTCGCCGACGAGCGCCAATACACTGGCGAGGCGCGCTCGCTCACCGTCATCGCCGATGCGCATCTCGCCGTGCGCGTGTTGGTCAACGGCCAGCAGATCGTTGAAGCTCCGATGCTCTTCGACGTTACGCGCCATCAGCTTATGCTCGCTGCCTCGCGCACAGTTCACGAAGTCGTCGACGGTTCCCTTCTCCAACCTGAGCCGAAAGACGCCACCATCGTAATCAACCCATCTGAAGTTCACCAGACGATGCTCGGCTTCGGTGGCAGTCCGAGCATTCCCGCGTACACCGAGCTGAGCGACGAGGGCAAGCGCGAGTATTGGCAGATCATCAAGAGCTACAACCTGCTCCTCTTTCGCGAATACCCGATGGGAACCGAGCTCAAGCCAGACCTGAGCAACCTCGAAGATCTCAGCGATGCGACGCCGCACTACTATGGCGACAACTTCCCTAACAGTGAGCTCTCCAGCTTCGACTACGGCCGTCATGTTCTCGCGCTCGGCGGCAGCGTCATCTACGAGCTTTGGGCGCTTCCTTCATGGGCCACAGTTCCCTACTCCGATTCGCACGCCGCCGACGCTCCGAATGCGACTCCCACCAAACCCACCAAGCAAGTCGCGAACCCCGACGAATACGCGCACATCGTGGTTGCCTACTGCCAAAAGGCGCAAGCCGCAACAGGAACAGCGCCCGCCATAGTCGGCCTCGAGAACGAAGTAGACCAGCCGAACGACGTGGCTGCTGCCATGGCGCTCGCGGTGCGCCGCGAGCTCGACAAAGCCGGATTCACCCAGACTCGCATCCACATGGCCGACGCAAGCTACATGTTCCTCGGCGTCGACCGCGCCAAAGCGTTGCGCAACGACGCAGCAGCCTGGAACGCCATCGACTTCTCGGCAACGCAAGAATATGACTTCCAGGAGTTCATCTCGAACCCCGACCTTTACGATGCGCGCTTGAAAGCGATGCACGAGGCTGCCGCAGGCAAGCCCTTCCTCGCGACGGAGATTTGCATCAACGATCCTCACTATCAGGAGCCGTCGTATCGAATCGCTTTTGCCGTGGCCCAGCTCTACCACAAGAACCTGACCGAGCTCGATGCCATCGCTCTCATGTATTGCTGGACGCTGCTCGACGTCGAGCAGCCAACCTTCGCCGGCTCGCGTTCGCTCCTCGCCCCCGACCGCACCCGCGGCTGGATTCCCGTGCCCACCAGCTTTCAACTTCGCGTGCTCGGCGCATACAGTCGCCATATTCTCAAGGGCATGAAGCGCATCGGCGTCGAAACCGGCGACCCTGAGCTGCTCGCAACTGCATTCGCCGGCGGCAACGACGAAACGCTCATCGTCATCAATCGCTCCACCACAGCGCGCAGGCTTGCGATCCAAGGCGCCGCTCATTCATGGACGGAAATCGAACGCACCGGCCTAGAAGAAGAGAACGCAGTCTCGCCCTTTCGTACTGACAACGTGATCCAGCCCGGAGAGATCGTGGTCTTTTCCACCATCAAAGCTGAATAACTTGAGGAATCCTGTGGCCCTTCAGCGATCATTCGCGCTTTGCGTAGCGTTGCTACTCTTCGCAGCGTCACTTTCCGCGCAGGTCGTAATCGACCATCGCTACTCCAACACCGATGCGCAAAGCCTCATCGGACTGCCGATGGGCAGCCACAAAACTATCGTCGACAAAGAAGGCAATCTCAAGTGGTCGCAATGGAGCCTGAAGCGTAAGCCTCTCGATACACCCATCGGATTCAGCAGCCAGATGGACAGCGAGCTTGCCATTCAGGCCTTCGCCAGTACGCAACCTTTCATCATAAACAGCCAGCAACTCTATCGCGGCCGTTATCCGTTCATCGTTTCGTCGGCCCACATTGGCGATCTCTCGCTTGAAGAGGTAGCCTTTGCAGTCGCTCCCGATGCAAAGCCCGGCGAAATCACCTCCGCTGCCTCCGGTGCGAAAGGCCTCGACGTCGTTCGTCTCACATTCCACAATGACGGCGCTTCTCCGGTTAACGTCTCGCTCAAACTCAGCGGCCGCGAGCGCAATCTTCCCGGCCACGTCGTCAACCACATACTCCAAAACGGCGCCAGCGAGGATGTAGCGCTGGTGACCGAAACCGCCGGTGCTGCAGTCACCGCCCAAGACAACGGCCTCACGCTGGCACTGAGCCTCCCCGTCCCCGCTCACGGCGATAAAGCGATCTGGATCGAGCTGCCCTACGAGTGGCCTGTCGCGCGCAATGCAGACATTTCTCACGATGCTGGCGAGTTGCTTCTCGCCAAAGCAACAGCACAATGGGACAGTCTTTGGGCTCGCGGAACCAAAGTCGAATTCCCTCAGAAGGATCTCACCGACTTCTACTACTCGTCGGTCGCGTACGTCCTCATCCTCACCGAATACGATGCACACGGCGATTTGTGGGCGCTCGACGGCCCCGCCGTTTACCGCCAATACTGGGGCCGCGGCGAATACTTTCAGGCACGCGCCATGGAGGTTGCCGGCTTCATGCAGCCCGCGCGCGAAAGTATCGAGCATGCATTTCATGAAATCAACGACGACGGCGAGTGGGATTTCCCCCCGGCCAGCGGTTGGCCCGCCTGGGACAACTCCGGTGGCAATGCCGCAGCAATTTGGGACTATTACCTCTTCTCGCGCGATAAACAGTGGCTCGCGCGGGCATATCCTTATCTGATTCGCTCAGCAGAATGGATTCGCGATCACCGCGAAGAATCAACTCTCGAGGGCGTTGACAACATTCCTCTCGGCGCGCGGCC
>DATHOO010000082.1:0-4601 GCA_035484815.1 Candidatus Acidiferrales bacterium
GTGGTCGGCCTGGAAATCAAACGGCGACGGTCTCGTCGTCTTCAGTTGGAACTGAAGTATCGCAAAACGTTCACGTACACCGGCAAGGAGCAGACGTTCAAAGTTCCTGCGGGTGCAGTTCCGGGACGGGCTGCGGTGCAAAATTGACCTGACGGAGCGCTTAGGGTAAAATTGTAGTCATGAGGACTACAAGAAAACTCGGTGTGCGTGAGGCGAAAGCTCGGCTGAGTTATCTCCTTCGTGAAGCTCAGCAGGGGCGTGAGTACACCATCACGGATCGCGGAAAGGAAGTCGCCAAGATCGTTCCCGTGGACAAAGCGCAGCAACCTCTTGCCGAGCGGATACGCGGACTCGAGGAAGCCGGAATCATTGAACCTGGCCCAAACCGTCCCATCGCCGTCCCGCCGCCGCTACCAATTGAGCACGGGCTCGCGCGTCGCTTACTGGATCAAGATCGCGGAGCATGAGGTCTCGATCGATCGCCGTCCTCTATTGGGATACCTCGGCGCTGCTTTCCGTGCTGTTTCCCGATGCCCACAGTGTCGCGGCTGCGCGAACCGCTCGCAAAGCCGGCTTTCACGGTCTCTCAACGCTCGCTTGGGCCGAGGCACACGCGGTCATCGGCCGCCTGGCACGCGATCGGGCGTCGTCGAGCGCACTTCTCGACACCGCGCGCGATCTTCTCAAAGTTGGACCGTGGCGTCGCATCAACATTTCGCCAAGTTGGGACATTGTCGAAGCCTTGGCAACAAAATGGCCGCTCCGCGGTGCCGATCTCTGGCATTTGGCGGCGGCGAAGAGCCTGCAAACGGAGCTCCCCGAGCTCGCCTTGCTGTCGTTCGACTTGAAGCTCGCCGCAGCGGCGAAAGGCGAGGGCCTCTAATCCGGGACGGCGGCGCCGAGTTGGCGGAGCTGCTGTTCGAGGCGTTGGATTCGAGTGCGGGATTTGTCGGCGTCGATGTGATCGTAGGCGGCTGCGGCACTGTGCGCGATGGCTTCGAGGAGCCCGCGTTCGTCCGCCGTGAAGGGTGTGCCGTTCAGGCGTGTACCGTAGAAGACGAAACCGAATACATTGCCGCGCATCAGCAGTGGAACGACCAGGGACGGCGCTTTTGCGCCGCCCGGCAAGATCGTTTCGGGGCGCGGACGGCCGTCGAGCACGAGCGGCGCGAGTTCGGCGCGCAGCTCGACGATGAGCGGGTCTTCGGCATCGATCGACTCGGCTTCTTTGCGAGTCCATCCGCGGTCGGCCTTTCGTTCGAATGCGCCGCCGTCGCGCGGCGCAAGAAAGAGCGCCGCCGAGTTGAGGCCGAGCACGCGCACCGGCTCGTCGACTAAGAATTCAATCAGCGTCTTCTCCGATGAGGTGTTGGCGAGCGCTCGCGCGGCGTGACGCAGTGCCTCCTCGGCGCGCCGTTGATCGCGGAAGAAGAAGGTGTTTAAAAACTCTTCGATGCGATCGTGGAGCATGTTGAGGCTAAACCCGATAAGCAGCGCCGCGAAGAGACTCAAATAGATCGCGGGACGCGTGCTCTCGAAGACTTGCTCGGCCCACCATTCGAGAATTCCAAAGCCGAGCAACATGACCGCCGTAATCGCAGCGTAAACAGCGGCGCGGCCGATGGCAAAGCGAAAGTCGAGCACGCGCTCCGACAGAAAGCCGTAGACGACGAAGATCGAACCGAGCAGACCGAACCAGGGGCCGAGTGCATCGGTCCAATGCTGAACGTAGAGCAATGCGGTGGAGCTATTGCCGCTCAGCGTGCCGACGAGGTTTGCGAGCGCCCAGGTTAGATCGAGAATCGGCGCAAGTGCGATGCCGGCGACGACCCACGAAACGCGCGCGCGAGAGAGGGCAGTTGCGCCAGAGGCGATGTAAGCCAAACCGCCGAGCACCACGGCGAGCAGCAGCACGTCGGCCAGGCTCATGAAGAGCGCGGTCGGTCCCGGGAATCCGTACTGTTGCAAGACGATCCAGACGATCGGGTCGATCCAAGCGACGAAGACGATCAGCGATAGCACGACCGCGCTGCCGAAGAGCCAAGGCCAGACGCGGCTGGGCCGGCCGTAGAGCCGATGCGCGAAGATCAGAATCATGAGCTGCGCCAGCGGATAGACGACTTGAATGGAAAGATCGCTCACCAAGCTGATCGGCCAGTTTGCCAGATCGAGTGCAGTTTGATTGACTTTCACCAGCATCAACATCGTGTAGATGTAGAAGGCCAGCGTAATCGCACGCGGCCGCATCAAGAAGAGTGCGCCGGCAAGTGCGAGTGAGAGGAAGAAACAGAACGGCGTGCCGACATCGCGCGTGATCGTCGCTCGCGGCGAATGGTCGACGGCACTGGCGGTAAGGCTGGTGACGAAGGGGCGGCCGTTGCGCGAGGCTTGCAGGTTGATCGTCGCCTTCGCCGGTGCGCCGCGCAGGAGCGAGAATCGTTGCGGCGCAGTCAAGCGCTGCAACTCGACACGATCGCCGGTTTGGAGTGTGCCCGCGCCGGCGCCGGACTCGACCTCGACTTGGTTGGTGTTCTGCAAGAAGACGATCGGAAAGTAACCGATGTGCGTTGCGTTGTCTTCGACGACGATGAAGACCAAGATCATGACGACGGTGCCAATCGCCACGACCGCCAAGGAAAGCCGCTCGCAAATGAATCTCACGGCCGATTGCAGCGCCACGCTAAGCGAACGCGACCCAGCCGGTATGGACGTTATAGATCCCTCCGATTACTTTTACTTCGCCGGCGTTGACGCGCGCGGCGATGATCTCGGAGTTCTTAGTCACCGCCTGCACGTTGAGCGCGACGTTCTGGATCGTCCCAATCTCGAGCCAGTCGCCAGGGAAACCGCGCGCGGCGAGCACCGCCGGCGCGACCTTCTCGACGATTTGTTGAACGTGGCCGGGTTGTTCAACGCCGTCGCGGACATACGCGAGCGCTGCCTTCACTGCACCGCACTGGCTGTGGCCGAGGACGACGATCAGCTTCGCTTTGAGCACGCCCACGCCAAACTCGATCGAGCCGAGGGTATCGTCGCTGAGAAAATTCCCGGCGACGCGAACGACGAAAATCTCGCCGGGGAGCTGATCGAAGAGCGTTTCGACGGGCAGGCGCGAGTCCGAACAGGCCAAAACGACCGCGAACGGCTCTTGATCGCCGGCAAACTCGGAGACGCGCGGCCCATATCGTTCGTGTTGCGGGGTGCCGGCCATGAAGCGCGCGTTGCCGGCTTTGAGCCGCTCGAGCGCTTCGGCGGGATTCGCGGAGGAGGCCACAATGGCACCGATTCGCTCTTGGCCAGCAGTGACGCTGCTTGCCCGAATGCTATTGTTTCGCGGCCACCACGCCGAGCGGCCCGTCGAAATTGCCGGTAAAGACTGCGATCGCAGCACCGCCGGCTGGGTACTTGAAAACCTCGCCGTCGTTGGTACCGTAATCTCCGCAGTAAACAAGGTTACCAACGTTCCAGGTCTGCGCGCAGTCGCTGGAAGTCGTGAAGTTTACGGTGCCCTGCAGCGACGCCTTCGTTCCGCTAATCGTGTACTGGTAGATGTTGTTCGTTTCTTGATCGAAAACGGTGAGATACTTGCCGTCCCACTGCACGGAGCCGGGAAACTCCACCGTGTTGCTCGTGGCGATCTTTTGAAACGTACTACTGCCCTGTGGCAGCTCAACGAGCTGGAAGGCACCGGTGGTCTTGCTCCAGCCGTCAGCGAAGAGATTCCCGTTGTTGTCGTAGCCGTCAAAGTACTCTTGGCTCAACGGCGTGGTGTAAACGGTCCCCGAGCCGCTCGCGTTCTTGTAGATCACGACGTCGCCGGAACCCGACCCATCCAAGATCCCGACCGCAAGATCGTCGCCGGCATCCATGGCGCAGCTGGATGGTTGACCGATGGAGTCCGAAAGCGTCTTGATCGGTTTCTTGGGGACCCGGTACTCGTTGATCTCGGTATCGCCGGCGACGATCCAGAAGGTCTTCTTCCCGTAGCCGTAGAGGACGTTGGTGCACCCTTGGCCGCCAACGTCATTGATCGTACCGATCTGCTTCACGCTCTTCGGATAGTCGAAAATGCTGGCGTAGCTGCCGTAGTAGCTGATAACGTACTCGAAGTTCTTCGACTTCGCGTGCCCGTCGGGAAGAATCGTCGCGTAACGGGGCAGCGCGATCGGCAAGCGCGCTGCCGTTATCGGCCTTCCGTCCACCGAGAGCGTCTTACCGATGTATTGGTAATTGAGTCCCGCGGTTGACGGCGCGGTCGCCGCGCCCCCGCTGCAGGCCGCGCATAACCCAAGCGCAAGCAGAGAACCGGCGTATTTCAAACCAGGCGAATTCATTAACATTACTCCTTTTGAGTAGAAGCTATCGTAGTTCGTTAGCTGGTCTTAAGAGCCGGGGATAAATGAGATTCATCGGCCGGCGCGTGAGCGCCTTTCGTTTCGACGGGCAGGCGCGAGTCGGAACAGGGCCAAAACGACCGCGACGGCGGGAGTCGCAGAGGAGGGCAGAATGGCACGGATTCGCTTTTGGCCGGCAGTCACGCTGCTTGCCCTCGCCGGATGCAGCGCAACATCGCATTTCGCGCTCCCCAATCCCGTAACGGC
>DATHOO010000083.1:0-7477 GCA_035484815.1 Candidatus Acidiferrales bacterium
CCGGAGCGATGACGCTGCCGCAAGCGATTGCCTATTTTCAGCAGAACGCCGGCATCGATTACGACACCGCGCGAGGGGAGGCGACACGCTTTGCGATGGGCCCCGGTCAAGCGATCGACTATCTCATCGGCAAGACCCAGATTGAGACGCTGATCGGAATGGTCGGGGACCGCGAAGGCAGCGCTTTCACGCAGCGCGCCTTCCACGACCGCTTGCTCTCGTACGGGACGGTCCCGTATTCGACGATCCGTTACGAGTGGCTTGGCGACGACGCGTGGCTGCGTCGCGTCCTCTCGCCGCTTCCGCCGCAGGAGTTTTAGCGAAGATGCCGCGGATCACCGGAGGGTCGCTGGGGAGCCGTAAGCTGCGCTCCCCCAAAGGGCCGAACGTGCGCCCCACGCCCGGACGTGTCAAAGAGTCGCTCTTTTCAATTCTTATGAACAGACTCGAAGGTGCGCGCGTGCTCGATCTCTTCGCGGGCACGGGCGCGATCGGTTTTGAGGCGGCATCGCGCGGCGCGGCGCGCGTCGTCTCGGTAGAATCGCAGCGCGAGGTCGCGCACGCGATCGAAGAGGCCGCAAAGGATCTCGGCGTCGCCAAGGTCTTGGCCGTCTTTCCGGCGACCGCCGAGCGCGCAATCTACCGTCTAGAAGGGCCGTTTGACATCGTCTACCTTGATCCGCCGTACGCGGATCCGGTGCCCCTTCAGTTGTTCGCGCTGATGCGCGAACGCGGGCTGCTTGCTCCCGACGCGCTCGTCGTTTACGAACACGCTGCCAAGCGGATATTGCCCGACATACCCGGGTATCGCTCGACTCGCGAAGAAGTCTACGGCGATGTCGCACTTGCCTTCCTATCGCCGGAATCTTGACGAACGGTAGGCTGATGCGCGTGACGCGCGCGGTGTATCCGGGATCGTTCGATCCGCCGACGAACGGTCACCTCGACGTCATCGAACGCGCGGCGCGATGCTTCGGCGAGTTGGTCGTCGCGATTGTGGTGAACCCACAGAAGCGCGCACCGATGTTTTCGCTGGAAGAACGCGTGGGAATGCTCAAAGCCTGCGTGACGGCGCTGCCGAATGTGCGTGTCGAGCACTTTCGCGGCCTGCTCGCCGATTACGTTCGAGCCGCTCAAGCGGACGTGATCGTCAAGGGTCTGCGGGTGATCTCCGATTTCGAGAGCGAGATGTCGGCGGCACTCATGAATCGGTCGCTCTCCGACGTCGATACGCTGTTCCTGATGTCCGATCAGAAGTACTCGTTCGTGAGCTCTAGTCTGGTCAAAGAGGTCTTCTTTCTCGGCGGCGAGGTCGCCGCGCTCGTGCCCGAACCGGTCCTCCGCGTGATGGAGGAGAAACGTACAAACTTGCAACGGAGGTAGCAATGTCGGTCTATCGCGTGCTGGATAAACTCGAAGCCTACGTTCACGAGGGAACGTGGCTGCCCGCCGGGTATCGTATTCTCTCAGAGGAACGATTGCTCGAGCTGATGGAGAAAATCCGCGCTTCCCTACCTGAAGAGGTTGGGCGCGCCAAGATAATTGCCAAAGATCACGAGCGTATGATGCGCGTGGCTCAAGAGAAGGCGCAAGCGATCGTGGACGAGGCGGCCAGCAAGCACGAAGTGCTCGTCGACGATACCGAGATCATGCAGCGAGCGCGTACGACCGCTGACGTGGTGCTCCGCGAAGCAGAAGAGCGCGCCGCTGCGATTCGCGAGGGCGCCGATCGCTACGCCCGCGACGTCCTCAACGAGATGGAGAGTCGCCTTACCGGCGCGATCGGGGCCGTTCGAAAGGGTCGCGAGGTACTCGAGCGGCCGCGTCCAGCGGTTGACCAGCCGCTTGCCGAAGCGGCGGCAAAGAGCAAGCGGGCGGCGTTTGATGCGCGCGCTTCAGAAGATACGGCAGCACTCGAATCGGTATAGGACGGGCTCCCTTGGGGAATAAGGCGGGCATGAAGCAAATAGCAATCCTGCTCGCGCTCGTGATCTGTGCCGGCGCGTCGGCGCTGGCCGACGAACTGGGCGGCATTTCTGGAACGGTCGTGGATGCGCATACCGGTCAGCCGATGTCTGGCGTGACGCTTTACTACTATCGGAGTCCCTGGCTCGATAAAGGGCCAAACCACATCATGACGCTGCAGACAAACAGCCGCGGGTTCTTCAGCGACGTAACGCTCGATCCGGGCCGGTACATCATCATGGCCCGAGTCCCAGGCAAAGTCCAAGGTTGTGCCGTTGACGACGTGATGGGCGGCGAAGTCGCGCGAATGAAGATCGAGATCGGCCATGACGCAGTAATGTGCAGTGGACCCCGGATCCATTCCGCACTCATCGATCCCAACGCCGGCGCAAGCGTCTACCGGATTTAAGGGCTGCGTAAAGCGCTAGACTGGCGGGGCTTGTACATTATGCGCGAAGGCTTCTAGCCGCGCGCGGTCGATGGCGCGGACGCGACCGCGATCGAGTTCGAGCGCGCTTGCCGTTTTGAGTCGCAGCAAGGCGCGCGCGGCCATGTCGCGCACCGTGCCCGCGGCGGCGGCGATCTGTGCTTGCGAGAGGTTCTCGACCCCCGGCAAACCTCGCGCCATGCCGACCGAAGTCCGCGCGTAACCGAGCAGAAACTTGGCCACGCGCTGCAGGACGTGCGCGAACGCTAAATCGGCGATCGTGTCGATCGATCGGCGACGAGCCTGCGACGATGCGACCAGAAAACCCAACGCGAGCTCGGCGTCGTTGCGCGCGGCGTGGACCACCGCCTCGCTCGGTAACGTGATAATCGTTGCGTCGGTCAGTGCTTCGGCGCGCGTCGTAGCGCCGCCGCCATCGAAGGTTCCGCTTTCGTTGAGCGTGTCGTGCGTCAAGCGTTCGCCGATCGTGTGAGTCTTGCCGTCGGGCGAGAGCAAGGTGTAGATGATCTTTCCGCTTTTCACGATGCCCAGATACGGCCAGACCTCGCCTTCGTCGAAGATCGTTTCACTCGAGCGGTAACTGCGCTCGCCCATCTGGGCGGCAAGATCCTTCAACGTGGCCGCTCTCGCCGAAGTGAACTGCGGCACGTGAGCGAGCAACGCTTCGCCGCCTGCGTTTTCGTCGATCCGTTCGAGCCGAATCGTCCAGCGGTTTCCGCCGAGATTGCGTGCATCCCAGGAGAAGCGCCCGGGGCGGAGTTGTGTCATCTCGTTGCGCAGCGCCCGAGGATCCGTCTCCTCGTTGATCTCGACGGCGTTGCCGATCTGCAGCTTGTCGAAGGCCTCGACGATCTGCTGGGTCTTCGTCGCGGGTACGAGCGACCGGGCGTCCAGCGTCACCGCGGCAGTTCGATTGGTGGGCATATTAAGCTCGTCTTAGTGACCGCCCGCGAGGGCGCCTGCCGGGACGTGCGAGCGCGAGCGAGGAATACGCCTCGCATGAGCGTTGCATTGAAGGATGCCGAAATCGTGATTCTTGCCGGAGCTCGGACCCCGTTTGGAAATCTCGGCGGCGCGCTGGCCGACCTTTCGGCGACGGATCTTGCCGTGGCGGCGGCCGAAGCAGCGATCGAGCGCAGCGGCGTCTCGCGCGAGTCGATTGACGAAGTCGTTTTTGGCAACGTAATCCAGACGAGTGCCGACGCGATTTATCTGGCTCGCCACGTGGGCCTGCGGGCCGGCCTGCCCATCGGCGTGCCTGCGCTCACCGTAAATCGCCTCTGCGGCTCGGGGCTTCAAGCAATCCTTTCGGCAGCGCAGTCGTTGGCGCTCGGAAGCGCCGCCTACGCGCTCGCCGGCGGGGCCGAGAACATGAGTCAAGCTCCGCACGTCGTTCGCGGTGCACGCAAAGGATTTCACCTCGGTCAAAACGTCGCGTTTGAGGATTCGCTCTGGACGGCGCTCAGCGATTCGTACGGTAATACGCCGATGGCGGTCACGGCCGAAAACCTCGCGAAGAAATACGGAATCTCGCGCCAGGAGTCAGACGAGTTTGCGCTCGTGAGTCAAGAACGAGCGCTGGCAGCGCAAGACAACGGCTATTTCGCGGAAGAGATCGTTCCCGTTGAGGTTCCAGGACCGAAAGGCACAACGGTTCGGATTGAAAGGGATGAAGGACCGCGCCAGGGTTTGACGCTGGAGAAGCTCGCGAAGCTTCCGGCCCGCTTCGTCAAAGACGGCGTCGTGACGCCCGGCAATGCGAGCGGGATTACCGATGGTGCTGCCGCGGTCGTATTAACGACGCGCAAGCGCGCCGAGGCCGATGGCTTGCCGTGGCTTGGGCGCCTCGTTTCCGCCAGCGTCGTCGGCGTCGACCCCGCCATCATGGGGATCGGCCCAGCATTCTCGATCCCCAAAGCGTTGCAGAGCGGCGGCGTCGCCATGAACGACGTTGCCGTCGTCGAGATCAACGAGGCCTTCGCGCCACAAGTAATTGCGTGTCTGCGTGAGCTCGATGCTTCGACAGGCTCAGCACAGGCTAAGTTGAACCCGCACGGCGGCGCGATTGCCCTCGGTCATCCCCTCGGCGCGTCTGGAGCTCGGCTCGCGCTCACCACGCTCCACGAACTGCGCGAGCGTGGTGGCGGATATGGCATCGCGTCGGCTTGCATCGGAGGCGGACAGGGCATCGCGGCCCTCTTGAGTGTGGAATAAGTTCTTTGACGCCGTCGCGGTCGTTGCGATCGCGTTTGTGCTGTGGAAGATGTTCCTCGCACCGCGCTCGTTTAGCGCTCCGGGCGTCTTCCCCGCACCACACGCGATCTATCCACTTCTCGACGGCGGGACGTTTCGCGTCGCCGATCAGCGCGGCCGCGTCGTTTTCCTCGACTTCTATGCGAGCTGGTGCGGGCCGTGCCGGGTCGAGCTCCCGCTCGTGGAGCGGTGGCGGCAGAGCCATCCGGACGCCGATGTCGTTCCAATCGACGTCGGCGAGGGACGCTCGGTAGCGACCGACTTCGCGCGCCGCTATTCGCTGCAGAACGTCGCCCTCGATCCCACAAGCGACGCGCGAGCGCTCTTTGACGTTCAAGGCTTCCCGA
This sequence comes from Candidatus Acidiferrales bacterium, assembly GCA_035484815.1. Classification (GTDB taxonomy): domain Bacteria; phylum Vulcanimicrobiota; class Vulcanimicrobiia; order Vulcanimicrobiales; family Vulcanimicrobiaceae; genus Cybelea. The sequence continues at coordinate 5,014 of DATHOO010000083.1, forward strand.
CGATCGTCGTCATCGACGCGACCGGGCACATTCGCGCGAAATGGGAGGGCCTCAACCCGGCGATCGGCTTGGCACTGACCAACGCACAGGACCGTCTGTAGATCTTACGTTGCCGTCGCCGATATGATCTCGCGGGCCGCCCGCTCGCCCGAGATGACGGCACCGTTGACGTAACCCATTTGGCGGTACGACGTCTGCTCGCCGGCGAAGAAGACGTTGCGTTCCGGCACCGGCTCGATGCCGGCAAACTGAGTGTATTGGCCGACGCCGTAGTAGGAGTAGGCGCCGTGGTGCCACGGGTCGTGCGCCCAAACGTCGAGATAGGCGACACCTGTGTACTCGGCCGCGACCCCCGGGTAGATGCGATCCAGCCGGTCAACGTATTCGTGCGCGATGTGGGTGGGCGCGGGACCGTGGGCGACGGCCGGCAACACGCCGCGGCGACCGCCTGGGAAGCCGACGAGGATGCCGTAGTTTCCCTGTTGCGCGGCAGATACGTCCCAGGACTCTTCGTAAGGAAACTGGACGTACGACGCGCCGTCGAGATGATCGCCGTACCAGACGCGCCGGCGAAACTGCATGTGCAGCTTGGCGTTCGTGCCGAGCTCGAGTGAGTCGATCGCGACACGTTTGAGACGCGAAAAGCGCACGCGCCGCAGATCGACGGCGCGTAGCGTGGTGAAGGGGATCGCTAGGCAGACATAGTCGGCCAGTACTTCGAACGTGCGATATCCCGAGGCAAAGACGCACGCGAGCGTTCCGTCCGAGCGCTCGCGCAATGCAACCAGCGCGGCATTGCATTCGATCGCACCGTGCCCGAGCGCGGCCGCCATCTCCGTTGCGATCTGATCCATTCCGCCGACGACATGCAAGGCCTCAACCGAGCCATCGATATTGAAGTGATTGCGCTTCTCGAACCCAATGAGGTAGATGAGGTTCAGCGCACTTTGACGATCGAGGTCGGCACCGTACTCTCCCACGCAGGCGTTGGCTAATAGTCCGCCCAGCTTCGAGCTCATTCCGCCGGGTACGTGAGCGTCGATCCATTGCGCGACGCTAGTACGGTCGAGTGCGCGGCCGCCGGGCGTGCAATGGTCGTACTTGGTCGGCCAGCCCGCTGCTCGGGCCGCGTCTCGGAGCGGGCCGCGAACGTGCGTGAAGTAGTCGTTGCGCGCCTCTTCCACCGTGTAGCGCGCGCCGTCGAAGAAGTAGATGTCGTGACCGCTTTCGTGGCGATTGACGTTGACGAGGCGCAATCCGAGCTCCTTCGCCAGACGCTGCACCTCGAACTGATTGAGCGAGATGAACTCGCCGCCGTGTTCGGCGATCTGCCCCTGCGCGAAGTATCCGCGCAGCGTCCACGTTCTACCCCCGATACGATCGCTCGCCTCGACGACGCGCGCTTGGATGCCGGCTTGCCGCAGGCGATAGGCGCACGTCAATCCGGCGACGCCGGCGCCGACGATGACGATCCTCGGCGATGAGCCGGGCGTCGTCACGAGACCGGCTAGGCGTTGCGGCACCGCCGCCTGCGGGACGCCGCAGGCAGTGAGAACGCTACCGGCCCCCGCAAGAAACGCGCTGCGCGAGATGCTTGCGCGCGGCATCAGTAGGCCCGGACTACTTACCCTTCCAAACGGGTTTGCGCTTTTCGAGAAACGCGCGGGTGCCTTCTTTGATGTCTTCGGTGTCAACGAGCGTTCCGAATTCCAGCGCTTCGAGTTCGAGTGCATCGTCGATCGAGAGATGCGCGCCGTTGTTGATCGTGCGCTTGCAGGCGGCGATCGCCAGAGGTGCCTTCGAGGCGATGGTCGTCGCGATGCGCCGCGCTTCGTTCATGAGTTCTGCGGCAGGCACAACTCGCTGCACCAAGCCGATGCGCAGAGCCTCGCGGGCGTCGATGATCTCACCGGTTAAGCAGAGGTACATCGCCATGCCCTTGCCGACGCGCCGGGTCGTCCGAGCAGTTCCGCCGTAGCCGGGGATCAAGCCGAGGTTGACTTCCGGCTGGCCGAATTTGGCGGTGGTGACGCAGAGCCGGAAATGGCAGGCCATGGCCAGTTCGCAGCCGCCGCCCAGGGCGAAGCCGTTGATGGCTGCAGCGATAGGCTTGGGGGATGATGCGATGCGGAAAAAGATGTCAGAACCTTTGGCGGAAAGGGCCTGGCCTTCTTCGCGGCTTAGTCCCATGAATTCGGAGATGTCGGCGCCAGCCACGAAGGCGCGTTGTCCGGAGCCGGTGATGATGGCGCTGCGGATCTCCTTGTTGTCATAGATTTCGGTGACGACTTCACCGAGTTCGGCGATCACGTCCTTGTTGAGAGCGTTGAGCTTATCCGGCCGATGGATAGTAACGGTGAGGATGTTGTCGGTGAGGTCGGTGAGTAAGGTTTTATACATAGCCATTTTTTTGTGGTGAGCCTATCAAAAGTACATAATGTAGGGCATGGCGGCAAAATGTCTA
>DATHOO010000084.1:0-12934 GCA_035484815.1 Candidatus Acidiferrales bacterium
GGGCTCGTGCCGGCCTCGGCCTCGCTCTCCACGATCACGCAATCGCAGATCGCGGCTGCCGGCGGTACCGTCAAAGAAGTCGCGGCGCGCGCAATTGCGGAGCTCGAGTCGCGCAACGCGCTGCGGCGCGAACACGGCCACATCCGCTATCTCGACCGGGAAGTACTGCTCGAACTAATCCAAGACGTTTCCTGATTTAGCCGCATTTCCGGCAGAACACCTTGTCATCCTGAGCGGAGCGGCAAAAGAGAAAACGCTAAGCGTCGCTGCAACGTAGCGTAGTCGAAGGACAATAGTGTTGCGCAGTTGGGTGACAAAAGGGTATAGTGTGCTTTACTCGGATCACGCGCGCGGAAAATTGTCATCCTGAGCGGAGCGGCAAAAGAGAAAACGCTAGGCGCTGCGACAACGTAGCGCAGTCGAAGGACCTCAAGTGAGCAACACTATTGTCCTTCGACTACGCTACGTCGTTGCAACGTAAACGTCATCCCATTTGCCGCTCCGCTCAGGATGACAAGCGATGACAACTCTCAATTTGAGATGCGGTCGAAGCCGGTGTAGGGGCGGAGTGCGGGTGGAATGACGATCGAACCGTCGGATTGTTGATGGTTCTCGAGAAGCGCGATCATCGTTCGTCCAATCGCGAGCCCCGAACCGTTTAGCGTGTGGACGAACTCGGGTTTGCTGGTCGCGTCGCGGCGAAAGCGAACTGAGGCGCGGCGCGCTTGGAAATCGGTGCAGTTCGAACACGAGCTGATCTCGCGATAGGTGTTGCTGCTGGGAATCCAAACTTCGACGTCGTAGGATTTTGCGGCGTTGAAACCCGTGTCACCGGCGCAGAGCGCCACGACGCGATACGGAAGGTCGAGTTCCTGCAGCAAGGATTCGGCGTGACCGGTGAGCGTCTCGAGCGCGTCGAATGAGGATTCGGGTGCGGTCAACCAGACGAGTTCGACTTTGTCGAACTGATGCAGCCGCATGAGGCCGCGCGTGTCCTTCCCGGCGGCGCCTGCCTCTTTGCGAAAGCACGGCGTGGCAGCGACGTAGCGTTGCGGCAGCCCACTCGATTCGAGAATCTCGCCGCCGCGCAGCGCGGTCAACGGCACCTCGCTCGTCGGGATCATGAAAAGATCGGCTTGGGGATCGGCAAACATTGCATCGGCGAATTTGCTCAGCTGGCCGGTCGACCACATCGTCTCGCGCGATACCAGCAGCGGGGGCGCGATCTCGAGGTAACCGCGATCGAGCGCGCGATCGAGGAAAAAGGCCGTGAGCGCGCGCGAGAGGCGCGCACCGGCACCGGCGAGCACCACGAATCGGCTGCCCGAAAGTTTTGCGGCCCGCGAGAAATCGAGGATGCGCAGGTTCTCGCCGAGTTCCCAATTCGGTTTGGGGACGAAGTCGAAGTGGCGCGGCTCTCCCCATCGGCGCAGCTCGAGGTTGGCCGTTTCGTCGGCGCCGTCGGGCACCGAAGCGTCGAGAAGGTTTGGCATGACATCGAGCAACGCCCGAAGCGGCGAGCTCTCGTCAGAAGGCGAGAGAGCGCGAGCTGCCTGCTCGAGTGCGTCGATTCGCCGCGACACTTCTTCAAGCTGCGGCCGTAGCTCGCGCGCAGCAGCGGCCCTATCACTTGCCTCGGCGATCGTCGCCGTGAGGCGGTTCTTTTCGGCCTTTGCGCGTTCGACCGCCGTCAACGCCAGGCGGTACTCCTCGTCATAGCGCAGAAGGTCGTCGACCGGCGACGCATCAAGGCCGCGGCGGAGGAGCGATTCTCGTACGCGGTCGGGATCGCGCCGAATAAGAGCGATATCGAGCATGGAGAAGCGCGCCATTATGCAGTCCGCAAATCCAGTCCTACCGGTGGTAGGATTTATGGAAGCGCAGTTGCTGCCGCCGGGTCAGGCGATCGTCGCGTTCTTTTCGCGCGTCGCCGTGGCGCCGCCGCCGATCGAACGCGTCCCGCTGGACGCCGCGCTTGGGCGCGTGTTGGCCGAACCCGCGGTCGCCGACGGGGATTATCCGGCGGCGCCGCGCGCGTTAATGGACGGCTTCGCGGTTTGCGCGCGGGCGACGCCGGGTGAGTTCGCGATCGTCGGCGACGTGCGCATGGGACATAACCCGCAGGCGGTGATAACGGGCGAAACCGCGAGTCGCATTCCAACGGGCGGCGTTCTGCCCGAAGGCGCCGACGCGGTCGTGCCGATCGAGGACGCGCGCGCTACGGAGAACGAGCTTATCGTAGACGCTCCGATTGCGCCCGGCACGAACGTTGCCCAACGCGGTGCCGATATGCAGCGCGGCGAAGTCGTCATTCCGTCCCGTCGGCGGATTCGCGCCGGCGACGTCGGCGTTCTCGCGACGCTCGGCCTAACGGAAGTTCCGGTGTACCGGCGCCCCACGGTCGCCGTGTTCTCCAGCGGCGACGAGCTCGTCGATCCAAGCGTCAGCCCTTCGCCCTCGCAAATCCGAGATTCCAACCGTCACGCCGTTGCCGCGTCGCTTCGCGCGATGGGAGCGATGCCGCGACACTATCCGACCTTGCGCGACGAGGCGGAAGAGTTCGAATCGTCGCTGGCGCTGGCACTCGCGGAGTGCGATGCGGTCGTCGTGACGGGAGGATCGTCGGTCGGCGAACGCGATCGTTTGCCAAACGCCGTGGCAGCGTTCGCCGACCCCGGCATTCTCGTTCACGGGCTGCGCGTGAAGCCCGGAAAGCCAACGCTTTTTGGCGCCGACGGCAAGAAGCCGATCCTGGGCCTTCCGGGTAATCCGACATCGGCGCTGCTGATTTTGGAGGCCGTTGCGGCGCCCATCATCGCTGCGCTGGTCGGGGCTCCGCTCGCGACGTCGTCGCTGCGGGCGCGCTTGGCCGAACCGGCGGGCAGCCGTCTGAACTGGACTTGGTACGTTCCCGTGCGCCTCCAGGATGACGGAGGAGTGCCTCTCGCGCATCCTCTTGCGTTGCGCTCGTTTTCAGTGAGTTTGACGGCCCGAGCCGACGGCTACATCGTCCTCGACGAGCGCGAGGAGGAGTGCCCGGCCGGAACGCTCGTCACCGTTTATCGATTTTTGGGAGCCTGACACTCAAAGATGATTCGTCCGACGCGCGCCGTCGAAGCGATTCCGGCGACGACGCCGTTCATTGGCCCCGAGCAGCTCATGCGCGAGACTGGCCGGCGCGCGCTGGTTCGCCTTGGGGCGAACGAAAGCGCGTTTGGACCGTCACCCAAGGCGGTCGCCGCGATGACCGAAGAGCTGCCGCGACTTTCGTGGTACGGCGATCCCGAATCGCTCGATTTGCGCGACGCGCTCGGGCAGAAGCACGGCTGCCGTCCCGAAGAGATCGTGGTGGGCTCGGGCATCGACGATTTGATGGGCCTTGCGGTGCGCGCGTTCGTCGCTCCAGGTGATGCGACGCTCGCGACCCGCGGCACGTATCCCACCTTTGCGTATCACGTCGTCGGGTATGGGGGCCGCCCGCGCAGCGTCGCGTACCGCGATGACGGTGCGCCCGATTGCGAGGCGTTGCTTGCCGCGGCAAGGAGCGAAGCGCCGCGGATTCTGTATCTCGCAAACCCGGATAATCCGGGCGGCCGTTTTATACCACGCGACGATATCGAGCGTTTCTACGAGGCCTTGCCGCGTGACACGCTGCTGCTGCTCGACGAAGCGTATGCCGATTTCGTGGACGAGGGCGAGTTGCTGCCGCCGGCCTTCGACGACCGCCTTATCCGGCTGCGAACGTTCTCCAAGGCTTACGGCATGGCCGGCGCGCGAATTGGATATGCGCTGAGCACGGAGCGGAACATCCAAACGTTCCAGAAGATTCGTTTACACTACGGCATCAACCGCAACGCGCAAGTCGGCGCGCTGGTTTCCCTCGGCGACGACGCCTTTCGAGCCTACGTGGTGCGCGAGACGGCCCGCGCACGCGAGGAGTACTACGCGTTGGCTCGAGAGCTCGGTCGCCGCTTCATCGAGTCGCGCACGAACTTCGTCTGCATCGAAATCGACACGCCGCAGCGCGCGACGCGCGTCATGGACGAGCTGCTGGCCCGCGGAGTCTGGATCCGGAAACCGGGTGCTCCGCCCCTCGACTCCTACATCCGCGTGAGTGCCGGCACCGAACCAATGCGTCGCGCGTTTGGCGACGCGCTGCGCGAGGTGCTCGCCGAAGTTTTGGTCTAAGCGATGAAGTATGCGCTCGTCTCCGACGTCCACGGAAACCTCGAGTCGCTCCAGCACGTCCTCGCCGTGCTTTCGGAAGACGAAACCCTCGTGTCGCTCGGCGACGTCGTCGGGTACGGACCGAATCCCAACGAGTGCGTCGCGGCGTTGCGCGACCGGGGCGGGCACGCGGTCTTGGGGAATCACGATCTTGCGGCCGTTGAAAACTTCGGCGTCGAACACTTCAACCGCGCGGCGCGCGAAGCGATCGCATGGACCCAAGGCGTGCTCGACGAGTCGAGCCGCACCTGGCTCAACGCTCTTCCGTACGAGCTTCGCTTCCCCGACTTCCTACTCGTTCACGGTGCACCGGTGAACTATTTTGAATACATTCTGGACAAGCGCGCCGCCGCGGCCGCATTCGAGCGGACCGACGCCCGCGTCGTCTTCGTCGGTCACACGCACATCGCCGAGTACTGGGTGCGCGAACCAGACGGAACGATCGGCCACAAGCATATGCAGCATGGCGGCCACCTCGAGCTCGACGTCGAGAAGCGGTATATCATCGACGTGGGCAGTGTCGGTCAACCGCGCGACCTGAACCCACAGGCCTCCTTCGTCCGCTACGATCCGGCCGAAATGCGCGTCGAGTGGCTGCGCTACGATTATCCGATTGCCGAGGTGCAGAAGAAGATGCGCGCCGCCGGCCTTCCACGATACCTCGTCGATCGACTGAGTCTCGGCCGATGAGCAGCGTGCCAATCGATGACGGCAATTGCTTCGCCTGCGGACCGAGCAATCCGATTGGAATACAACTGCACTTCGACCGAAACGCCGACGGAGAGGGCGTGCTCGCGCGCCTCGAATTGGCACCGGTCTATCAAGGCTGGCGCGGCATCGCTCACGGGGGGATCGTCATGGCGCTGCTCGACGAGGCGATGGCGTACGCGGCCGGCTTCGCGGGTCATCGCGGCGTGACCGCACAAGTGAGCGCGCGTTTCCGCAAACCGGTGCCGCTCGAGCAGCCGATCGAAGTACGCGGCCGAGTCACTTGGCAACGGCGCAACGTCCTCGGGGTCGAAGCGAGCATTCTCGATGGCGCGGGTAACCTGCTCGCGCGCGCCGAGGGGAGTTTCGTTTCACGCGGCCGGCTTGACGCCGCCGACGATCGTCTTGCGGCCCTGAACGATGAGTAACGCTCCCACAATCGAGAATCGCCGTGCTCGCTTCGAGTATCACGTCCTCGAATCGGTGGAAGCCGGCCTGGTTTTGACGGGAACCGAGGTCAAGGGCGTGCGATCCGGCGGTGCGAGCTTGACGGAGGCCTACGCGCGCTTTCGCGACGGCGAAGCATGGCTGATGGGCATGCACATCCCGCCGTATCGGCAGGGAAGTTTCTCGAACGCCGAACCGACGCGGCCGCGCAAACTGCTGCTTCATAAAGAAGAGATCGTGCGGCTGCAAAGCCGGGTGGCCGAAAAGGGCTTAACAATTGTCCCGCTGCGGCTCTACTTCACACGTGGCATGGCCAAGGTTCAGCTCGGGCTGGTTCGTGGTAAGAAGCTTTGGGATAAACGTGCGGCGGTTGCAAAGCGCGACGTCGAACGTGAGATCGCCGCGCACGTTCGTCGATCGTGAGGGGGGCTCGTCCGCAACGCGAGGTCGAGCGCGCGATCGAGGGCGGCGGCGTCCTCCGGCGCGGCGAGCGAGTGCTGATCGCGTGCAGCGGTGGTCCGGACTCGGTTGCGCTCACCGCAGCAATGCACGCCGTGGCGAAACCCATCGGGATCTCGATCTGTGCCGCATTCGTCAATCACGGTTTGCGCGAATCGGCCTGGCAAGATGAGTGCGTCGTGCTGCAGGTTGCGGCCCAACTAGAAATTCCGCTCGAGATCGTGGCGCTCGATCGCGTCGCGCGAAGCGAAGCGCGTCTGCGTGCGGCGCGTTACGATGCATTGATCGACGTGGCGAACCGCCGGGGGTGCGACGTCATCGCGACCGCACATCACGCGGAGGATCAGAGCGAAACCGTCATCTTAGCGCTATTGCGGGGGGCGGGTTCGACCGGGTTGAGCGGCATGCGGGGCCGCCGCCCGTTGGCGCCTGGTCTGAGCCTTGCACGGCCCATGATCGGCCTGGCGCCCGAAGCACTTCGCGCCTACTGCCACGCGCACGCGCTGCCGTATGCGGTCGATCCGACGAACGCACAGACCAATCTCCGCCGCAATGCGGTGCGGGAGGCGCTCACCGCCCTGCGTCCCCTCTTTCCCGGGCTCGATGCCGCGGTCGCGCGAGCGGCCGAGGTGGTCGCCGAAGAGCGCGATGGGAGCCGCCGGGCGCAGCTGCGCAAGGCCGTGCGGGAGCAACTTTCGACCGAAGAAGACCTTCGCGACATCTACTTCGTGCACGTCGAGGCCGCGGTACGCGCCCTCGAGGCCGGGAGAAGCGGCACATTTCAAATGAAGCCTGGGATCGCTCTGAGAATCGAGCGCGGCAGTATAGAGGGTATTACGAGGGAGTGAGAACCGCAGCGGACGGGGTGATCGGACGTCAAATCTGCAGTGCGAAGGAGATCGCCGCCGCAATCGAGCGCTTGGCGACTGCAATCGCCGCCGATTACCGGCGGCAACCGCTGCTTCTGCTTGGGGTGTTGAAAGGAGCGCTCTGTCTGACCGCCGACCTGGCGCGAGCGCTAGCCGGCAAGGCAGACGGGCCAAGTGAAATCATGGTCGATTATGTCTGTGTCGAACGGTACGGAAGTTTAGGAAGCTCGGGTGGCACTGCGCGCCTGACGATGGACGCCGCCCTCCCGATCGCCGGTGCAAACGTGCTCGTTCTCGACGACATTGCCGACAATGGCCGAACGCTTGAGTTCCTTCGAGCGTTATTAGAAGAGCGGCGCCCCGCAAGGCTGCGTACCTGTGCGCTCTTCGACCGGGCCGCTCGCCGGGACGTCGCCGTCACAATCGACTACACGGGCATCGCTATCCCAGACGTGTTCGCTATAGGTTACGGCTTGGATTATAAGGAACTTTACCGCAATCTTCCCTACCTAGCCGAGCTTCGAGAGGGTCAAACGGTCTAACGACAACGTGAGCAAACATCTCCGATCCATCATCCTCATCATCCTGGCGGTCGTCGCCGTCTTCATCATCGTCGAGCGGTTCGTCCAGCCAAGCGAGGGTGAGACCCGACTCGACTACGGCGCCTTCTACCAGAAGCTCGAAGCCGGACAAGTTCAGTCGTTCCACGCAACGGGACTCAACGCCACCGGCGACCTCGCCAACGGCACGAAGTACTCCGTGGCCGTGCCCAACGTTGACCAAACGTTCGTTGACGAGGTCTATAAGCGGGTAAAAAGCGGAGCGATTAGTTTCGATCAGCAGTCCAACACTGGGCTGCTCTCCAGCTTGATGACGCTGGGCCCGCTTGCAATCACCGTACTCTTGCTCTTCTTCATCTTACGGCAGGCCCAGAGCGGCGGGAGCCAAGCGCTCTCGTTCGGACGCTCGCGCGCAAAGATGCTCTCTGAAAATCGCCCGAAGGTCACGTTTGCCGACGTGGCCGGCGTGGACGAAGCGAAGGAGGAGCTCGCCGAGATCGTCGACTTCTTGAAATATCCGAAAAAATACCAGTCCCTGGGCGCGCGCATTCCCAAGGGCGTACTGCTGCTTGGACCGCCGGGAACGGGGAAGACCTTGCTCGCCCGGGCGATTGCCGGCGAAGCGGGCGTGCCGTTCCTCTCGATCTCAGGCTCGGATTTCGTCGAGATGTTCGTCGGAGTCGGAGCCTCGCGGGTGCGCGACCTCTTCGATCAGGCGAAGAAATCGGCGCCTTGCATCGTCTTCATCGACGAGATCGATGCGGTCGGACGCCAACGCGGCGCGGGCTTAGGCGGCGGTCACGACGAGCGTGAGCAAACGCTCAACCAGCTCCTCGTTGAGATGGACGGGTTCGATCAAAACACCGGCGTCATCCTCATCGCGGCAACCAACCGTTCCGACGTCTTGGATCCGGCGCTGTTGCGGCCAGGACGTTTCGATCGGCAGATCGTCGTGGGGCGCGCCGACTTCAAGGGACGCGAAAAGATCCTCGAGGTCCATGCGCGCAACAAGCCGCTTGGAAAGGAAGTCTCACTGGAGACGCTTGCGAAGCGGACACCCGGATTTTCCGGCGCCGATCTCGAGAACTTGCTCAATGAAGCGGCGCTGCTCGCGGCGCGCAAAAATAAGAACTTTATCGAGATGATCGATTGCGATGAAGCGATCGATCGCGTGATGGTCGGTCCCGAGCGAAAATCGCTCGTGATGTCGCAGAAAGAGAAGGAAGTCACCGCCTTCCACGAGTCCGGGCACGCGATCATCGGCGGCCTGCTCGAGAAGGCCGACCCCGTACACAAGGTGACGATCATTCCGCGCGGCATGGCGATGGGCATCACCTGGTCGTTGCCGGAGGATGACCGGCACAGCCAGACCCGCGAGGAGCTGCTGGCGGCGATTACGATGGCCATGGGCGGCCGGCTGGCCGAGGAGATCAGGTTCGGCGATGTTACGACCGGCGCGAGCAATGACTTTGAAAAGGCAACCGAACTTGCGCGGCGGATGGTGACGCAATACGGCATGAGCGAGCTCGGGCCGATCCAGTTCGGTCGTGGCGCGCACCAGGTTTTTCTCGGACGCGATTTCGGTGAAGAGCGAAACTACTCGGAGGAAGTGGCGAGCAAAATCGACGCCGAGGTGCGCAAGATTATCGAGTCGTGTTACGACAACGGCAAGCAATTGCTCGTCGGCAACTGGGACAAGGTCCAGCGAATGGTGGGAGCGTTGCTCGAGTACGAAACGGTGGAAGCCGAAGAAGTGCGTGCGATTCTGACTGGTGCTCCATACGATCGCGCGCGCGGCACAGAAAAGACACCCACGAGCGGAGCGCAAGCCGAGCGCCCGGCGGCCGAGGAGCCGAAGCGCGCGGAGAAGCCGTCGCGCATCCCGCCGAAAATTTCACCGGAACCCGCATGAACGCGCGAGCGGCGGTGCTCGCCGCGACGTTCGCGGTCACGGTAGTTGGATTGTGCCGCACGCCGGCGCCGGCCGCGATGCCCCAAGCGATAGGCTCGTTGCCGCGCGGCGGCTCCTACGTGTTGGATCCCGATCCGACGGTCGGCTCGGCGGCGATCGGACTCTGGTTTCGCGCGCCCGCCGCAGGCTTTGATAACGCGACGCCCGGCATTTCGAACCTCGCCGCGACCGCGGCGGCCGTCGCTCCCCTGGCCAGCGGTAAATCGCTCTACGCGCTGATTCACTCACTCGGCGGCGAGTTGAACATCGAGGTCTATCCCGACATCGTCGGCATCGCCGCCGTCGTTCCCGCCGCTGCGGCGCGTCGCGTCATCGCCGGAATGACGGGCGCATATTTTGCCCCGACGCTGGACGACACCGCGGTCAAGACGGCGCGGGCTAACGCGGCAGTGCTCGGCGTACAGCAACGCTACGAGTCGGATGCAACGCTGCACGACCTGCTGTTTAAGCAGATTTTCGCGGGCGGACCGGCGCATTATCCGCCGTTGCCCGACTCGGTTGCGCAGCTCACTAGCATCTCGACGGCGCAGGCAGGAGCCTACGCGAAGCGCGCGTTTCGCGCGGAGAACGCCGTACTGACGCTCGCGGGGAACGTCGATGCATCGAGCGTCTCCGCGGTAACCGATGGCGGCGGTAACGGATCGATGGACACGCCTTACGATTCGCCGCTGGCGAAGTCGCCGGCATCGGCCACGATGACCGGATCGATTGACGGCGTGGGACTCGGCTGGGTCGGGCCGCCGATTGCGGACCAAAAAGCGGCGACGGCGCTGGACTTCATCGCCGATTATCTCTTCCGGGATCGAACCGGCGTTGTTCCGCGAACGCTCGACAAATCGTCGAGCGATACGCTTCTATCGGGTCAGTTCATTACGCTGCACGATCCCGGTGTCATGGTCGTAACGATCGGCGGAGATGAAGAGAAAGCGACGGAGCAGCGCGTGCTCGCGGCCCTCGATGCGCTGCAGCAGCCATTGGACAGAGCGACGTTTGAGGCCGCTCGCGAGGCATTTCTCTATCACGTCGCCACGGACACGCAAACGCCGCAGGAGCGCGCCGACAATCTCGGCTGGTACACCGTCGAAGGCAACCTCCAGTACGCTCCCGGCCTCGCGAACGGCAGCTACGAGCAGGCGGTACGCGCGCTCGATCCGCAATACGTTGCCGATGTTGTGCGCCGCTATCTGCGCAACCCGGTCGTCGTGAACTTGACTGCCACATCGTCGGATAAGGAATCACCATGAAGCCCGGGCTGCCCCTCGTCATCCTCGCAACGCTTGCGATTTGCGCCGCACCTTGCACCGCCCGCGCGGCGGGTGCTGAAGTCCCGACGCCGACGCTGGCGAACGTCGGCGGCACGACGGTCGTTCAACAATCCGACGGCGCAGCTTCACTGGCCGGCATCGCGTTGGTCGTCCGCGCCGGTCTCGACCGCGAGACGATGAAACAGAATGGCGTCGCCGCCTTGGTCGCGCAGACGATCCTGCTCACTCCGGTCGGATCGCCGGCCATGTCATTACAGGACGCCATCGCCGCGCGCGGAGGCTCCGTACGCTTTACCATCGATCCAAGCGACGTTCGCTTCTACATCGAAGCGCTGGCCGGCGACGCGCCGGCCGTTCTCGATCTTTTCCGTACGGCGCTCGCCGCGCCCGACTTTTCGCCGGCCACCATACGCACCGCGCGAGCCGCGCTCGTCCGGCAGATTGCGCAGAGCCAGCAGCAGGCGCTGCAAGTCGGCCTCGACATGCTCAACGCTGCCGGATCCTCGCAGGCTAACGCCGGTCTGCCCGAGCTGGGCACCCCCGCATCGCTCGCGCAAATCTTCTCAAATGATGCGCGGGCGTTCTATCACGCCTACTATCGCCGCGGCGGTTCGCTGATCAGTGCCGCAGGAAGGCTCGACGGGCTGGGAGCCGATACGCTCTCCTCGCTCGCGGCCGCCCTTCCCGAGGGCACGACGGCGCCTGTCGCCGTCCACACACCTTTGCTGAGCGGTGCAACGCACGAGATCGTGGCGCACCGCGATATCTCGTCGCCGTGGCTGATCGCCCAATATCCGGCTCCAAAAGTCGACAGCGAGGATTTCGGTCCGATGCTCGTGCTTGCCGCATTCGTCCGGCGCACGCTTTCGGATATCGCTCAGGTCCCCGGGGTGGTTACCCCAACCTTCGCGTCCCGCTCGGTCGGCGCGGTCTACGCCTACGACCGCGCGCCGCCGAGTCTCGTGCTTTACGTCAACGGTGGATTGATCGGCAATCCCAGCCGCGCCTTTGCTACCGCACTCTCGGTCGTGAACGTCCTCGCAGCGACTCGTCTGCAAGGATCGATCGAAGAGTTCAAGGCCGAGGCGGCGGGTGATTTCGCCAACGACGCGACGACGCTCGAAACGCGCACCTGGCTGGCAGCCGTCTTCTCGCGCGAAAGCGCCTCGCCGGATTTCATCAACCGGGCGCTCGCAGCGATCTCCACGACGACCCCCGACGACGTGCAGCGCGTGGCGCGTAAATATCTCGGCAATCCAACGATTGCCCTCGTCCTACCCCGCGGAACCAACCTCCAAGATTAGTTGAACGTTGCGCTCGTTCACGATTACCTGAACCAGCGCGGCGGGGCGGAGCGAGTCTTCGCGACGATCGCCAACGCGTGGCCTGAGGCGCCGATTTTCACGGCGCTCTACGACGAGCGCGCGCTGGGCGATCTCTTTCCCGCGCGCCGCGTGCGCGGCTCCTATCTGGCGCGCCTGCCGTTTGCGAATCGCTACTTTCGCGCGCTCGCGCCGCTCTATCCCAGAGCCTTCGAGGCGTTTGACATGCGCGGCTTCGATGCGATCGTCAGTTCGACAACCGCCTGGGCCAAGGGGGTTCGCGTTCCTTCAAACGCGGTGCACGTCTGCTACATCAACACGGTCAGCCGCTTCGCCTTTGCTTCCGACGAATACGTTCCCGTCTTCGCACGGCCATTCATCGGAAACCTGATCGCCTGGGACCGCGAAGCCGCCACGCGCCCAACCCGCTTCGTTGCTAACTCGCGCAACGTGGCCGAGCGTATCCGTCAATATTATGGCCGCGACTCCGACGTACTGCATTGTCCCGTCGACCTCGAGCGCTTCAGCATCGGCGACGGCACTGCCGACTACTTTCTCGTCGCCTCGCGACTGTTAACGTACAAACGTATCGATCTCGCAATTCGGGCCGCATCGCTGGCGAACGTACCGCTGTTGATTGCCGGCACCGGACCCGCAGAGCGTGCTTTGCGCGAGCTCGCGAAAGGGACGACGACGACGATGCTCGGCTACGTGTCCGACGAGCGGCTCAACGAGCTCATGGGCAACGCGCGTGCCGCGATCGTGCCGGGCGAAGAAGACTTCGGGCTCGTTCCGCTCGAAGCGGCCGCCGCCGGCCGTCCGACGATCGCCTATCGCTGCGGCGGCGCACTCGAAACGGTTGCCGAAGGCGAGACCGGCATCTTCTTCGACGAGCCGGCTGCCGAGTCGCTCGCCGCCGCAATCCGCGCCTTCGACGCATCGCGCTTTAACCCGCAACGCCTCCGTACGCATGCCGAGCGGTTTGCGCCGGCGCAGTTCATCGATCGACTTCGTGCTATTGTCGAGCGTGAGTGGCAGCAGAAGATGGCGCAGGCGACCGGGCGCGCGACATGATGCGGAGGGGACGCTCGTCGGGGCGCATCCA
>DATHOO010000085.1:0-22484 GCA_035484815.1 Candidatus Acidiferrales bacterium
GAACAATGAGCAATAACAAGATCGCGATTCTCGGAAGCCAACTTGTGGGTGTATTCGATCAACTGGGTAAGCGAATCGCATGTATACCGCTCGAGCCGGATTATACCACCGCTAAGACGCGCCTTTTTGACGCCGTTCAGAGCACCGTCGTAGGTGTGATAGACAACGCTCGCCGATTTGACAGAGTGCGCGCGAGCGATCGAATCGAGCCATAGGGAAAGGGGCCTTGCCTTGTTCGGAAGTGCAAGGTGATGAGATCGACTGACGCTTTGCGCTGCCGTTGGACGGACGCTCGTCCTCCTCTTACTTCACTTGACGGATGACATTGTCTATGGGACCGATAGGCCACCGGGCCGCAAACGTCGTGGCAATCGCTGCCTCGTCATCTGGCTATGCGGGGCGCTAGTGCTCGCCGAACGGCGATTGGAACACGCAATCATGCTCCTCGGATCGGTCGCAGGCATGGTACGTTTCACTGTTCACGTGAGCAGGCCAGGAGGACTGCTGGCCGGACGAGCTGGACCGTTTGGGGGCGCCGTCCGCTAACATATCAGACCTCGGCAATTTTATCTGGCCAGGTTGCCGATCCGCTGCGGTCTGACGACTCCGGGGTATGCACATTACATGTATCACTAAGGCTAGCGTCAACATACCGGCCGATAACTGGCGTCGAGCGAACCGGCGCCTGCAATTCATCGACATCGACCCACGGCCCTCATTGGAAGCCCGGTTCCCGACTGCTGGTAACTTGCGTGGGGCCGGAACCGAGCAACGCCGTCTCGAATCACAGCCATTGCCCGAAAGGAGCAAGTAAGTGAGAAATTGGGGCTTTCACCACGCTGCACTTGGCATTTTTGCGGCAGCATTGTTGGCGGGATGCGGCGCGTCGCAGCCGCCGATCGACCTACACGCGACGAACGCGCAAGACGCCGCGCCCAGCGCACGCCGTGATAAGGCGAGCTACAAAGTTCTGTATATCTTTAAAGCGAAGCCAGATGGCAGCCACCCGATCGCAGGCCTAATCAACGTGAACGGCACGCTTTACGGAACGACGAGACGCGGTGGCCCGCTCCGCCACGGCGAAGTCTTCAGTATCACCCCGGACGGAACGGAGCAGACGGTGTTTGGCTTCCGCCACGCACACGGCTCAGACCCCGCAGCGGGATTGATCGATGTGAACGGCACGCTCTACGGCACGACGGCGGGCGGCGGCGGCGAGCGGCGCGGGATCGTCTATAGCCTGACGACGGACGGGGTCGAGCACGTGCTACGCCGCTTCCTCATGAAAGGCCGTCGCGGCGCCAATCCGGTCGCATCCCTGGTCAACGCGGGCGGCACGCTTTACGGCACGACGAAATACGGCGGCGCGTACGGCGACGGCACGGTCTTTAGCATCACGACGACCGGCACGCACAAGCTACTGTATAGCTTCGGCTACGGAGCCGACGGCAAGAACCCCGTGGCAGCCCTGATCGATGTTGGCGGCACGCTTTACGGCACAACCTATTCCGGCGGCACATCCGGCAACGGGGTCGTCTTTGCCGTCACGACGGGCGGCGCGGAAAGCGTGCTCTATAACTTTGGCTCCGGAACCGACGGCAGCCATCCCGCCGCCGGCCTGCTCGACGTGAACGGCACGCTCTACGGCACAACGTCCTCCGGCGGCACCAACGACCTCGGCACCGTCTTTAGCATCGGAAAAAGCGGATCGGAAAAAGTGCTATATAGTTTCGGTTCCGGAACCGACGGCAGCCATCCCTACGCGGGGCTCATCGACGTGAAGGGCACCCTCTACGGCACGACGAGGAATGGCGGCACGGGAGCTTGCTCCTGTGGCACGGTCTTTAGCATCACTACCGCCGGCACCGAGACGGTTCTGCACGACTTCGCGGATTCCGACGGTGCCGGTCCACTGGCGGCTTTGCTCGACGTGGCCGGCGTTCTTTTTGGAACGACGGGGTACGGCGGCAGTCACAAAGGCGATTGCAGCCCAGGTTGCGGAGTCGTCTTTGCATTGAGACCGTGACGCCCCACCGCACGCGTACCATACCCCTTGAGATCTGAGTCGTCAGACGTTGGTCACACACGAACCGACTTGGATTGCGCCGATAGCGGCCACGGGATAGGAAGGTCAACAGATTCGACTCCCACCTTCCCCAGGTCAAGCAATGGCCGCTGAGGTAAGACACCGTTATCCATTCCTCGGAGGTACGTCCTGTGAAAACCTCACGATTATCAGGTGTCGCTTGCGCTCTAGGAATTGTGGTCACGGCGTGCTCTTCGAACGACGCGCTGACCGGCGTAACTATCGGATCCGCCGATCAGAGTCAAGAAGTCATGCACAATGGGATCGGCCCGAGCGGCGTGCCTGCGAATATTTCCACTGTGCGTGGTTGGATGTCACCAGACGCCAAGAAAAGCAGAGAGCTTCTCTACGTCTCGGTGCAAGGTCTTTTAAATTCATTCGTCGACATATTCTCGGTGCCGCAGTATTCGATGGTCGGGCAGATCACCGACGGGATTTACGATCCCGAAGGGCTCGCCACCGACAAGAAGGGCAATCTTTACGTCTCAAACTTGGTCGGAGCTTATATCACGGTCTACAAGCCGGGAACAGCGAGCCCTTCGCTGACGTTGCGTCAAACGTGGTCACCCCTCGACGTTGCTGTGGGGGACAACGGGTACGTCTATGCCGGCGATATTGGCGGAGGCATCGATGTTTATCCGCCCGGCGCTACCTCGCCGATCCGCAGGCTAACGAACGCGGCCCTCGCCAACAGGGTGACCGGCGTTGCCGTAAGTGTGTCGAACAGCCTCTACGCCACGGGCTTCAGCGGCTACTATAGCGGCCCGGCCGTCGTAAAGTTCGCCAATGCGCGCGGCTCTGGAACAAATCTCAGCCTAAAGGGGCTCAAATCCCCAGTCGGCGTGATCATCGACAACAATAATGGCCCACGCCGCCGCCCGCACGTCATCGTGACCGACTATGGCCTGAGCGAAATTCTCCTTTATCGTCCCGGGCAGAAGTCGCCCGCGAGGATCATTATGGCCCCATTTCCGGACCGCAGCACAATCAATAAGTCAGAAAACTTGATCTACGTCCCGGAAGGCAAATACGGCACCTATGGAGTCGGCGTGTACGACTATCCCGGAGGGGCGCTCGTGACCACCATCCCGATCGGGGGCTACCATTTAGGAGCGGCGCTCGGTCGGGCGCCGGCGCCTTGACGACGCGGTAAACCGCGCACCAAAGGTCGTTAGCGCTTTCATATAGCTGCGCGGCGGACAAGGGTCGCGAGAAGCTAAGCCCGGTTAGATTGCGTAGCTCCTGATTAGTTGAGCCGGGCCGGAAGCCCCTGAGCATCTTGTTGGGCCATTTGGACCTTCCGCCGGCGCCACTTGCAATGCTACGCTGAAACGAGAGGAAGGGAGTGTTCTCATGACGCTCTGGTTTCGGCGTTGGGCTTTAAGCGCGAGTCTCGTTCTGCTTTCCGGATGCGGTCCCACCCAAACAGTGGGAGCCGCTGGCGCGGTGCCGCAGAGCGCGCCCTATGCCTCTTATAATGCCGAGAGCGGCGTCTATGTCAACGAATTTGAAGGCTCCAGCATCCTGGGGTACAGGAGCCACAACAAACGGAACAAAGGCCCAACCTGCTCCGTGCCTAGCGGCGTGAACGTAAGCGACATCGCTGTTGATGGCAAGGGTAACTTACTCGCGTCAAGTCAGTTTCGGACGAACTCGGTGCTTGTCTTCCAAGGCCCCGGGATGTGCGGGCCCAAAGTTGCGACAATCGCCGACACATTCGGCGAGCCCTTCCGACTCGCCAGCAACGACGCACTATCCGGGAAATTCGTGGTGACCAATGTGCGGATGCCCTCTGAACCAGCGAGTGTTTCGGTATGTACGGTCCAGGCAGGCTGCACGTCTGAGCTCACTAACCCCAACATGAAGGATGTGTACAGTGTAGCGATGGACAACAGCGGGAACTGTTACGTGACAGGGTCAGATTCCTCAAACGTGACGACGCTGACGTACTTCGCGAAATGTGCGGGAACTGGGGTTACGACGACCGGGTACCAAAACCCCAACGAGTTCGGGACGCTCGAAATCGATTCTTCCGGCAACCTGGTTTCGACCAGTGTCGCCGACAGCGCTACCTTGGTGTTTGTGTACGGCGGCTGCAAGCGGGCTTGCACGCTACTCGGCGGTCCGTTCACCTTGCGGTGCTGCGCATACTCCGGGCGACTAAACGAGAACTCTACCGAGTTTGCGGTGCTGAACTTCACCAGCAATCAGATCGAAGTCTACAAGTATAGCCACCAAGGAATGACCTACAAGTACAGTTTCAACAACGGCCTACTTGAGAGCCTTGAACCGACGGGCGTTGCGTATAATCCGCGCTCAAAACAATAAAGCCCATACCGCCGCTATCTTTCCGAGACGAGGCTAAAAGGACAAGAGACTCGACCCCGCCTTCCGCAAAGATTCGAGGCAAGTCGGGAAGGATCTCAGCCTTGCAGTTTGCACATAAGGATCCAACTGATGCATGAACTCGCGTTGCTCCTCGGATTAATGCAGCCACAAGTCGCGGCAGCGTCATCTCCAGATGTGCTGTGGCAAATCGGCGATCCAGCTGTTACGGCCAATACCGGGCAGTGTGGAGCAGCGACCTATCCGACCGCTACATCCGCAGACTTTATCTTGGTCAAGAATGCCGGTTGCATGCGCAACCAATTGAATCCGGTCGGCAATGGTGGTTCCGGCGTGTTTTTGTTAAATTCGGGTCAGACGTATACGTGGAACTTTCAAACCGTTACGCGCATGGGAGTTGACGTTGGTAAATTCACCCAGCGACTGGTTTGGCAGATTCACGATTATGCTTGCGGGTTATCGCCGGTTACCGTTCTCGGCATCCAAAACCTGTCCGGGGGTGCTAGCGGCCAAGCATGGTATCTCGAGAGTGGCAGCGGCACCAAAACCGTGCCTTACGTCGAAGGTGCAACCGATACGTGGAAGATTACGGCGTTGATCTCATCGACCTCCACCGGACGCATTCAAGCATGGCACAACGGTGTGAAGTTTGCCGATGGAAGCGGGAGAACGTTCGCGTGTGGTGCCAAGCCCTGGTTCAACTTTGGACCGTACATGTGGGACTGGACGAACCGAACTGCGGCGTCGAGTTTAACGAAAGTCGGAATCCGATTCAACTATATGCACTTAACGGGAATTGAACGTGCCGCGGGGACGACCCGCAAGGATTAGCCTACTCGCCGCCGCTTCTGCCGTAACGACGATCCGGCTAGCAAAAGAAATGAGCCCACCGAAGCGGGCTCGTTCCTCTTGTTGCCTGATTGTGGCTAGCTCTATCGTGGAAATGCAGTTTTGCCGCGAAGATCCCAGAACGGTCCGCGGGGGTCCTGCAGTCGCATCCGCACGTTTTGGGGCAGGGTAAACTTACGCGCGGAAACGCTTTGAGGCAAAGCGTGGCCGAATCCGCGAGGGACTAATATGAACCCGCGCTCTAAGCCCTGTGCGTTGACGGTTGCGCCGGTGATCTCCCCGAGGTCGTTAATGTTGCTGCCAAAGAGCACATCCAAGTTCATGCTCGGCGGAATGAGCGTGTTGAGATCGGTGAATGACCCGTTCTGCCAGAGGTAGCCTCGGCAGTTTCCGCTTGCGTCGCATGATTGGCCGACAATCTGGCCCTCGTCGTTGATCCCTCCGGCAAAGCTATCGACGTCACCGGGCAAGGTACCAAGATCCGTTATCGTGCCGTGCTGCCAGAGAAACGTATGCGTCACCGTGTTTCCGTAAAGGTTGGAGTTGCCAATAACCTGACCGCGGTTGTTGATGTCGAGAGCTATGTTAACGGTGCCGCCGAGGCTGCCGAGGTTGACCGGTGACCCGTTGTGCCAGAGCACCGCGTGAGCTGTCGAAGCGGCGCATGAGCCTGAATTGCCAACGACATCCTGGCCAGACTCGGTAAGCGTGTATGCATATGAGACGGTATCGCCGGAATATGGCGGCAGCGTTGTGATTTTGCCGTTGGGCTGCCAAATGACGCCGAAATAATCGAGGACGTGCGGTGGGGTGCAGCTCGGGTCTTGAGTGCTGGTCTCGGCAGCACCGGCCATCTGGCCGCGCGCGTTTATATCGTTGGTGTTGTCATTATTTCCACCAAGCGTCGGGAGCGCCGTCATCTTTCCGCGCTGCCAGCTGAACCCGAGGCAAATCTGTGACGTGCCGAAACCACAGAAGTTTTCGTCATTGGGGTCGATGTTGGAGGTTTCCGACCACCCCACAAAGCGACCGAAGATGCCATGATTGTACTGGAAAATCGCGCTGTTCGGACCGCCCAGCGTACCGAGGTCGATCGTGTGCGGGGGTTGTTTCCAGATCTGGGCGTGCAAGATTGCGTTTGAACCCAGAAGTGACGTGCCGCTGGCCTGGCCGCTTTCGTTGATGTTGATGGCGAAGCTTACGCTTCCGCCGAGCGAGTCGAGCGTCACGAGATCGTAGCGCATGACGTTTCGTTTTGATCGTGCATTCGACCCGGATTGCGTCGTGCTTTGCTGCGTTGATGCCGACGGCGCGAAGCTCGATGACGAAGCGCCGCCGCCACAGCCGGATAGTAGAGTAGTGGCCGCTAATGCGACTGTCGCATAAACGGCCGTGATCGAAATTCTCATTGACAGATGCTCCTCTCCACCAAAAAGGTGCGATCGTGCGTTGCCGCTGATGCCGAGGGTAACGTCTACGTCGCTCGGATTGTGACCGATCGCGTGGAAGAAGTTACAGCTTGTTGAAAAGTCGGGCGGCGGCAATAACGGAGAGGGGATCGGACTTAGCGGGCGTTACGCGAAAACGTATTCGGCACCTTCGGCGAGCTTGACGCCCACAAGCGGTAACTCCCCGCAGAGGCTGAGCTCCGGGGGAGTTACCGAGTTGGGCCCGGGATCGCTATTTCTCAGAGCTTCAGAGAAGGGCTGAAAGCAAAGCCTTCTGGGTCAGCGCCCTCTTCGCGGTTTTGAAAGCCAAACTTGTATGCAACCTTAGTTGGGCTGTAGGAGTAAATATCGGTCATCGTGTAAGGGTAGGAACCCCCTAAATAATTCGTCACGCCGTACTCGTCGGATTTTTGGTTGAGCGCGCCAAAGACCGCGTGTCCATGCAGAGGGAACGGGCCGCCGACGAGCTTACAGTTGGGGCTGCATCCCTTGTACACCCAGAGTTGAGAGTTGTCGGAGCCGTAGACGCCTCCTAAGTCAAGTGAAACCAGATAGCCGTGCGAGTCGATGCTGATGCTGCCATAGGCTTTGTTTTGATAGCCCGTCACCGCTTCGCCCGATCCGGTGCAGCCCTTCCAAAACGTCATCGTCGGCGGGGACACATAATAGCTGGCAAATACGTCCGACGTGGCCCAGCAATCGCCGTTCTTGGCCAAGGCAACGCTGCCGACGTATCCGATAATGTTGGGATTCGTCAGCTCTTTTTTGCAGCCGCCTTTTAACGTACAGATAGCGACGTTGCCCGTGTAGCCTCCGCTCCCGACGATATTGCCGACCACGATCGTACCCGTAAGCGCGTTCATAGTGGCCGCGTCGCTGGGCTGCCCGTAGGGATCGCTAAAGGAGCCGGCTTCCGTACCGCACATATTCGGCCCCTGGTAAACGTTAACCGTTTCGGTACTGCCAATGGGGACAATTAGATTGCCTTTGGGGTCGACGGCAATGTCGTTGATGCCGGTGTCACCGGTGTTAAAAAGACACTTCGGTCCCTTGCCGGCCATCGTGAAGCCGAGGACATACGTCCCCGAGAATGCGCTCGTATAAATCCCCTTTCGGAGAGGGCGATGCGCTAGCGCGCGTGGGGACCGTGGTTCGCCGCCTCCGTGAAGCCACGCCGGTACGGCGCGCACGACGCGGGTCTGTGGCGCACCGACCCCTGATTGTTGGTTACCGGGCGCGACGCTCGAGAGCGAACCGCCTGAACAGGCGACTACCATTGCTGCCATGGGCGGCAACATTAGCCAGAGCCTTGATTTTAGGATCACATTCATTTCCTTCGCTCCGTCAGTAAATTGTTTAGCAAGACGATCACTTCACATTGAGGAATGCTACGCCGCCCGGCGTCGCCATATTTTCGCTAAAAGTACTCATTACGCTCGGATTGTTCGGCGCATACACGGTCACGGTGTTTGCACCAGGGTTCGGAACATAGAGATTGCCGTCGGGTCCAAAGCCGAAAAAGTATTCGTAATTGAGACCTTGCGTTATCGTCTCAAACGGAGTCGACGACGTTCCTGAAAACCCGTAGATCGAGTTATTGCTGGCGTCACCAACGAAAACGCGGCCCTTATCGTCGATCGCGACGCCGATGAGGTTAGGATATGAGCCGGGAACTTTATACGGAAGGGCTTGGCCCTTCGTCGATCCCGGCGCATAACGCCAAATTGCGGAGGAGCCGTTCGCCGTAACGTAGAGGTTGTCTTGCTTATCGAGCGTTAGGCCAACTGCAAAACCCTGCGGTGGGCTAAAAGTCAAAGACGGAGTCGTGCTGCCCTTGGGGTATTCGACAATCAGATTGTTGGTGGAGCTGGTTACATAAAGCGTGCCGTGGCTGTCCACAGCATCCGCCTGCGGAAACGATAGGTCTTGAGTGTAGACCACTGACGGCTTTATACGCCCTTTTGGATAGACGGTTACACTATTACCGCTAGCGCTCACGACGTAGAGGTTTCCCGCTGCATCGGTACAGAGACCCTCCGCACCGGTTGGGCCGATTTTGATAGCCGCTACCGGTGGTGGGTTCTTTTCAGACTGAGCGTTGTAAACATTGATTACCGCCTTATACTTTTTGTACCTGACGCAGCAGTTGGAGACATATAGAAATTTTGGTCTCGGCCGGACGTGGCCATCGCTGACAAGCGCTGATGAAGTTAAAGCCGAAGGAATCAACGAAATCGGCGCGCCAGGCGCAGAGTGCGATGCGCAGGCTGTAAGCAGCGGCGTTATCGACACGATTGCAAGTGCAGAAACTGAAATCCGAAGCGGGGACATTTTTTCTCCTTTAATTAAGCGCAGCACTAATTTCGACGATAGTAACTCGGCCTTTCCGAGAAACAGCGGTAGCCCTGCGTAGGTGGCTGCAAGCAAAGCAACCTAGGATGCCGGGCAGACGCAAAGACCGCCGGACGGTTCATGATCGGCCTACGCCGCTGAGCAACGGACGCGTTACGTAATGCGTATTATAAGGACCGGCTGTTGTCCAGTCACGTCATTTTTTGTGACGGCTTTCGTGCAACGCGTAACGCTCGGTTAAACGATAGCGGAAAATGATAAGCGCGCTAGAACTTGACCTTCATGCGCAAGCGACCTCGGAGCTCGCCTGTACCGACGCCCAGTGACGGGCGCCATGACGAGCTTATAGAGGGCTTTACCAAGACCCAAGTACTTCATGCTTGCCGAGATTTGCTACGTCGCTTGGATCGGTCGGCGAGTCTTCGCGGGAATATCCTGCTTGCAGCGAGCCCGATGGCATCAGCACCACCGGGGGTGGCGCGCGACGAGCTAGGCTCAATCGTCACGAGCGCTCTGGAAACCCTTACCGAGCGACAAGCGACGATCGTTCGCCGATGTGACATGCAGTGTGAAGCATTCGCTCTTGTTGCATCGGATTTGGGAATATCGACGCGTCAGCTTTTTCGCGATCGGACCGACGCACTTTCGGAAATAGCGTTGCGCGTACTCGACGCGCAGGCGCGAAACAATCAAGTGGTGGACATAACTGCCTACACCGTTGAGCCGCTGATGCGTTCCGCTGAAGCCCTCGAGCAATGTGGAAACTGGCGAGCAGCGGCTGATATGTTGGAGAGTGCCATCGGCTCAGTCGCCGAGCCGAGTGACCGCGCGCGAGTTCGACTAAGACTTGGTGAGCTCTACGTTGAGGCGGGACGCGTAAACCTCGCACGACAGCACATCGAGACTCAGATTACGGCGGCGCCTGTCAGTGAGTGGCAACGGCTCTATGCGCAGATACTTCATGCTCGCTTAGCGTACGCTTCAGGCGACGCGCGAGCCGCCGAGGCTCCATTGCGCAAGACTATACGGTCCTTTCGCCAGGTGGCGTGCGAAAGTCCCAGCAAGGACGCGATCGAAGCCTTTACGCGTTCTCTCCTGATTCAGTGCGACTTAAACCTGAAGCTCGGGAAAGTCACCGACGCAGCCGCGGTGAGCGCTGAGGCGGTCGAAGTGCTTTCAGCGGTTGAGGCTCCGAATGCATTTTTGCGCTTAGCAACGCGAACGGCGGACGCGCTTTGTCGCCTCTTCTCGTGGACTGACGCTGAAGTAGGACAGGTAGAGTTGATGCGCTGCCATGAAGAGGCGATCAAACGGGGATACCTTCTTGAGTCGGTCATGATCTCGACGCACCTGTCAGGATATTACCGACTTTGCAAGCGACTCGGTGAGTCGCTTGAGATCGTAAGCCGAGCCATGCCGACCGCGAGGGCGCTTGGGACGGGCGAAGCGCTAGGAGGGCTCTTGACGGAAATGGGCTGGACGTTGCTACGAATGGGCCGCCATGATGAAGCGCTCGGCGCGCTGCGAGAAGCGCGATCGCATTTTTGCTTGAACCGAGAACTTGAGGCTGTTACGGATCTCCTGTCTGCCCGCGCCTTGATGGGCGCGGGGCGCCCTGACTTGGCATTGTCAACGGCGGAGGCCGTGGAAACGACGTTTACGCAGACTGGTCGACGCCGTCTCGCCGGCGTATCGCTCGTAGTGCAAGCAGAAGCTTTGGAGCGCCTTGGGCGACTGGACGCGGCATACCGTACTGCTCGCGTCGCGTTTGACGTATTGCAGTCAACACTAGGCAAACGCGCGCCGGCCGTGGTAGGGGCTGGTAAACTCCTGAAAACGCTGACTCAAACCCGCTAAAAGAACGCTGCTACTTGGCGAGCCGTTGCGACGCGTTCGTCGGGCTCAAAGGCGTCACAAAAATTGACGTGACTGGGCGATTGCCGGTAGTTATAATGATCCTTAGGCGCAACTGCCGGATCCCGCACATGTGTGCCCTCAATCCTATTCGTCGCAAGCGAACTGCTACGTAGCGATTCCTCCTCGGAAAAGTCGAAGTCTACGATACTAATCGATTACTGAATTGAGAATATGGAGGATTCTGAGAAGTACCATGAAGCTTTTACCGTTCTCTTTTGGACCGCTGGCGGGCTGTGCATCTCTAATAGTTCTCATTGGCTGCAGCGCCACTGGCGGTTCGTTGCAGCCTATGCCCGACGCAAACTTCAAGGTGGTTGCTCCAACCGCACGCGCGCAAGGCGCCGGGGTTCACGCTTCCTATCGCACATCCAAGCCGTTGGTATTTGTGGCCGACACTTCGAGCGAGGTACAGATTTATCCAGCGAAAACGCTAAAAAAGAATCCGGCGCCGGTGGCAACGATTACGGATGCAATCGGGTGCCCATACGGCTTGGCGATGGACAAAAAGGGTACCCTTTATGTGGCGAATGAATGCGCCAGCGGCTCCACGGGCTACAGCGTAACGGAATATCCCAAGGGTCAAACCACCCACAGCGTCAGTATTACGGACGGCATCAACTATCCCGCAGGCCTCGCAATCGATAAAGCTCAAACGCTGTACGTGTCGAATTCCAAGTACCAGAGTCCTAGTATTGCTGAGTATCCGGCCGGCGCAACCTCTCCGTCAAAAGTCATCACGGGACAGGGTCTTATTGCGCCATGGGGCCTAACGCTCGATGCCAAGCAGAATTTGTACGTTGCGGATTATGACGAGGCACAGATTTACGAAGTACCAAAGGGAACCACCAAACTAAAGCCTCTTAATTTGCAGGGACTTAAGGAACCCGTAGGCGTGGCATTTGACGCCTCGCGAAATCTCTGGGTGGCAGACCTAGGAGGATTTGTCAACATTTACCCGCCGGGTGCGACCAGCCCGAGTGAAACGCTGAGTTACGGATATACCACGCCGTTTGCTATTTCTGAGGATCCCACCGGCACTATTGTCGTCGCAAACTGGCAATATCCGGATGTGGTGTACGAGTACGCTTCAGGTCAAGACTCACCTGAGGCGGCGCTTACAAAGGACATCAAAACTTCAACCGGGGTTCTCATTCGAAAGCCCTAGGTTGTCCGATCGCTATTTACCGGCGCTAATTAGAAGGTTTAAGTGGCAGGAGCGCCCCGCGCGCGGCGCTTCTGCCCGTTAATCGCGCTCGAAGCTGCGTTGGCGGTAGGCGCGTAACGGTGCTCTTGCGCGGTCGGGTTAAATAAAAGCGATTTGCGAGTTGAGAAAAAGGAGGAGCCGAAAGCAGCATGATGCGTTTATCTCTTTCGCTTGGATTGCTGGCGAGCTGTACTTGCATCACGGGTCTCGTCGGCTGCAGTGCCGGCGGCCCTCCAATGCAGCTGCTGCAGGGTGCGAACGGAGAGGCCGTTGCCCAAACGGGGCGGAGCCGCAATAGCGTCGATCCTTCCTATCGGGTATCTGCGCCCTTGGTGTTTGTGGCTAACACCTCCAACGAAGTGCAGATTTATCCAGCAAACAACTTAAAGAAGAATCCGAAGCCCATGGCGACGATTACGGATGCGGTCGGGTGCCCGAGCGGCTTGGCAATGGATAGACAAGGAACCCTTTATGTGGCAAATGACTGCGCCGGAGATTACTCTAGTTACAGCATAACGGAGTATCCTAAGGGTCAGACGGCGCATAGCCTCAGCATTACCGACGGTATCAGATATCCGGCCGGCCTGGCGGTCGACAACTCTCTAACCCTGTACGTATCCAACGTCTGGGACAAGGGCAACATTTCTGAGTATCCGGCTGGCGCCACTTCCCCATCCAGAGTTATTAGCGGTCAGGGCATCACTGCGCCGTGGGGTCTAACGCTTGACACTAAGCAGAATTTGTACGTTGCGGACTATGTTACAGACCAAATTTTTAAGATTCCGAAAGGAACGAGTAACGCAAACCCTCTTAACTTGCAGGGACTGAAGAGACCGATTGGCGTGGCATTCGACTCGTTGGGGAATCTGTGGGTGGCCGACCTCAAAGGATTCGTTAACGTTTATCCTCCGGGGAAAACCAGCCCGAGCGAAACGATCAGTGATGGATATACGGAACCGTTTGCGATATCTGAGGATTCTACCGGCTCGGTCCTCGTGGCAAATTGGGAACATCCTGATGTGGTGTACGAGTACGCGCCAAATCAGTTTTCACCCGAAGCGGCACTTATGAAGGATATTAAGACATCGACGGGAGTGCTTATTAAGAAGCCATAGGCTCCTAATCATTATCCGTGACACGGGTTGCCATTGAGAGAGCCCCTTGTATGATATTTCACGAGAGCATCATAACGGAGCGACATGAAATGAATTTGACGCGAAAATCAAGGTTATGGCTAGCAGTGCTGCCCGTGGCCGCTGCGGTTGCCGGCTGCTCAGGCGGAACTCTTTCGGGCCTTCGAACGTCCGATAATGCAATGGCAGGGACCGAAGCGTCAAGGACGCAGGCGGTGCGCGCGCTGCCGGGGTGGCTCCGTGGAAGCGATGAGCGATCGTTCCGCCGTGTGGGGGCGCCTGAAAGCGGCAGCAAAGGCATCTATGTCAGCGCATTCAACGGGACCGAGGTCGAAGGCTTCGCCACTAGCGGCAAGGGGCCGCGTTGCACCGTCGATACTGGAAAGAGTGGCTCCGTTAACGACGTCGCCGCCGACCCCAAGGGCAACCTGATCGTTCCGCTAGGCGGAGCGGAATCGGTCACGGTCTACCGCGGCCCAAAGATGTGCGGCCCCGAAGTCGGCTCGTTTAGCGATCCCTACGGGCAGCCCAGCGATGCGGCCAGTATGAACGCAACGAGCGGTACCATCGCCGTCGCCAACATCGTCGGAGTGGGAAGCAGCGTTGGTAACATCGCCATTTGTACGTTAAAAGCCGGCTGCACGAAAGAGCTTTCTAATCCCAACATCATTGGATATGCCGGCGCGATCGCTATGGCCAAGAACGGAGATTGCTGGCTAACCTCAGATAGATTTGGCAGTTATTATATCTATCCGCCGACGATGACGTACTGGAAGGGCTGCAGCGGATCGGGTCAAGCGGTAACGGGCTATCAAAACAAAGCCTACGGCAGCATCAGCATTGACTCGCACGGCTATTTGGTCTCACTTGACCTAGGAAACTACTACCAAGACTCTCAGCTTTGGGTGTACAAGGGTTGCAACCCTAACTGCACGCTCGTCGGTGGCCCCTTCCCGCTCCACGGAAGGGAAGTCTATGGAGGCCTGAACCAGAAGTCCGATACTTATGGCGTGACGGAATATCGTGGGGCCTCCTACCCCTACACGCTGACCGATATCTATAAGTACAGTCCGACCCGCGTCACCTATAAGTATAGTTTTCGAAACTTTTTAGGAGGCGAAAGTCCCGAAGGATTTGCTTTCGACCCTTCTCCGGAGTTCTGAGAAGCGCGATCAGCACTCGACGCCGTCGGATTGCGCGCGCGGGAAACGCTAGTGGTAGCTCCCCGACGGTGAGGTCGCGCTACGAACCTTCGTGAGGAAAAGGGACGCGCAACGTGGTGGGCGTAATCTGAGCGCTGAGAAACCGCTGTCTCGCTGTTTCCAAGGTAGGCCTTTTTGCTTCGTGCGCAGCGCTCGGCACCGGCGTCCGTCGCGGAGTTTGGGACTTTACTCAAACGACTGCGACTGCAGGCCGGGCTATCACAGGAACAGCTCGCCGAGCGAGCTCGGATTAGCGCTAAAGCCGTCGGGTCATACGAACGCGGCGATCGCCGCGCTCCCCATCGCAACACGCTCGCGCTAATCGTCGACGCGCTGGGCGTCACTGGGGCAGCCCGCGATGAGTTGCTCTCCGCTGCCGATCAAGGGCGTCGCCGGGGCCCAAGTGCGGTCGACTTTGCTTCATCCGGAGAGCCTCCGGCACAGCCAAATAACCTCCCCGTCGCGCGCACGACGTTCGTCGGCCGCGACGACGACGTGGCGGAGGTCGAGGCATTGCTCGATCGTCACCGCCTGCTCACACTCGTTGGTTCGGGCGGCGTCGGCAAGACGCGCCTCGCGATTCAGGTTGGCGCCGGCATGCTCGATCGCTATCCTGATGGGGTTTGGTTCGTTGATTTTGCTCCAATCACCGATCCGGAGCTAGTCGGCAGCGTCGTCGCCCGACCTCTGGGCATGAGTCAACAACAGGGGCAAGCCATCGACGAGGTAATTCCAGCGTGGCTAAAACGCAAGCAGTTGCTGCTGATCTTCGACAACGCCGAGCACGTGCTGGAAAGGACAGCCGCGCTTGCTGAGGCGATCCTATCAACGGCTGAAGATGTTCGTATTCTGGCAACGTCGCGCCAAAGGCTCAACGTTAGCGGAGAAGCAGTGCACGAGGTCCCGCCCCTCGCCGTTCCGGCCGAAACGGCTGGTTTGAACGCGGCCGAGGCGCTGCGCTACGACTCCGTCCCGCTCTTTGTCGATCGCGCAACGTCTGCCGATACGCGCTTCATCCTTAGCGATGACAACGCAGCCATCGTCGCGGAGATATGCCGACGCCTCGACGGCATTCCGCTGGCCATCGAGCTAGCCGCCGCACGCGTGAAATTCCTCTCGCTCTTCAACCTCGCGCGCCGGCTCAACGAGCGCTTCAAGCTTCTTACCGGCGGAAGCCGTAGCGCGCTGCCGCGTCAGAAGACGCTGACCGCGTTGATCGACTGGAGCTACGATCTGCTCGGGTCACACGAACGCCGCTTGTTCGTGCGCCTAGGTATTTTTGCCGGCGGCTTCGGTCTAAATGCCGCGACCGCCGTAGGCGGGGGTGATGGTCTGGATGAAAGTGACATCTTCGATCTCCTCACGTCGTTGACCGACAAATCGCTGGTCGCCGCCGATACGCGAGGCGACCAGGAACGCTATCGACTGCTCGAATCCACGTCCGCCTATGCGCTCGAGAAGCTGCTTGCGTCCGGTCAGCACGAACGCTTGGCCCGCCGCCACTGCGAGTACTTTCGGGAACTGGCCGAGGCCGCCGACGAGCGGTCCGGCTCGTCCTCAAAGGCCGCGTGGCTCGGGGCGATGGAACTCGAGCTCGATAACTATCGAGCGGCGCTGGAGTGGGCGCTCTCGCGAAAGAATGACGCCGTGCTCGGCGGCGCCATCGCCGGTGCGTTGGGACCGCTCTGGTCGGATGCCGGCCTTATTGCCGAAGGCCACTATTGGGTCGAGCTTGCGCTTTCGCGTGTTAGCCAAGCCGACCATCGGGCGATTGCGGCGGCTCTCCAACTGGCGCTGAGTGGTCTTTCCGACGGAAAATGCAGACGCGAAGCCGCTGAGCTGGCCATGCAGTTGTACGAATCGGTAGGCGATCTTCACGGCGCTGCTCGCGCGCAGCGGATGCTTGGATTCGCCCTTTATCAGATGGGACGCCTCGATGAGGCGCGCGAGGTGGCCTCCCACGCTCTTGCGGCGTTGAGCGCAGACATGTGGCACGAGGCCGAAAATCTAAACCTTCTCGCGATCATCGAGTCGAGTCGAGGCGATCTTCATGCGAGCCGCGCGTTGCACGCGCAATCGCTCGCGCTAATGAAAACGCTTGGCGACGAGTTGGGGACTGCCCGCGCACTGGGCAATATGGCGGAGTTAGCATTTGCGGCGGGCGACGCGGAGGAGGCATTGCGATTGACAAACGAAGCACTGGAACTCGCGTCGCTCCGGAAGCAAGGGCTGAGTGCAACTTGGCACAACAACGCCGCCGCCTATTGCGTCGCACTTGGGGATCCCGCGAGAGCCCGCGAGTCAGCGCGTGAGGCGCTGCGACTGGCTCGAGAGCGACGGGAGGAAGTATTTATTGCCATTGCGCTCCAGCATCTCGCGCTCATTGCGGCACTTGACGGCAATACCCGTTGCGCTGCTCAATTGCTGGGCTACGTGAACGCACGGTTCGATCAGCTCGAAGTGCAGCGCGAACCCACGGAGCAATGGGTCTACGAGATGCTGCTCGCGGCGTTGCACGAATCCCTGGACGAACATCAGGTTACGAGTCTGACGGCCGAAGGCGGCATGTGGGACGAAGAACAGGCGGTTGAAGCCGCAATTTGATGATCGGGTCTGCAAGCTCTATTTGTGGACCTTAAGTGTGGAAAACGTGGGTGGTGGGCGGCAGCCGGCTCCGCTAGGGTTGGCCCATGCGAGGCGCATCGCGACCTCGACCCCCTAATCAAGTTACCGAACGGAGCCTAACAATGAGAGTCTCGAGTTTATTCGTCTCGGCCGTGAGCGTCGCGCTTGCCGCATCCACGATCGCTGGTTGCAGCAGCAACGGGAACTCAGCGGCCTTTGCCCCACTTGCGTCAGCCGCAGCGAGCGGTCACAGAAGCGTCAGCTCGTCGGGGACCAACCTACTCGCCATGACCACGATGGCTAAGATCACACCATCGCGACGGGCAGAACACTTGAAAACGGGCATGATGCCCAATACCCCGTGTTCTCCGTGGCCGATGTGCCAGTACTTTGCCTACATAGACATCTGTGGTCTCTGCCCCGACCCCGATCTGGATCTCTCAATTTACGAAGAAAACGAGGTAGCCCAATACGCAACAAAGTTGAATACGCTGACCGGCTTTAACAGCCCGTATGGTGAATGCGTTGACGCAAAGGGCAACACCTGGATTACGAACTTCACGGGCGCATCGGTCGTCGAATATGGACGCGGCGGCAAACAGCCCATAGCCACACTAGGCACGAATGGAAATAGTATCGGGTGCTCAGTCTCGCCAAACGGCGATCTTGCAGTCGCGAACTTCTCTTCCGCCAGCGGGATCGGCAACATCGAGGTATTCAAGCTTGGCTCTGGGAAGCCGACCGAATACACAAACGAGCAAGATCTATACCTTTGGCCGCCTGGTTACGACAATAAGGGTAATCTCTTCGTCGAAGCTGCAACCTACAGCGGCGGCGTAGGCGTGGCCGAGCTTCCGGCCGGTGGCTCGGCGTTAGAACCGGTTTCCGTCAAGCAAACCATCTACTTCCCCGGTGGCGTCATGTGGGATGGCAAATACATCACCCTGACGGATCAGGATGCCGGCGGCAACCCTTCGAGCCCCGCGACCACGATCTATCAAATGAGCGAGCAGGGATCGAGTCTCGCGGTTGTCGGCAGTACTCCTCTTGAGGACAACTGTAACGGCAACCAAGTCGACGTGGTCCAACCCTTCATCGCCGGACGGAAGAATACGCCCGTAAATACGAAACAGGGCGAAGTCGTCATCGGCGGCAACCTCTCTTGCGAGAACCGCGTGGATGCTTGGAAATACCCAGCGGGTGGTCAGCCGATGGCGGTAGCGGGCCCGGTGCCGGAGTATGTCTACGGTCAAGCGGTGAGCGTGCACAAGAAATAAGCGCTTGACCGGCATCTGCTTGAAAGAAAACGAGTCCGCTCCGGCGGACTCGTTTCGTCGCTTCGCCGTACTTACGCTTGACTGCTAACGAGGTTTGCGGCACCCGACAATGAACCGTTGTTCAAAGGAGGCGCGACCGATGCGAGCTATCTTTCGAGCGTCGATAGGACTAGTCGTGGCTGCAGTCCTCAGTGGGTGTGGGACGACTGGGACGTGGGGAAATGCACCGTTGCCAGGTGTAGCCGCCGGCCTGGGCGCGCCAGCGCAGCAGAGCGCTGGAATCCTATACGTCGACGACGGTGGAAACCGCGCTGTTGACATGTTCAACAACGGGGGTTGGAAAAAGGTCGGCCGCATCACGAACGGCATCGGTGCTATTAATCGCAATTGGGTCGATACACAAGGCAACCTTTACCTCGCTCAGTTCAGTCCGGTCCAGATCGTCGAGTACGCACCTGGCGGGAGCGGGCCTTCGTTCATCTATGACAGCCGAATGCAGCTTCCCGTGGACGTAACAACCGACACCGCCGGCAACGTTTATGAAGCCGACGAGTTGACCTCCTCGGTGAACGAATATGCGCATCACACCAATCTCGTCTCGGCGTCATGTGCAAACGGCTCCGCGCTCTTCTTATCGGATGCAGTCGACGGCAACGGCGATGTGTTCGTAGGCGTGGAGACAGGCGGACGCGGCCGTATCATGGAGTACAGCGGCGGCTTGAACGGATGCCACGCCACGAAGCTCGGCGTCGCGCTGAACTTCCCGGCCGGCATGGCGCTGGACGAGAACGGCGACATCGTGGTTTGCGACGAAGGCAACAATTCCGTCGACATCATTCCTCCGCCGTATAACAAAATCTCCGGCACCCTCGGATCCGGCTATAACTGGCCGCTTACCGTGAGGATCAATGCAAAGAACGACCGGGCATATGTGGTCGATGAAGGCCCCCCGAGCGATGTTTTCATTCTCAATTACCCAAGCGGCTCGCTAATCAAGACGTTGACCTCGAAAAACGGAGTTTCGGGCGCGACGGGCGCCGTCGATAGCGACAACTTCAACCCCTAGACGCCGAAAGGACACCATGTCTCACCATTACTCGGGTCCCGACTTTGCGTTCCCCCACGGTGATCCGTGCTTGGATTTTACCGATCTGTTTGCGTTCCCAAAACCGGACGACGCCGGCAAATCGATCCTGATTATGGACGTCCACCCGTCCGTCGGCTTCAACCCGCCGGGGCCCACCACGACCGAGCCGTTCGCGACAAATGCGCTGTATGAGGTGATGATCGACACCGACGGCGACGTCGTAGTGAACGTCGCATATAGCGTGCGTTTTGCGGGCTCAAAGGAACAGCAGACGGCAACCGTACGTCGCATCGAAGGCACACGAGCTGACCGCACGGGTAACGACGGCAAGGTTATTGCTGAAGGCGCGCCGGTCTCGATGGGGCGCGAGCCAATGGTAACGACCGCCGGCGGCTATCGCTTCTTTGCCGGTTGGCGCAGCGATCCGTTTTTCTTCGATCCGCTGGGCGCCCTCAACAACCTACAGTTCACCGGTCAAGACTTCTTCGCCGATAAAAACGTCTGCTCCATTGTGCTGGAAGTGCCCGACGCTGAACTCGGATCCGGCAAGCTTAATCTGTGGGCTCGCACGGTAGATGGTTCGTCTGGAAACTGGGTTCAGGCCGACCGAGGTGCACGGCCATCGCAAGAGCCGTTTCTTGGCGGGGACCATAAAAGCGCGTACCTCGCCGGCGAGCCGGCGAACGACGCGCAGTTCGTTGCCGTCTTCGCGCACTCGTTGGAGCACGCGGGTGGATACACGCCGGAGGCCGCGGCGCGGGCGGCCGCCACGCTCCTGCCCGACGTGATGCTCTATCAGCCGGGACGCCCTGCATCCTATCCGAACAACGGCCGTACGCTCACCGATGACGCCGTCGCTCATTTCCTCCCCGTGCTCTCCAATGGGAAGGTAACGAGCGCTGGACTTCGACCGCATAGCGATCTGCTCGCCGAGTTTCCGTACGTAGGACCGCCGCACTCTACGTGACAAATGCAGGCCTGGCCGCCTTCGCGCTTACTATCGGCGCCGCTGCAGCTTTGCTTGCCGGATGCGCCGGTTCGCAACCACTCTCTGCTAATCCAACTCAGGGCGTGTCTCTCACGCGAGAGCGTGCCGCACATTCGGGCTCGTGGATGGCGCCGAACACGTCGGGCCAGAACCTTATCTATATGGGGATCGGGGACACCGTCGGCGTCTACACTTTTGCCGGAAAAGAAGTCGGAGTGCTAAAGGGGTTTGGTTTCGAAGGCGTCGCGGGCCTCTGTTCAGACTCCCAGGGCAACGTCTGGATCCCGTATGGAGATTCGCTGCTCGAATATGCGCATGGAGGCACGATACCCATCGCGCAAGTTTATACCCCGTCGGAACCACACGGATGTTCCGTCGATCCCACAACCGGTAATTTGGCGGTCACCGAAGGCGACGAGCAGACCGATAATAACGTTCTCGTCTATACGAACATCTACGGCGTGCCGCAAGCGTACACGGACCCGGATTTCTTCTACTATTGGCATTGCAGCTATGACAGCCAAGGCAATCTCTTTGTGAATGGATTGCGCGGAAAGAAATTGCCGTTGGCGGAGCTGCCCGGCGGAGGCAGCTCGCTTGGTACCGTCACGGTCGACGAGAAGCTCGAAAAGCTCGGCGACCTTCAATGGGACGGTCAATACCTCGCCCTGAGCGACAGCCTCGCCCACGTGGTTTACCAGCTGAGCGTCGTCAACGGTAAAGCGACGACCGCAACCAAGACACACTTTGAGGGCTGGAGCAGAGCACGTTTCAAGACAATCGAGTCGTTTGTGATCTATAACGGCGTCATCGTCCTCACGTTCTCCGATCGCCAAACCGGATTCTGGAAGTTCCCGGCGGGCGGCAAGTCGCGGCTGAGGATCTCGGTCGTTGCCGGTGCCAAGACGGTTAGCGTCGCTCCCAGCGCTTTGGGGTTGAAGTAAAAGAACGTGAACGTTTACAAGTTCCTTCGCTGCAGCGCGGCAAGCCTTGCCCTCCTGGCTTTACTTCCGGCGTGCGCTGGATCGCAACTGCCGGTAGGCGTTTCGTCGGCGCAGAGTGGATCGATTGGTCCGCGGACGTCGTCGGGCGACCTGATCTACGCCACCGGTTATACGAGCCCGGGCACTGGCAAGACGTTTATGCTGACGTATCCGCAGGGTCAGCTCGTGGGCACCATCAACCAGAGCGCCTCGGGCATGTGCTCCGATACCGACGGTAACGTCTACCTGTTATACATGAACGCCGCGATCGAATATGCGCACGGTGGCACGAAGCCGATCAGAACGCTTCGGATCCCCGGTGCTCAAACCTACAGCTGCTCCGTCGATCCCTCCAGCGGTAATCTTGCCGTCACGTTCAGCTGCCCACCATGTGGTTATCAGAACCTGGCGATCTTCCCCAGCGGAAGCGGGACCCCGACGCGATACTCGGCCCCCGCCTTCTTTACGTGCAGCTACGACGGTCAGGGCAATCTTTTCTTAGCGGGTGAGACCGCAAGCGGGCTATCGGAGCTGCCTCGCGGCAGCTCGACATTTATCAACATCACGCTGAACCAAGATCTCGGTGACGCCGGTCAAGTCCAATGGGATGGAAAATACATCACGCTCCAGACTCTCGGAAGCCCGGGGCCAATTTATCAAATCCAAGTAACCGGCTCGAGCGGTACCGTAGTGGGCGAAACAAAGTTCGGCCGCTTCATGAAACGAGAAGGCTACTCTTGGATCTCAATCTCGCACGGAACCATCTTGATGCCCTTTTCGCAACACGGCAGCCAAACGAATCAACTCGGCATCTGGAAGTACCCTCGCGGCGGCGGTGCGATGAAAATCATCAAAACGTTCGGCACCGGGGACCACGGCTTTGGCTCGGTAACGCTCAGCGTCGCGCCGAGTTCGCATTAAAAACGAGCAGCTTAATGCGTCGGCGGTGCTCTAGACTTGGCAGGATTTACGAAGCTAGCCGGTCCT
>DATHOO010000086.1:0-4755 GCA_035484815.1 Candidatus Acidiferrales bacterium
GATGCCGCGTACGATGGCGCCCTTGGGGTGCCAGAAGATGAGGCCGCCGCCGGCGTCCTCTTCGATTGAAAAGAGCTCGAGTTCGGCGCCGAGCTTACGATGGTCGCGGCGTTGGGCCTCTTCGATGCGGGCTAAATACTCGTCGAGCCGGGCACGATCGTACCAGGCGGTGCCGTAGATGCGTTGCAGCATCGGATTATGCTCGTCGCCGCGCCAGTACGCCCCGGCAACGCTGGTGAGCTTGAACGCGCCGATTTTGCCCGTCGAGTCCGCATGGCCACCACGGCAGAGATCGGTGAAGTCGCCGATCGTGTAGAGCGTGATCGGTTCGCCCTCGGGGATCTCCGAAGCGATCTCGACTTTGTATCGGTTCCCTTCAAAAGCTGCGATCGCTTCGCTGCGGGTGACCTCGCGCCCGGTCATGGGATAATCTGCCGCCACGATCTCGTTCATCCGCGCCTCCAGGCGCGCGAGATCGTCGGGCGTGAACGCTTCGGCGCGGTCGAAATCGTAGTAGAATCCGTTCTCGATCGCGGGGCCGATAGTCGGCTTCGCTTCGGGAAAGAGGTCCTGCACGGCATAAGCAAGCACGTGAGCGGCGGTATGGCGCAGCTCGGCCAGCGAAGGCTCGTGATTGCTGGCGTTGGCGTCGGCAATCATGGGGTGGCGCGCTTCGACTCAGCTGCTCGTTTTGCCCTTCGCGCGGGGGCCTTAACCTCAAGTTAATCGGCCTAGATTACAAATAAATCTGGCCCTCGTCCAAGCGACAGGCGAGGTTTTCTTCATTAGTAAGGAGTGTTCTCAGTGATACGATCGCTCAGTCGATGGTTCTCAACGCTAGGTGTTGTGGCCGCGATGACCCTTCCGGCCGTGGCGGCGACGCAGCTGACGGGAGCGGGATCGACCTTCGATTATCCGTTCTTTTCGAAGGCCTTCTACATCTATAGCCAGCAAAACCCCGACGTCACCGTCAACTATCAGTCGATCGGCAGCGGCGGCGGCATCCAGCAGTTCACCGCCAAAACCATTGACTTCGGCGCCACCGACGTGCCGATGAACGCGTCGGAGCTGGCGCGCGCTGGGCAGCCGGTCCTCCAGCTACCGGTCACGCTGGGCGGCGCGGCGATCGCTTACAACCTGCCGGGCGTGACGAAGCCGCTCCGGCTGACGCGCCAGGCCGTGGTGGACATCTACCTCGGTAAAATCACTAAGTGGAACGATCCGGCGATCGCCAAGAGCAACCCCGGCGTCAGTCTTCCCGACATGCCGATCGTGGTGGTCCACCGTTCCGACGGATCGGGCACCACCTATATCTTCACGGATTTCTTGAGCCACGTTTCGCCCGAGTGGAAGAGCAAGGTTGGAACCGGCAAGAGCGTGTCGTGGCCGGCACCCAGCGCCGTTGGGGCGAAAGGCAACGAAGGCGTCGCTGGGCAGGTGCGAAGCACGCCGGGTGCGATCGGCTACGTGGAACTCGCCTACGTTATCGAGAACCACATCCCCGCGGCGACCCTGCAGAATCGAGCCGGCCGCTGGGTGCCGGTTTCGCCCGAGACGGTGGCAGCGGCTGCGGCCGGCAGACCCGACGTCAACGCGAGCAACTTCTCGATCGTTGATGAGCCTGGCGCAAACGCCTGGCCGATCTCCGGCTATTCGTGGGTCGTGGTTTACAAGAAGCCATCAGATGCGAACCGGGCAAAACTTCTCTACAACGTGCTTACGTGGCTGGTAGGACCGCAGGGACAATCCAATGCGAAGTCGGTCGACTACGTTCCACTGCCCGGTAACGTGCAGGCCACGGCGCTTTCAACGCTCAAGCAAATGCAGCACTGATCGTTCGCTG
Source organism: Candidatus Acidiferrales bacterium (assembly GCA_035484815.1). Taxonomy (GTDB): domain Bacteria; phylum Vulcanimicrobiota; class Vulcanimicrobiia; order Vulcanimicrobiales; family Vulcanimicrobiaceae; genus Cybelea. The sequence continues at coordinate 1,844 of DATHOO010000086.1, forward strand.
CCGCGAAACGGTCGATAGGTCGCAATGGATAACCTTGAGCCGCGCTTTCGCCGCGTAGCACGCTTCGTAAGCCCCGTCGATCGCGGCTTTGCCGCGATCGTCTACGCGGGCAGCATTCTCTTCGCGTTGCTCATCATCGGTCTGTTCGTCGAACTGGTCCTTGGCTCGTGGCCCTCGATCGCAGCATTTAAGTTCTCGTTCATTTGGAAGAGCGAGTGGGATCCGGTCAGCAACAAGTTCGGCGCGCTGCCAATGATCTACGGAACCGTGGTGAGCTCGTTCATCGCGATCGCTCTGGCCTCGTTTGTCGGCATCATGGCGGCAGTATACCTCTCCGACTTCGCGCCGAGGTGGCTGGCTAATCCGCTTTCGTTTTTGATCGAGCTGTTGGCGGCCGTGCCAAGCGTCGTTTATGGGCTCTGGGGCCTCTTCGTGCTGGCTCCGTTCGTGCGAACGGGGCTGGGCCCGGTGCTGCAGCACGTGCTGGGCTGGACGCCACTCTTTGCCGGCCCGATCTACGGCGTAGGCTTGCTGACCGGCGGAATCATTCTGTCGCTGATGATCGTCCCAACGGTTACGGCGATCTCCCGCGACATCTTGGTCGCGATCCCGCGCGATCTGCGCGAAGCCTCGATGGCCGTCGGCACGACCAAGTGGGAGATGGCGATGCGCGTGGTGCTGCCGGCAGCACGGGTTGGAATTTTCGGTGCGTGCGTCCTCGCACTGGGCCGCGCGCTTGGCGAGACGATTGCGGTTACGATGGTGATCGGAAATCGCCCGCAAATCTCGGCGTCGCTCTTCGCCCCCTCGTACACGTTGGCAAGCGTGATCGCCAACGAGTTCACGGAGGCGACGACGAGCCTCTACATCAGCGCGCTAATCGAGCTCGGACTCATTCTCTTCTTTGTGAGCATGATCGTCAACGGAGTCGCACGCCTGATGATTTGGAGCGTGCGCGGTTCGGATCGGACCGCCTAACGCCATGGCCTCATCGAGCGAAGGACTCGCTTCGGCCCAGCTGGCGCTGCGATATGCCGGGCTGCGGCGCCGCCGGGTCTACGCGATGTTGGGAACCGGCTTGGCGCTGTTCTGTGCGCTCCTGGCCGCCGCGGTGCTGTTGGCGGTTCTGGGTTACGTTGTGGCCCAAGGCATCGGCTCGATCAATTGGGAGTTTCTCACGCAGCTGCCGCATCCGATCGGGGTGCCCGGGGGCGGCGTTGGTAACGGCATCGCGGGCAGCTTCATCATGATCGGCATCGCGACCGCGATGGCGATACCGATAGGGTTGTTGACCGGAATTTACCTTGCGCTATTCGGGCGCGGACCTATTCCCGAGGCGTTGCGCTTTCTCTCCGACGTGCTTTCGGGAATTCCGAGCATCGCCATCGGTCTCTTTGCGTATGCCGTTTTAGTCGCCCCGTTGAAGCACTTCTCCGCATTCTCCGCGTCGTTCGCGTTCATGATGCTGATGCTGCCGCTGCTGGTGCGCACGTCGGAGCAGGCGATTCGGACGGTGCCGCAGGTCGTGCGCGAAGGCGCACTGGCGCTGGGAATGTCGAACTTCCGCGCAACGGTGCGGATCGTGATACCGACCGCGATGCCGGCGATCATGACCGCGCTGTTGCTGGCGATCGCGCGCGTGACCGGCGAAACCGCGCCGCTGCTCTTCACCGCTTTTGGCAGCCAGTTTTGGGAGTTCAATCCGGCCAACCCGATGGCGGAACTCTCGCTGCAAGTCTTCACCTACGCGATTTCGCCATATCCCACGTGGCAGGCGCAGGCGTGGGGCGGCGCGCTGCTTTTGATTTCGGCGGTTTGCATTTTGAGCGTCGGCGCGCGGCTGATGCTGCGCCGTTCGCAGGGGTTGCAACTGTGACGGCCGCGACTCAGACCGACCAGCTCCTCGCAGTCGACGACCTGAGCGCGTACTACGGCGATCGTAAGGCGATCGGAAACATCTCGCTGGCCTTTCGGCGCCAAGCCGTCACCGCGTTGATTGGCCCGTCAGGCTGCGGGAAGACAACGCTGCTGCGCTGTCTCAACCGGATTCACGAAGTGGCCTTCGACGCGCACGTCGAGGGACGCGTGCTGCTTGAAGGGCGAGACATCTACGACAACGACGCCGACCCGATGAAGATCCGGCGCCGCATCGGCATGGTGTTTCAGCGGCCCAATCCGTTTCCGACGCTCTCGATTCTGGAGAACGCCACCGTCTGCTCCCCGCGCGGACTGAAGCGGCAGCAGCGCCTAGAAGCCGCGGAACGCGCGTTGCGCTTGGCCGCGCTGTGGGATGAAGTGAAGGATAAGCTCAATACGAGTGCGGTGCGACTCTCCGGCGGCCAGCAACAGCGCCTCTGCATCGCGCGCGCGGTTGCCGCGCAGCCCGACGTCTTGCTGATGGACGAGCCGACGGCATCGCTCGACCCCATCGCCACGGCCATCATCGAAGAGCTCATGACGTCGCTGACCGATGAGTACACCATCGTCGCGGTAACCCACAACATGCAACAGGCGGCGCGCGTCTCCGACGTGACCGCCTTCATGCTCGCCGATGAAACCGGCGTCGGCGGCGTCGTCGAAGTCGACGAAACCGCCAAACTTTTTACGCACCCGACCGATCCCCGCACCGAAGATTACATCAGCGGCCGCTTCGGCTAATTGCCCCTTGTCATCTGAGCAGAGCAAAGCACGAAGTGCGGAGCGTAGCGGAAAGACGCGCGAGGCCAAGGTAAAGAGCAGTTAGCAGCACGCGCTCATTGCCAGCTAAAGACAACTAGGCCGTCGCCGGTCGCTGCTTTCCAGCCACGCCAGAACCGCGATTTCTTAGCGTAGGACTCGACGAAGGACGATCCACCGCCGGCGCCGGCACCCAGGCCGCCTCCTTCGTACGCGCCAGGAGGTGCGCCGCCGCC
>DATHOO010000087.1:0-16742 GCA_035484815.1 Candidatus Acidiferrales bacterium
TCTTCGACTTCTTCGTGAAGGAGCTGCCGATGGAATACGCCATCGAGTTGAATCGTTTGGTCAAGATGGAGATGGAGGGCGCGGTCGGCTAGCGCCGCTCGACGCCACGGGAGACCTTATTTTCAACGGCGCCTTTAGGCGCCGTTTTCGTGTTTGGAGTGGAATGACGGGGGTCGGAGGCGTTGAAACCACGCGGAAGCCGAATTGGCTGACGCGTGGGAGTAGAGTGATGAAGCATTGGGATCTCAGCCGCTATGCGTTGAGTTGTTGCGCGGTACTGACAGCGCTCGCGGGGTGTAGCTCGGTCGTTAGCATGGGCGCACCCGATCACGCTCTCGGCCTGAACTCAGCGATTCGCGGCAATAGCGCTTCGCCGGAGAAGCGCGGCAAGATCAAGCTCTTCAGCGACGAGTATGCAGATCCGGTGCCATACGGCATCACGGCGGGCCCGGATGACGCCTTGTGGATTGCGGATCCCGGGAACGACACGATCGGCCGAATGACGGCGCGCGGTCACTTTACGTTTTATCGCCCGGGGGTGGAAGTTTCCACCGGCATTACCTCAGGCCCCGATGGCGCGCTCTGGTTTACGACGGCGCAGGATCGGCCCGACGCGTTTATCGGTCGTGTCGCCACGGATGGTACGGTAAAGCTCTTTAACGATCCCGGCGGTTCCTATCCGCAAGGCATCACGACCGGATCCGACGGAGCCCTCTGGTTCGGCGAGTCCGATGGAAGGATCGGTCGCATAACGACCGACGGCCGCGTTAAACACTTTAAAGTCGGCCCCGTTAAAGCCACCATCCTAAGCATCGTCGCAGGACCCGACGGCGCACTCTGGGCGACCCAAAACGGCAACTACGTCCCGGGCAAGATCATCCGTCTAGAAACTTCCGGCGAAGTCACAACCTACAAAGTGCCTGCGCCGGAATACATCTGCGTGGGGCCCGATCAGGCTCTGTGGTTCACCGAATTCGGTAACACCATCGGACGAATCACGACCAATGGCCAGGTGAGTCAGTTTCGAATAAAAGGTTCGCCGTCGAGTCGCCCCGTCGCAATCGCTGCTGGTCCTGATGGTGCCCTGTGGTTCACCGAGGACTTGTCCGACGAAGCGCAGATCGGGCGAATGACGCTATCCGGTAAGGTGAACCTCTACGACGTGCCGGTTAGCCCTCCGGCTTCTCTTGAACAAATTACAATCGGGCCGCTCGGAGACATGTGGTTTGTCAGCGCCAGCCCCGCCGCGATCGGGCGCATAACCACCCGATAGTCGCCCTCACTATTTATCCATGCGGTGGTGGCAGACTTCGAAGCGATTGCCCAGCGGGTCTTCGAAGAAAACGGCGTAGAACGTCGGGTGGTGTTGCTCGAAGTATTGGGGGCCTTCAATATTCTGACCACCATGCGTCCGGACGACCCCCGCGACTTCGTCAACGAAGGCGGTGCTTGGAGCGGCGAAGGCAATGCGCGTAGCTGTCGGGCGCGCGTCGGGATCGGCAAAAATATTGAAGAAATCCGCCCGGATAGTACCGTATCGTCTCGTATAGCCGTAACGCACGACGCGTGGCGTCGTTGGCTCGGTGCCGAAGAGCGCCATGAGAGCGTCGTAGAACGGACGCACGGCATCTGCATCGCTAACCCGCAGATCGATGTGACTGAACAGCGGAAACGGATAGGTTTCAAAATAGCGCAAGCGCGCCTCGCGTAAATCCTCGTTTTGCCCCATCTGATTCACTGAACTCTCCTTTGCGATCAACAACTACACGCACCTTAATACCTCGCCTCGAGCTCGAACGCCCGCCGTCACTCGTCTGTGCGCCCGCCTCGCCGCTCCGCCGACGGCTTCGCGATTATGGGCAGAAAATAGTTCTGGGTGCTACGATAGCGTTGTAGACGCAGTAACCCAGGAAAGGACTTCAAGGATGTGGTCAGTGAAACTGATTGCCGTCGCCGCTGCGGTCGAGGTGGCTGCCGGATTGATCTTTATCGTTAGCCCTTCGCTCGTTGTGCGGCTCATTCTAAATGCCGATCTAAACCCTGCGGGAGAAGCCGTTGGACGTGTTGCCGGCTTCGGACTTTTGGGGTTAGGTCTGGCCTCCTGGCCAGGGTCTACGCCGGTTAGTGGAAAGAGCGCTGCGGCTCGAGGACTCCTCGCGTACAATTTGCTCGCGGCCATACTCTTTATTTACCTGGGACTTCGGGGGACGATGGTAGGGATGCTGCTGTGGCCGGCGGCGGTACTTCACGCCGTATTAGCGATCGCGCTTGGGCGTGTTTTCGTTCTCGATCTTCGCGATTGAGCAGTTCAGCTTTGTCTTCCCGTCCTCGATCGGTGCCTGGATTTGGTGGCCGCGGCCCAGAGGGCGTTCGATGGGCTGAATCTCGGTGACCCTACACCGGGTTCTCCGTGCCATGGCCAGGCCGCCGCAGTTCGAGCGCCCGGATGATCCGACCCGCGACATAACTGCCGTGAAGGCTGCGGTTAAGCATCTGAGGCCGAGCGATCGCGCCGCGCTGATTGCATGGCTGCTCTTGTACTATCAGGACGATGGGTCGATGTTCTCACTTGAGATAGACCGGCGCCGGCATCGCATCACTGTCAACGGCGTCGAGTTTTGGCTTGTCCGGCTACCGCAGCGCGTGAAGAAGGGTGAAAAAGAGTTCAATGGCCAGCAAAGCACAGGTTGAGAAGGCGATCCTGGAACGCGAAGGATTTCGCGTAGAGCTCGAACTTTTCGATCAGAAGCGACCGGCGCTGCCGCCCTACGACTATCCCGTGATGGCGCCGCAACGCTGGAAAGTTTCGGATTGGAAGAACGCGCGTCTCGGCGCATACCGATTGCTCGTCAAGGGAGTCACGATCTTTCGCGGCGACGGCAAACCCATCGCGCGCGACCTGCAGCTCGGCAATCTTCGGGACAGCTATTACGAACACACATACGGCTCGTTGGAGCCGCCGGTGGAGGCGAGCGCGAGTTAGGCGGCCCCTGCAGCGCCGACAGGGCCAGGCGCCCCTGAGACGGTAAAACCGTTTCCCATGTGCTTCTTCGCCGAACCCTTCGGCGGGACGCTAACGCGCGGTGAGGTGTTGGCGGCAATCGCGGGGATCGCTGCAGTGCCGATCATGCCGTCGCAGAGCTGGGCGCCGCATGCGCGTCAACGCAACGAGGGACGCCGGCTCACCGCGATCGTCGGAACGATGGCGCTGTTGGGCGACGATCTGACGCCGCTACCGAACGCTACGATTCTGATCGCGGGCAACCGGATCGAGGCCGTCGGAGCCGCGGACGCCGTGACCATTCCGGATTCCGCGCTGCGCGTCGATGCATCCGGTACTTGGGCAATCCCCGGGCTCATCGACAGCCACGTCCATTTCTTCCAAAGCGGCGGTCTTTACACACGCCCCGATGCGATCGACTTGCGATCGGTCCGCCCGTACACCGATGAGCTGCAGTGGATCCGCAATAACCTGCTCGATACTTTTGCACGGTATCTGCGCGCCGGAATCACCTCGGTCGTCGACGTCGGCGGCCCTTTCTGGAACTACGACGTACGCTCGATCGCGCAAAGCACGCCGGCGAGCCCGCGAGTGATGGTCGCGGGACCGCTCATCTCCAGCGTCGATCGCGCAGTTCTCGACCCCCACGGTGACCCGCCGATCGTCAAGATCGATACGGTTGAAGCCGCGCGCGCTTTGATCGACCGCGAGCTTGCGGCGAAGACCGACTTTGTCAAGTTTTGGTGGATCGTTACGCCCGAACATCCCGCCAGCGCGTTCGAGCCGGTCGCTCGCGCCGCGATCGAGTACGCTCATTCGCACGGCGGCCGCGTCGTCATTCACGCCACCGAGTTGGAGACCGCGACGCTGGCGGTCGAATCGGGAACCGACATTCTTGCGCACAGCGTGTTCGATAAAGACGTCGACGACGGTTTTCTCGAGCTCGTGCGAACGCGCAACGTGATCTACTGTCCTACGCTGATGGTCGTGGGGAACTACGGCTACACTTTCGCGGGAGCGCCGAATCTCACCGCGGTTGACTTACGCGTCGCGAATCCCGACATCGTCGGAACGCTCTTCAACATGGGCGACGTCGAATCGGCTCTGCCTCCGGCGACGCTCGAACGCGTCCGCAAGCTGCGCGTGCCGGAGCTCCCGCACGCCGCAATGCGCAATCTCAAACGAGTCCATGATGCCGGCATCACCATAGCCGCCGGTACCGACGCCGGAAATATCGGAACGCAGCATGCATCGTCGTTCTACAACGAAGCCGTGCATATGGTTGCGAGCGGCCTTTCACCAAAGGACGTGCTGCTCACGGCAACGCGCGGCGGCGCGAGGATGATGGGCCGCGCCCACGAGCTGGGCTCGATCGCGCCCGGGAAACTCGCCGACATCGTTTTGCTCGCGGCCGACCCGCTCGCCGATATTGAGGCGATTGCCCACGTCCAAACCGTCGTTAGCGACGGTCGCGTCTTTGACGCGAGCGCGATAGTGAGCGAAGGTCCCGAACAACTCGTACAGCGCCAAGTCAACGCCTACAATCATCACGACGCTGGCGTTTTCGCCGAGACGTACGCCGCCGATGCCGTCGTGCAACGTCCTGGGGCGACCTTGCGCTCGCGCGCGGCGATCGAGGCCGCCTATCGCGATGCGTTTGCGAAGAATCCCGAACTTCACGCTGAGATCGTTAGCCGCGACGTTCGCGACGACGTCGTCGTCGACCACGAGCATCTCACCGGATTCGCCGACGAACGGACCGCCGAAGCCACGGTTACGTACCACGTGCGTAACGGCGCCATCGCCGCCGCTATATCCCAGCCGGGCTAATTGCGCACAGCGGTGCACCGAGCCGATCTATTGAATCAGATGGACGTCTCCAAACTCATGGTAGCGGTAGGCGTGATCGGCCGCCTCGCCGTACGCCGATTCCAGAAGATCGGTATCCACGAAAGCGCGTAACATCGACCGATGGGTCGCACTTACGTCGTGGAAGCCCGAGAGCAGAGCGTCCACGACCCTTAGCCGATGGGACTCGCCGATAAACAAGTCGGTCCAGCCCTGCGACGCGATGACGCCGTCGTCGGTGGCGGCCGTTTCGAGCGCTCGTACGACGGTGGTGCCGACCGCGATGACGCGGCGGCCTTCGCGCCGAGCGGCGTTGACGCGGCCGGCGGTCGTATGCGGAACGGCGAATCGCTCCGTGCCGGGAAGTTCCGGTGCTTCAAAACTCGCGACGCCGCAATGTAACGTGATCGTTGCGAGTTCGATGCCGCGGCCGCGTAGCCGCGCGACGATCGGTCGAGTGAAGGGACGCGCGGCGGACGGCATTTCAGATGAGCCGATACTCCGGGCAAAGTGCGTCTGGTACTCGCGCAACGGAACCGCGCTATGGACGTACGCGTACGCAATCGGCGCTCCGAACTCGACGAGATACGCATACATCGGCACGGCCAGTTGGAAGGAAACGTACCAGAGCCGCGGCCGTTGAGGTTCGACCGGGGCGATAACGGTCGCCCTGCCGCCACCCGGAAGCCTCAGCGTTTCGCCCGCCTCGACCGACCCGCGCGGTTCCACCATCCACAAACGCGCATCGATCATCGTGCTCACGTGCAGCGCAATGGCCTCACCGCCGATTCGGCGCGCGACGATCGCCGCCGGCAGCGTTGCCGAGTCGTTGACGACGAGTAGATCGCCGCCTTGGAGCAGTGAGGGCAGATCGTAAAACCGAGCGTGTGAGTGCGATCGGGTCCCGCGATCCGTAACCAGCAGCCGCACCCCATCGCGCGCGATGCCACGGTATTCGGGCGGCTCGGCCGCCTCGATCAGGCCCCGCGCGGACGCTGGAACTGCCGTCATGCCGGAACGAAGTCGGAAGCGCGGACGCGCTCGAACCCGCCGCTCATCGCCGCGATCGCCCGAATTAGTGCTCGAGCCGATTCCGCCGGATCGCGAAGCTGCGCCGGATCGGCATCGGGAACGGCGTCGCGATGCATCGCCGTGTTCATGTCGCCCGGATCGAACGCCAACACGCGGGTGGAGCTCCCTTCGAGCTCGGCTGCCAGCACGCGCGAAACATGCTCGAGCGCGGCCTTCGTCGCGCCGTATCCTCCCCATGCCGGATACGCCTCGACTCCCGCGTCGGACGTGACGTTCACGATCGTGCCGGTTTCAACGAGCGCCATCAGGGGCAACGCATGCTGGATCAAGTGAATCGGCGCGAAGACGTTGACGTCGAAGAGCGCGCGGAAGGTCTCGCGTTCTAGTGTAGCAATAGCCGGCAGCGGCACCTTACCGAGGCTCGATGCATTGTTGACGACCAAATCGAGCCGGCCCGCCCGCCGCGCAGCCGCCACCAGCGCGTGAACGTGGTTGGGGTCGTTCACGTCGCCGGCGATTGCCAGCACATTGCCCGATTCGCAGAGCTCTCGGCGCGCGCGCTCGAGCTCGACCTCGTCCCGTCCGTCAACGATGACGAGGAGCCCCCTGACAAGCAGTTCTCGAGCGAGCGCTTTTCCTAAGCCGCGAGATCCGCCGGTCACGATCGCCACGTGTCCCTTCTGAAACCATTCCATAACAGCAGCGAGTCTACAACCTAAACCATACTTGAGGTCAAGAGCAATGGAATTTCTTACCGTCGGTGAGGTCGCGCAGCGCAGCGGACTTCCCGTCTCGACGCTACACTTCTGGGAGGCGAAAGGCCTGATCCGCAGCGTCCGCAGCGACGGTAACCAGCGACGCTTCGCACGCGCCGAGCTGCGACGGATCGCGGTGATCAAGATTGGTCAGCGCGCCGGCATCTCGCTGACCGAGATCCGCGAGATGCTCGGCACGCTCCCGGCCGACCGTGCCGTCTCGGCAAAGAACTGGGCAACCTTATCGAAGCACTGGAAGAGCAGCCTCGACGATCGGATCGCGCGTCTTACCGCGCTGCGCAATCGGTTGGGAGAGTGCATCGGCTGCGGGTGTCTCTCGCTAAAGAAATGCTGGTTGCGAAATCCGTACGATGAGCTGGCTGAGGAAGGGCCGGGCCCGCGGCTGCTCAACTTTGAGGAATGATTTTTCGTCTCGCTCTGAGTGTCGCGACACTCGCGCTCCTCGCCGGCTGCGAGAACGGCGGCTCACAATCATCGCTCCCCGTTTCGGGACTTCGAGCAGCCGGGGTGGGAGCTGCCCACGCGACGGAAAAAGTGCTCTACTCGTTCACCGGAGGGACCGATGGTGGCGGCCCGGTCGGCAGCATCGTTTTTGACCCCTCGGGGAATGCGTTTGGCACCACGCATTTCGGTGGCATCAGTTCGTGCGGCGGCAACGTCGGCGGCGGTTGCGGCGTCGTCTTCGAACTATCGCCGAGCAAGGGCGGGGGGTGGCGCGAGTCACCACTTTACGCTTTTGGCGATACCTCGGACGGCGGCTTCCCCAACGCCGGCGTCATCATCGACAAGAATGCGAACCTCTTCGGCACCGCGAGCACGGGCGGCAACTTCCAATGCTCGATCGGCTGCGGTGTCGTCTACGAACTGCGCAAGAGCAGCAACTGGTCCGAGAGCGTCTTGCACGCGTTTAGCGGCGGCGACGGGCAGTTTCCCAACGCGGTGCTGTTGCCCAGCGCAACCGGCACCTTCTACAGCACGACTTGGTACGGTGGCAGGAGCGGTGCCGGAACGGTCTTCGCGTTGACGCCGGGCAGCGCCACGTGGACCGAAAGCGTCTTGTATAGCTTCGCGGGAACGACCGATGGCAGCGCTCCGGCAGCCGGCGTCGTTGCCGACGGCAGGGGCAATCTTTACGGCACAACCTATAAGTTCGACGGCGATAACGACGGCGTGGCGTACGAGCTTGGAAAACAGTCGCGCGGATCGTGGAAAGATCGCGTGCTCTATCGCTTTACCGGAAACGGCGGAGGCGAGGATCCGTACGCCGGACTGATCGTGCTTGCGAAAGGAAAGCTTTACGGGACGACGATCGAGGGCGGCGCGAACGGGAGCGGAGTCGCCTTCGCGCTGGTGCTGCGCAACGGCAAACACTGGAGCGAAAAAGTTATCCATGCGTTTGGCGCCGCAGGTGACGGGAGCACGCCGTACGGCGGACTCGTTGCCGACCACGCCGGTAACCTTTTCGGCACGACGGTCTTTGGCGGAACCAACAACGCCGGGACCGTCTATGAGATCACTCCGGCGCGAGGCGGGAAGTGGAAGGAACGCCTCTTGTACTCGTTTACCGGCGGCGCCGACGGCGCGAATCCGAGCGGTACGCTTACTCTCGATTCCGCCGGGAACTTGTACGGAACCGCGGAGGATGGCGGTCAAAGCGGATACGGTGTCGTCTTTGAGATCACGAAGGCGCCGTCGTTTGAGTAAACGACGGCGCTGTGACCCCATAGCCTTCGGGAGAACTATTTCGGAAGCAGCGGCGGTGAATATGCCGATCCTTCGGGACTCTCGAGGCCTTGGGTGATCGAGTTGCCCGACGGTGTCGTCGAGCCCGGTGCATACTCGACGATGCTGTTTCCTTCGTAGTTCGAAACGAAGAGCGTGCCCTTTTTGTCGACGCTAGCGCCGGCCGGATAGTCGAGGCCTTCGGTGATCGTCTGATACGGCGTCGTTTGACCCGCCTTGTATTCGGTGACGGTTTCGGAGCCCAGGTTCGTGACGTAGAGCGTTCCCTTAGCATCGACCGCGATGCCGCAGGGTTCGGTTACGCCATCGGTGATCGTGTATTTGGGTGACGTTCCGCCGGGCGCGTAGACCGTAACGTTCGTTCCGGAGCCGCCGGAACGGTTTGACACGAACATGTCGCCCTTGCGATCGAAGGCGATGCCGATCGGAAACGTGACCCCGTCCGTGATGATCGTGCTGGGAGTCGTCGACCCCTTAGGATATTCGGTAATGTTGATACTGCCGAGATTCGTCACCCAGAGGTTACCCTTGCCGTCGATCGCGCAGAATCCCGGAATGTCAAGACCCTGCGTGATCGTCTGAAACGGCGAGGTCTGGCCGACTTTGTACTCGGGAAGCGTGTTAGCGTTCTCGTTGACGACGTACAGCGTGAGCTTTTTGTCGAGGCAGTCGGCGGATGGAGTCGCCACGCCGTCGCTGATCGTTTCGATTGGACTGGGGTCGTTAATCTTCGGATCGTAGACGGTAACGTTGTTGCTCGAGAAATTGGTCACGTAGATCAAAGCCGATTTCTTCTTCGCGTCAAATCGCATCGAGGGGCCTTGCGAACGCCGCTGCGCGAACGGCTGCGGATGCGTCATATTGCCTGAAATGCTGGGGTTTGACGCGAGAGCGCTTGAACCGGAGGTCGGCGCCGAGGGGGCCGCACCGTTCTGCGCGCCCGAGCACGCGGTAAGTGCGAGAACCACGGCAGCTGCGGACCCTACGAGAGCCCGCTGGTAAGGAGTGCGCATAGTCTGTCTCCTAGTGGGCTTGAGGTGGAAGGGCCAGCTACCTTCGCTGCACGCCGGGGACGCCCTTGTGGCGAGGATTGCGCAATCACGTCGATGTAGTTAGCTGCGTGCACCTCGGCCGTACGTCGCGCGCGATCGCCGTTATCGGCATGCATCGGAGCGGGACCAGCGCGGTTGCGCGCGGTCTGAAAGCGCTTTCGGTCTATCTCGGGAGTAACTTCCTCGACGCGCAACCCGAAAACCCCACCGGCTACTGGGAAGACAAGGGCATCGTCGAGCTCAACGAGCGCGTGCTCAAGGCGCTGCGGCTTACGTGGGACGGCGTCGCACCGATCGCACGCCGGTCTTTCGGCGGCTGGCGGATGTGGCGCTTACGCCGCGAGGCGCGGCGCTATCTGCGGCGCAGCTTTATCGAAGAACCGCTCTGGGGCTTCAAAGACCCGCGCACGCTTCGGCTGCTGCCCTTCTGGCTGCGCGTCTTGCACGAAAGCGACGTCAATGACGCTTACGTGCTCGTCATACGCAACCCGTCGAGCGTTGCGGCTTCGCTCTTCAAGCGCCAAGGAATGCAGCTCGAAACGGCACAGCGGCTGTGGCTCGTTTATACGCTGCCGTACCTGGAAGAGCTCGCTTCTAAGCCCATGGTCGTAGTAGATTACGACCTGCTCATGGGCGATCCGCGAGGCCAGCTCGAGCGCATCGCGCGCAAACTGCAGTTAACCGCGACGACGGGCGACGTCGAGAATTTCACATGCGAGTTTCTCGATGTGAAGCTACGTCACACGGTCTTTTCGGCCGAAGAGATCGATGCGACGACGGAGGTGGGGCGATTGACCAGAGATGCGTATACGCTACTCTACGAGGTCGCAGCCGATCGCCGAGACGTCGATAGAGATTTCTGGTCGGCATGGGGCAGCATGACACAGGAGCGACTCGTAGAACGAGGGTGAGATGGCGAAGCAAGCGGTAGCGAAGGTTTCAGAGATTGCGCCGGGGACCACCCGGCGCGTCGTCGTCGATTCGACCGAAGTTCTGCTCTGCAACGTCGGCGGCACCATCTATGCCATCGAAGACGTCTGCACGCACGACGGCGGTCCGCTCGACCAAGGTGAGCTCGAGGGCGAGCAAGTCGTCTGTCCGCGTCACGGCGCGACGTTCGACGTCCGGACGGGAGACGCGCTGACGCTTCCGGCGGTGCTGCCGCTCATGACCTTCGAGGTAACCATCGAAGGCGACGACGTCTACGTTGAAGCCTGACCCGTCAGCGTGAGAATTCTTGCGCGACTGATCGGCGTCGCTCTGATCCTAGTCGCCGTCGCCGTTATCATCTTCGCCGGCAACGTCATGATCGGCATGCGCGCGCACTCGCGCGTCACCGGCGCGATCTCGGGACTGCCCGTGCGCGAAAGTCTCTCGATCTTGCGCGATGACCGGGGGGTTCCGCACGTCATCGCTGCCAACGAGCACGACCTGTTCTTCGCGCAAGGATATGCCGAGGGCTCGGATCGGCTCTTTCAGATGGATTTGCTGCGACGCTTCATCGTGGGTGAGCTCGCCGAAATTTACGGCGCTCGTGCCCTGCCGACGGACGAAAAAGAGCGCGCCGTGCCGGTGCGAGCGATGGTGCAGACGCAATGGCGGAGGCTCGACGCGCATTCGCGCGAGCTGCTCGGCGCATTCAGCGACGGCGTTAACGCGGCGATGGAGCGCGAGCCGCTCCCGGTCGAATTCAGAATCCTCGCTTATCGCCCGCGACCCTGGACGCCGCAAGATTCGCTCTCCGTTGCAATGGTCACCGTGCTCGATCTCATCGATGACTGGAACGCGATCGCAGATCGCGACGCCGCATTCCGCAGCGGAGGCCTGGCGCTGCTCGCTGCGCACTTTCCCCTTACCGACCCTTGCTACGACGCGCCGGTCCTGGCCGGACTCGCTGGCATGGCTCCTGGACCGAGCTGCGAGCGTCATGTAGCGATGTTGCTGCGGGAACTGGCCGATGCTCGCCCGCCGATCGGAAGCAACGAGTGGGCGGTCGGCGCGAACCGAACCCTGCACCGGCGCTCGCTCCTTGCCAACGATCCGCATCTCGCACTGCAAATACCGGGTGTCTGGTATCTCATCGATCTACGTGCGCCGGGTTTCCACGTCGCCGGCGCTACGCTGCCGGGTTGTCCGGCGGTCGTGCTCGGACATAATGAATCACTGGCTTGGGGCGCGACCGACGGGACCGTCGCCTCGCTCTCGGTCTTCACACCACCGCGGCGGCTCGATCCATCCGCCTGGCAGACCGAGCGTTTCTCCGTTCGCTTTCACCGCGCCGAAAGCAGACGATATTATCGCACGGCGCGCGAGTTCGGCGTTACGACAACCCACGGCAAGTTCGTTCTCGTAAAGTGGAGTGCATACACCAACCCAGTATCGCCGCTGGAAACCTTCGTGGATCTCGATCGAGCACGTTCGATCGAAGCCGCTACCGCAGCGCTTTCGCGGTTTCCAGGGCCGACACAAAACTTCGTCCTCGCCGACACCAGCGGCCGAGCGGCCTACGTGCTGGCCGGCGAAATTCCCAACGATCCCGTCCGGGGCCGCTGGATCCATCCTGCCGCCGATCTGAGCAAATCCTACCCGGCGATTCCGTTCGCGCGTTTGCCAAGAGTCGCGCCTTCGCAGAACGCGATCGCTTGGACTGCAAACAACAAAATGTATCCCGGAACCTATCGGTTTCCGCTGAGTCCGCAGTTCGCGCCGCCATATCGCGCCTACCGCATCGCGCAGCTGCTGCGCGCGCGTCATAGCTACGACGTTCCCTACTTCATTGGCATGCAAATGGACGTGCTTTCGTTGCCCGAACGGGAGCTCGCCCACGACATCGCACGACCGATCGGTCAGCGAAATGCAGACCTCGGCGCGGCACTGGCAAGCTGGGATGGCGAGATGAACGGCGATTCGACGACCGCGACGATTGCGGAGAGCTTACGCTTGCAGTTAACCGATCGCCACACCGGTCGAATGCCGACGCTGCTAGCGACCGGCCCCACGAACGACGCGCTACGCAGCGTCACGCTGCCTTCGCCCGCTCCGTGGCGGGTCGCCGGATCGGTGCCGGTCCTTCACCCGCTCTCCTCGCTTGGCCTCAGCTTTCTGGACGGGACGATGCTGCCGGGTTACGGCGACGCGCTTACGCTTCACGTCCAGTACCCGGGCTATTCGCAGAGCTTCCGAGCCGTTTGGGACGTCGGCAACTGGGATTCCGGCGGCATCACGCTGCCGCAAGGCGAATCAGGCCAGCCAGGCTCCGGTCATTACACCGATCAGGCCGTCGCGTGGGTGGAAGGCATCTTGTGGCCGCTGCCGTTCAGCGACGCGGCGGTGCAGAGCACCGCGGTGCAGCGTCAAACGCTCTCGCCTTAGGCTGAACGGCATGGCGATCGAGGTTCGCAGGGTGGAAAGCGAGCGCGACTTCCAGCGGCTTCACGATCTATTCGCCGCCTATGAAGCCTATCTACCAAGCGATTTGCGCCACGGTGCGGTACCGAGCGTCGCGAGTTTAAAAGACACGTTTGCCCGGACGAACGCGGCGTTCTTAGCGATGAACCAAACCGATGCAGTCGGGTGTGTCGCCGTAACCGCCCTCGATCGCGATACCGCACGCATGCGACACCTCTTCGTAACGCCGGCACACCGCGGATTAGGCGCCGCACGTTCCCTGGTCATCGCCTCGATCGCGTTCGTGCGCGGCGACGGCTATCGCCGATTCGTCCTCGATACCCACAAAGGGCGCTTGAAAGCTGCGTATGCGCTCTATCGATCGTTAGGCTTCATCGAGGGCGAACCGTTCGGCGCCGTCGACTATGAGACGCCGACGTTTATGGAACTCTTGCTGTAACCTCAGCCGACGATCGGATTTGAACCGATAACCTATCGCTTACGAAGCGATTGCTCTACCGTTGAGCTACGTCGGCCTCTAAGGTCGCAGCCGGCACCGTCCGAGCCGCCGCTCCTTCCACGGTGCTCCCGGCAGCCCTTTTTTCCAGGCGGCACCCTCGGCTTAGCTGCTTTGCGCGTCGGCGTCGTGAAACGTCCCGCGCCGCGCGCTCTCGTCGAGTTCGAGGTCGTCGAGAAAGTAATAGACGATCTTGCGGTCGTCGAATCCAATCTTCGCTAACGAGCGGCCGCCGATCTCGACGACCTCGTGCACGTGGCCCGTCCGTCCGGCATATTCGTAGTTGATCGCGGTGTAGTTCGGATCGTCGGGCTTGGGATGTGGTGTGGCTTTGACGCCGCGTAACGGCGTGCGGTGACGATGCATCGTAGCGAGGTTCGACGCGGCGTGGTGCGAAGCATCGCCCATGATCATCGAGTATCGAGGCAAGCGGCCGCGGATCGATCCGTCGGCCTTCGTCGCGCCGACCGCCGTCCTGATTGGCGACGTCGAGGTCGGCCCTGAGTCGAGCATCTGGTTTGGCGCGGTTCTCCGCGGGGACAACGGCCCAATTCGAGTCGGAGCGCGTACGTCGATTCAAGACAACGCGGTCGTCCACGTCAGCGAGGCGGGGGGCACCTTCGTCGGCGATGACGTCACGGTCGGCCACTGCGCGGTGATGGAAGATTGCAGAATCGAACGGTATGCGCTCATCGGCAGTAATGCGACGCTGCTCAACGGTTGCACGATCGGTGAAGGGGCGCTGATCGGTGCGGGCAGCGTCGTCGCGCAACGCGCGGCGATTCCGCCACGCACGGTCGCGGCGGGTGTCCCCGCAAGCGTCAAGAAGCCGCTCGAAGGCCAAGCCGCCGCCTGGATCGAGATCTCGGCCGGCGAATACGTAAAACTTTCGCGCTCCTATTTGCGAGAGAACATCTAGAGGATCGTCCGGAGCAGGATCGCGTTGAGCGTGAGTATTGCGGCGGCCGCGCTCACCGCGAGCACCGTCACCCATCGCGCGTTGACCATTGCGCCCATCGTTTTGCCGTTCATCGTCAAGAGCACGAGCGCAACGACCGGCACCGGCAGAACGAAACTCAAGACAACCTGGCTGATGATGAGCGTCTGCGTGACGTTGGTGCCAAGTGCGATAACGACGATCGCCGGCAGCATCGTGACCAAACGGCGAATCCAGAGCGGAACGGCGAAACCGACAAAGCTCTGCATGATCACTTGCCCGGCCATCGTCCCGACGACCGAGCTTGAAATCCCTGAGGCTAGCAGCGAAATCAAGAAGACACCGGCGGCGAGATTTCCAAGCAAAGGGATCAGCGTACGGTACGCCGTCGTGATGTCGGCCACGGCTCCGTGACCGCTGCCATGAAAGACCGCCGCGGCCATGTACATCATCGCGACGTTGACGAGCCCGGCGATGGAAAGCGCGACGATCACGTCGATATGGGAAAATCGCACGACCGCTGCGAGATGCCGGCGATCGCGAACGACGATGCGCTCTTGCATGAGCGCCGAATGCAGATAGATCGCGTGAGGCATAACCGTCGCGCCGACGATGCCGACCGCGAGGACGACGCTCGAGGAACCGCCGAGCCACGGCACGACCGAATGATAGAGCACCTGATGCCAATCCGGCTTGGCGAGCAGCGTTTCGACGATGTAGCAGACGGCGATGACGCCGACCAGCGAACCAATCGCCGTCTCCATCGCACGGAAACCGTAGCGATGGAGCGCCAGAATCGCATAAGTCACGATCCCGGTAAGGAGCGCACCGATCAACATCGGAATGTGGAAGAGCAGATAGAGCGCGATGATCGCACCGAGAAATTCCGCGAGATCCGTCGCCATCGCACCGAACTCGCTGACAATCCACATTCCAAGCGCGACCGGTTTGGGCACGCGTTCTCGAGCGAGTTCCGCCAGGTTCTTTCCCGTGACGATGCCGAGCTTGGCCGAAAGCCCTTGAAAGAGCATCGCCATGCAATTCGCGAGCACGACGACCCAGAGCAGCCGGTAACCGA
Source organism: Candidatus Acidiferrales bacterium (assembly GCA_035484815.1). Lineage (GTDB taxonomy): Bacteria > Vulcanimicrobiota > Vulcanimicrobiia > Vulcanimicrobiales > Vulcanimicrobiaceae > Cybelea. The sequence goes on from DATHOO010000087.1 coordinate 15,372, forward strand.
ACGTGGCGCCGCCCTGAATATTGGTCGCGAAGTTCCCCGGATCTACATACGCGACGGAGGCGACAAAGGCAGGACCGGCAAAGGGCAAAAGCGCGCGCAATCCGCGACGCTTCCCCGCTAGTGCGTCGTGCGCCGCCGCGACGACGCGCGAGTTGCCGGCGCCGTAGCTACGTTCCAATGCGCACCCTCTCGGCGTGACGCCGCGGCAGCGCCAAGCAGCGCTTACCGCTCCGCACGAAAATTCGGCTGCGCTCGCTGCTCTCCACGAGCCACCGTGTTCCTGGTAAAACGCCCGCGGCCGCCAGCGCCGCAACCGCTTCTTCATCTCGATCGTCGATACTCACGATGCGCGCTCGGCTTCCCGCCGCGAGGCTCGCAAGCGTCGGAAGCCGATGGCGCGACAATGTATCGCCGTATGGAATCGGGTGTCCGTGCGGATCGGATTCCGGGCGCCCCAAGAGCGTTGCGAGGCGCGACGCCACGTCATCGGAGATGACGTGCTCGATGCGCTCAGCTTCGGCGTGCACGCGCTCGAGCGGTACGCGCAACGAGCGATGAAGAAACGTTTCGAGCAGCCGGTGGCGCCGAACCATTGCGACAGCCAGGCTCTGACCGCGACGGCTCAAGCGCAGCGGTTGTAACGGCATGGCTTCGGGCTCGAGCAGCCCTTCCGCTTCAAGCAGCCGCTTTGCCTTGCTCACCGAAACCCGGCTTACCTTGAGATACCGCGCAAGCGCAGCGGCGCGCACCGGCCCCTCGGCGCCTAACTGGAAAATTGCCTTGACGTAATCCTCGCGTGCCCGCGAGGGAGAACGGTCGGATCCGACCGAGAGCAGTTCGATCGAGCGTCTGTTAGCCATGGGTAACGCAAACCATGGTTAACACGATTAGAAAGCGAGACGGGTCATCCTGCAAGAGCGCCTAGGAGCGCCGAGGCGACGAAATCCGCAAACTCAACCCACTCCAGCGCCGTGAGGCGCATAACCGACGCAAACTTCGGCTGTACGGCTGCACGACGTGCCCCCTGCATTAGTGCGACGGCCGGATTCTTCTTTAGCTCGGTTAGCTGTTTGCGGGCCGCGACGACCTCAACGGGCGTAGCTGCGACGTACTCGGGCAGCGACTCAAACTTTGACACTTACTTCTCCTCAAACGCACGCTTAGGACGGTCACCAATGATGCGATTACGGTCCTCGATGCGCTGCTCCAAGGATGGTATGCCGGCCTTATCCCATTCCTCGTTGACCTTCTGCTCGGCTTTTTGCTTCTCAGTCAACGGCAGCGCCGGACCGATTTTGAAAGGGTCGGTTAGAAACCTACTTATAACATTCGTGCCGCGACATAGTGAGCACTCTTCTGCCAAATGGGAAA
>DATHOO010000088.1:0-9658 GCA_035484815.1 Candidatus Acidiferrales bacterium
TCGTCAGTGATTTGCACCTTGTGGTGCGCCTCATAACGGTCGCGCAAGCCTTTGAGAATTTCGATGGTTTCCTCGACGCTCGGCTCTCCGACCATGACCGGCTGGAAACGCCGCTCGAGCGCCGAGTCCTTCTCGATGTGCTTGCGGAATTCGTTGAGCGTGGTTGCGCCGATGCATTGCAGTTCGCCGCGCGCGAGTGCCGGTTTGATGATGTTGCTGGCGTCGATCGCACCTTCGGCGGCGCCCGCACCGACGAGCGTGTGCAGTTCGTCGATAAAGAGAATGATCTCACCGGCGGCACCACGGATCTCGTCCATCACGCGCTTCATGCGCTCTTCGAACTCGCCGCGGTACTTCGTTCCGGCAACGAGCCCGGCGAGATCGAGCGTAATCACCCGGCGGTCGCGCAAAGGTTCGGGAATGTCGCCTTTGATGACGCGCTGCGCCAACCCCTCGGCGATCGCGGTCTTGCCAACACCCGGCTCGCCGATGAGCGCTGGATTGTTCTTCGTGCGGCGCGAGAGAATCTGTATGACGCGTTCGATCTCGGTGTTGCGCCCAATGACCGGATCGAGTTTATTGTCGCGCGCGAGCGTCGTGAGATCGCGGCCGTAGGCGTCAAGCGTCGGAGTCTTGCTCTTGCCTTTTGGCGAAGCGGGCTGACCCTCGGCACCGAGCAGGGACGTGGTTTGCACCCGCACCTTCGCGGGATCGACGCCAAGGTTGGTCAGGACTCGAGCGGCCACACCTTCGCCCTCGCGGATTAGGCCAAGGAGCAAGTGCTCGGTCCCGATATAGTTATGGTTGAGTTGGCGTGCCTCTTCAAACGCGAGCTCGATCACTCGCTTCGCCCGCGGGGTAAACACCATCTCCTGCTGCACGGTCTGTCCGCCCCGGCCGACGATGGCTTCGACCTCTTGACGGACCTTCGAAAGGTTGACGCCAAGGGACTCGAGGACTTTGGCGGCCAGGCTTTCGCCCTCGGAGATAATCCCAAGCAGAATATGCTCGGTTCCAATGTAGTTGTTTCCGAGGCGCTGCGCTTCTTCTTGAGCAAGCACGATGCTGCGCCGCGCTCGCTCGGTGAAGGGCTCCCACATCGACATCGCTCTGGCTCTTCCTTTCCTCTATCTATTAATACCTATAATCTACTAGAATCGTTCCCATTCCGGAGCAGTTGCGCAGATTTCGCCGCGGCCGCCTGGCTTGCCCCAAACCAGAGGTTTGCCCCCGGTCGCGACAAACCCCTAGTCCCATGCCAACCGTCGAACAAGTTCGCGAAGCGCTCGTCGAGGTGAAAGACCCCGAGCTGAATCTGGGAATCCTCGAGCTCGGTTTGGTCTACGACGTCTCGACCGAGGGCGAAAACGGAGAAAACGTCACGGTCCTGATGACGCTGACCTCGCCGATGTGTCCGGTCGGACCAATGTTCAAGAAGTCGGTCGAAGATCACGTGCTCGCGATCGACGGCGTCAAGACCGCCAACGTCGAGATTACTTTCACGCCGCCCTGGGATCCCACCACCATGGCTTCCGACGACGTTAAAGCCATGTTAGGAATTTGGTGAGGTTGACAGGGGCTACTTCGAGAGATAGTTCGCAGCACGCGGGTAGATGCGGGTTGGGATGTCGGCGAAGGCCGGGTCGCCGGTCTGCCAGAGCAAGAACGAATATTCATCGGTGAGGAGCTGCTCGCTCTGCGCGCGCGAGGCGGCCATGAATCCATGGCCGGCGTCGTAATCGACACGCAGCAAGATCGGGCGGCCGCTCGTCGTCGAACGCGATAGGCGGGCCGCGAACTTCGCGAGTTCCCACGACGAGACGCGCGGGTCGTTATATCCAGTAATGAGCATGACGGCGGGGTAGGCGGTTCCCGGAACGACGTGCTCGTATGCGTCCATGGCGTAGAGCGCTTTGAATCCGACCTTGTCTTTAACGGTACCGAACTCCGGAATATTTGGGGGCCCGTTCGGCGAGAACTCCATGCGCATCGCGTTGCTTGCGCCAACGACGTCAAGCGCGGCGGCAAAGAGATGCGGCCGGGAGGTTATCGCGCGTCCGATCGTGATGCCGCCGGCGCTGGTTCCCTCGCCCGCGAGATGCGCAGACGAGGTATATTTGTGGTCGATCAGCCACTGGCCGCAGGCGATGAAGTCTTGCCAGGTGTGCGGCTTCGTGGTAATCATGCCCGCGCGATGCCACGCCTCGCCATACCATCCGCCGCCGCGCACGTGGCAGATTGCATAGACCCCGCCGCGCTCGAGCCAGGCCACGCGCGTCGCGCTGAACGATGGCTCCAGCGTGATACCATAGGCGCCGTAGCCATTCAAGTACGTCGGATGGGAGCCGTCAAGCGCGATACCTTTTTTGTAAATCAGCGAGAGTGGAACCATCGTCCCATCTTCGCTGCGAGCCTCGACCTCCGCCGAAGTGTAGGGCGTCATGTCGACATTGGCGAGCGCTTTCAGGTGCGTGTCGGCAACGTTTCCGCTGGCATCGACCGAGTAGTAGAGCAACGAATGCGTCCAGCCGGTGAGTCCAAAGACGGTTCCGGCGACGCGCGAGTCGGTCGAGATCGCATTGATCGACCCGTCAAACGGCAACGTCACCTTCGTGCTTTCGCCGGGGGCGCCATCAGCCGCAAGCGCAATCCGGGAAATTTGACCGAAGCCGCCGTCACGCGACAAAACGTAGAGGCCATCCGCGGCAACGCCCAGCTGTTGGACGATCGGTTTGCCGGCCGCGACGACCACCTGCGGCGCGCCGACGTTCGGTGCGGCGAGCGAGGTCGCCACGATCTTAAACGTGGGCGCGTCTTTGTGCGTGATCAAATAGATCGTCGAGCCCTTGAGATCGTAGGCGGTCGCGCCGTCGGCGACGTCGGCGACGCGCTGCCAGGCGATGTCGCTCGATTCGAGGCTCGAAGCGTGGACCGTGTAGATTGTCAGCTCGTTCTGCACGCCGTGCGCAATCACGCCGAGCGTGTACGATGAAGCCGGTGAGTACACCACCTCGGGAAAATCGGTCGGTGCGAACTTGACCCTCGGATCGACGCCGTAGCCGAAGACGGGAACGTCCTTCTCGGGATCTCGTCCAAGTGAGTGAACGTATGCAACGGGTCGAGTCTCTTTGTCGGTCTCCGGCTCGCCCGGCTTCAGTTTTGGAAAGCGCACGTAATAAAAAGAGTTGCCGTCGGGGCGCCAGCTCGTCACGCCGATGTAGTAGGCACGATCGATAGCATCGGGGAGCACGCGGCCCGTCGCCGTTTCGACGACGTGAATCACCGCGGCTTCGGAGCCGCCTTCCGAAATGCCGTAGGAGACGTAGCGGCCATCGAGTGACGGCAGAAAGTAGTTTATCGTGTAGTGCTTTCCTGCCGATGCAAGGCTTTGCGGATCGACCAGCACCCGCTCCGCGCTGCCGTTAACGTCGCGAACGTAGAGCTTCGGCGAATTATCACCGGGGTTGAGTTTCTCGTAAAAATAATACGGGCCGTCGAGGGTCACGCCCGTGACCGAAGCGCCGGCGTTGTCGAGCACCTTAATGCGTTCGAAGAGTTGATCGCGCGCCGGCCCCAGACGACCCAGAACCGCACGCGTGTACTCGTTCTGGTCTTTGAAGAAGTTGATGACGACCGGATTCTGCATATCCTCGAAATAGCGGTACGGATCGGTGACCGACATGCCGTACATCGTCACCGCGACGGGACGCGTCCGCGGAACCGGCGGTGGTGTCGGAAAACCCTCCGCCGCGGGTGCGGCGGCTCGCACGACCGGAACGACGGTGCAAGCGACGGCAATCAAGATAGCAAAAAAAACGGTGCGCATCATGCCGATTCGTATTCTACGGAAGGCGCGACGGTCATCTTCGCGTGGTTATCGGCAGGCTTTGTCGTCGCACGAGGCGAGTTATCGTTGGTGTTCGTAGGAAGGGTCAGCATGACAAAAGGGCGGGCGCGGCTAAGCTGGCTTGCGTGAAGAGCCGGGCCGAAAAATATGACGAGCTCCGGGCGAAGCGCGAGCAGTCGGCGGCGCCGGCGGGTGCCGAGGCGATCGCTAGACAACACGACCGCGGCAAGCGGACCGCGCGCGAGCGCGTCGAGGCCCTCGTTGACGAGAACTCGTTCGTCGAGTTCGACCGCTTCGTCGTGCATCGCACCAACGCGTTCGGCCTCGACGAGAAAGAGTTTCTCGGCGACGGGGTCGTCACCGGGCGCGCGACGATCGACGGCCGCCAGATTTTCCTCTTTTCGCAAGATTTCACGGTGCTCGGCGGATCGCTGGGCGAAGCATTTGCCGAGAAGATCTGCAAAGTGATGGATCTCGCCGTGCACACCGGTTCGCCGCTAATCGGCATCAACGACTCCGGCGGCGCTCGAATCCAGGAAGGCGTGGTGTCGTTGGGAGGCTACGCCGAAATTTTTTGGCGCAACGTTCAGGCGAGCGGCGTGATTCCGCAGATCAGCTTGATCGCAGGCCCCTGCGCCGGCGGTGCCGTCTACTCGCCGGCGATCACCGACTTCATCTTGATGACCGAAAAGATCTCTCAGATGTTCATCACCGGGCCCGAGATCATCAAGACCGTCACCGGCGAGGAAGTATCATTTGAAGAGCTCGGGGGCGCGGCGACCCATGCAACGCGCAGCGGGGTCGCCCACCTCGTAGCGACGGACGAAACGAATCTCTGCGATCTCACGCGCGCGCTCTTCTCGTTCATCCCGCAGAACAATCGCGAAAGTCCGCCTGCCTTCGATTGCGACGACGATCCAAATCGCTCGGTCGGTGCGCTGGACGACGTCGTGCCCGATTCACCGAACAAGCCCTACGATATGCACGAAGTGATCGACGGCGTCGTCGACTATGGAGACTTCTTAGAGATTGCGCCGCTCTACGCGCCGAACATCATCTGCGGTTTTGGGCGCATTGACGGACACACGGTCGGTATCGTCGGAAATCAACCAAACGTGCTCGCCGGCGTGCTCGACACGCGTTCCTCGGTAAAGGCCGCGCGTTTCGTGCGCTTCTGCGATGCGTTCAACATTCCGTTGGTGACCTTCGTCGACGTTCCCGGCTTCCTGCCGGGAACCGACCAGGAGTACGGCGGGATCATCCTACACGGGGCGAAGCTGCTCTATGCGTTCGCCGAGGCGACCGTTCCGAAGATCACGATCATCACGCGCAAAGCGTACGGCGGCGCTTACGACGTCATGGCAAGCAAACACATCCGTGCCGACGTCAATCTCGCGTGGCCGACCGCCGAGATCGCGGTGATGGGCGCGGAAAGCGCCGTCAAGACGATCTTTCGCCGCGAGATTGCCGCTGCCGCCGACAAAGCGGGAAAGATGCAAGAGCTCATTGATGAGTATACCGAGCGATTTGCGAACCCCTATATCGCAGCTCAGCGCGGTTACGTCGACGACGTGATCGAAGCGCATCAAACGCGCAGCGCGATCGCCGGGGCGCTCGAGATGCTGCGCGATAAGCACGTGCCGCGCCCCGACCGCAAGCACGGCAACATTCCTCTGTAGAATCAAATCATCGGAAACGGAGAGGATGCCGAAAAATATGGAGGTCGACACCGATCGGCTACAAGAGCAAATCGCGGAGGTGCACGAAGAGCTCCGGCACGAGCGCACCCCTTCGTGGCTGCGCTTCGTCGGCTTGAGCGCCGCAATCTTCGCCGTCATCGCCGCCGTCGCTGCGCTGCGCTCCGGCGATCTCATCAACGAAGCGACCATCGACCAAATCAAGGCGTCGGACACCTGGAGTGAGTACCAAGCCGCCCGCTCGAAGGAACACCTCTACACCGTTGCCGCGGACGGCCTCGTCGATAGCGGCTCGAAGAACCCGTCGCGGCTGCGCGCCTACCAAGGCGAAATCGCCAGGGAAACGGCCAAGGAGCAGCCGCTTCAAACGACGGCCCGCAAGCTGGAGGAGGAGTCCGCCGCGGAAGTGCGCCGGCATCACGCCTTCGAATACGCGGTGGCGCTCTTGCAGGTCGGCATTGCGCTGGGCGCGGTCGCGGCGCTCGCACGCTCGAAGCTGGCCTGGTACGTCAGCCTGGCTGCGGGTGCGCTCGGCGCCTTCTTCTTCCTTAGGGGATTCTCACTGTGAAGCCGCAATCGAGGATGCGCAAGTGAAACTTTTAGACGGAAAGCGCGCGCTGGTTACCGGCGTTGCGAATCGCTGGTCCATCGCAACGGGAATCGCCCGCAAGCTCCACGAGCACGGGGCGGCAATCGCGCTGACGTACCAGGGCGAGCGCGTGAAGGACGAGGTCGAAAAGCTGGCAGCGGAGCTCGGCAGCGGCCCCGTAGTCGAATGCGACGTTGCGAACGACGCCTCGCTGAACGCGATGCGCGAACGGCTTGCCGAAGAGTTCGGCCCGCTCGACACGCTCGTCCATTCGATCGCGTTCGCGAACAAAGAGGATCTCGCCGGCAAGGTCTTCGATACATCGCGTCCGGGCTTCGGGCTCGCGCTTGACGTTTCGGCCTATTCGTTGATCGCGCTCGTTCACACGCTACGCGAAAACTTCAACCACGGCGCGTCGATCGTGGCGATGACCTACCTCGGTGCGACGCAAATCGTGCCGAACTACAACCTGATGGGCATCGCCAAGGCTGCCCTCGAATCAACGATGCGCTATCTGGCCTTCGACTTGGGCGACCGCGGCATTCGCGTGAATGCCATTTCGGCCGGGCCGATCAAGACCGCCAGCTCGCGCCAAGTCGGCGGATTCTCGCGGATCCTCGACGTCGTGCCGAAGGTCGCCCCGCTGCGACGCAACGTGACTCCCGAAGACGTCGGCAACGTGGCCGCCTTCCTCGCATCCGATCTTTCAAGCGCCGTAACCGCCGACGTGCACTTCGTCGACGCCGGCTATCACGCAATGGGGATGTATCCGCCGTCCTTCGACGCGTGACAATATAGGCGGTGTTTAAAAAGATTCTGATTGCGAATCGCGGGGAGATCGCGGTGCGCGTAATTCGCACGGCGCGCGAGATGGGTATCGCGACCGTTGCGGTTTACTCTGATGCCGATAAAAGCGCGCGTCACGTGGAGCTGGCCGATGAGGCTTATCGGCTGGGACCTGCGCCGCCGGCGCAGAGCTATCTCAACGTGGAACGGCTGTTGGAATGCGCGCGTGAATCGGGCGCGCAAGCGATCCATCCGGGGTACGGTTTCCTCGCGGAGAACGGTGATTTCGCGCGGCGAGTGATAGCCGAAGGATTGGTCTGGATCGGGCCGCACGCCGGCGCAATCGACGCAATGGGCGATAAAGTGCGCGCTAGGCGCGCGATGCAAGAGGCCGGCGTCCCATTCGTCCCCGGCGGCACCGAAGCGCTCGCCGACGTTGCCGCCGCGCGTCAAGCGGCAGAGCGTTACGGTTTGCCGCTGGCGCTCAAAGCCGCCGCGGGCGGCGGCGGCAAGGGACTCAAAGTCGCTCGCTCGCCGGACGAGATAGCGTCGGCGTTCGAGACGGCACGCCGCGAAGCCGAGGCCTACTTCAAAAACGGCACGATTTACGCCGAGCGCTATCTCGAGAACCCCAAGCACGTTGAGTTGCAGCTGCTCGCGGACAAACACGGCAACGTCGTGCACTTTGGCGAGCGCGACTGTTCGCTGCAGCGCCGCCATCAAAAGCTCTGGGAAGAGACGCCCGCGACGATTCCCGATGACGTTCGCGCGGCAATGCGAGCGGCCGGCATGCGCGCGGCAAAGGCGATCGGTTACGATTCGGTGGGAACCATCGAATGTCTCGTAATTGACGACGCGTTCTACTTTCTGGAGATGAACACGCGCATTCAAGTCGAGCACACCGTCAGCGAAATGATCGCCGGTGTCGATCTCGTTCGCGAACAAATTCGTGTTGCGGCCGGCGAGCCGCTCGGATACGCGCAAGACGAAATTCTTTTCCGAGGCTTCGCCATCGAGGCGCGGATCAACGCCGAAGATCCAGCCGACGACTTTCGGCCCGCACCGGGAACGATTTCGGAGTACCGCGAGCCCGCCGGGCTCGGCGTTCGCGTCGATTCTGCGGCGTACGCCGGCTGGACGATCCCTCCGCAATACGATTCGCTCATCGCCAAGCTGATCGTTTGGGCGCCGAAACGCGAGCAGGCCATCGCGCGGCTTCGTCGCGCGATGGATGAGTATGCTATCGAAGGCGTGCCGACGACGCTGCCGTTGCTACGCGCCCTCTGCGACGAACCTGCGGTGATCGAAGCGTCCTACGGAACGGCAACGCTCGAAGCGTTCGCGCGCACGTGGCAACCGTCTCCACGCCGATCGGCCGCTGCGCGCCCGCGGACCGCCGAACGTCGAATGGCGCCCCGGCTGGGCGCGCTGGGCAGAGGCGCGGCAGCGGCAGGTGGAAACACCATTCCCTCCCCCATGCACGGTCTGATCGTCGAGCTGCGGGTAGGCGCGGGAGACCGCGTAGCCGAGGGTGACGTCGTAGCGGTTATCGAGGCAATGAAGATGATGAACGAGATTCGCGCACATCGAGGCGGCACGGTCGACGCCGTTTTAGCCGGCGTCGGTGCCAGCGTCGAGCGAGGCTCGCCGTTGATTTCATTTCAGGATGACAAACGGTGAGGGACGTTAACGACTCCGGCATTCCAATCCGGCCGGTTTACGACGCTGCTCCTAGCGAGGCGCGCGATCTCGGCGAGCCGGGCTGCTTCCCGTACGGACGCGGCATTCGCGCAAACATGTATCGCGGACGCCTTTGGACGATGCGCCAATACGCCGGTTTCGGAACCGCAGCCGAATCGAATGCGCGCTATCGCTATTTGCTCGAGCACGGACAAACCGGCCTCTCGGTCGCATTCGACCTGCCGACGCAGCTTGGTTACGATTCAGATGCGGTGCAAGCGCTGGGCGAGGTGGGCAAAGTCGGGGTTGCGATCGACTCGATCGCCGACATGGAAACGCTGCTCGACCAAGTTCCGCTCGATCGCGTGACGGTTTCGATGACCATCAACGCACCGGCGTCGATTCTGCTGGCGTTGCTGCTCGCGGTTGCGCGTCGCCGCGGCATCCCGTTCGACAAGCTGGGCGGTACCGTGCAGAACGACGTGCTCAAAGAGTACGTTGCGCGCGGAACCTACATCTACCCGCCCGGGCCGTCGATGCGCCTGGTGACCGACGTGATGTCGTATTGCGCGCGCGAGGTACCCCAGTGGAACGCGATCTCGATTTCCGGGTACCACATCCGCGAAGCCGGCGCGACCGCAGTTCAAGAGATCGCGTTTGCGCTCTCCAACGGCAAAGCTTACCTGCGGGCAGCGCGCGAGGCCGGCATCGCGCTCGACGATGTCGCACCGCGCATCTCCTTCTTTTGGAACGCACACAACGACTTTTTCGAAGAGATCGCCAAGTTTCGCGCGGCGCGCTATCTTTGGGCGCACATCACGCGCGATGAGTTCGGCTGCACCGATCCGCGCTCGCAAACGTTGCGATTCCACACGCAGACCGGCGGTTCGACGCTCACCGCGCAAGAGCCCGAGAACAACGTGGTACGCGTGACGCTTCAAGCACTCGCGGCGGTGCTGGGAGGGACGCAATCGCTGCACACCAACGGTAAAGACGAGGCGTTGGCGCTGCCGACCGCCGAGAGCGCGAAGGTGGCGCTGCGCACGCAGCAGATCATCG
>DATHOO010000089.1:0-2078 GCA_035484815.1 Candidatus Acidiferrales bacterium
AGCTGCGCTCGATGAGTCGGTGCGGGCCAGCGACGCGCAGCGGGTCATTCGGTTGACCGGGCAGGTCGTCGCGAAGTCTCCCGAGCTCCGAGGGCGCCTCGACGCCGTACGCACGACCCATCGCGACGATATTGCAAACGCAGTGGCCCATCGTTTACCAGCTTCCGCAGCGCTCGTCGCCCTAATGATTACTGCTGCGGTCGTGACGGCCTACGCTGCGACGGTGGATGAATGGGTCGCCGGCGGCGCCCGCGGCCCACTGAGCGACTACACCGCCCCTGCAATGAAACTCGCGCTGAAAATCTTTAGCGCCCTCAACACACAGTACGTACTGCGATAAAGAGCTATCCGCCGATCTCGATCTCTGCCAGTGAGGGTGCGGCGCTGCGCCGGCGCATAAGGAGGATCAAGGGGATGCAGATCAGCGAACTGGCGCCGACGACCAGGGAAGCATCGGCATAGGAGAGGATCAACGACTGGCCTTGCACGAGCGCCGAGAGCTGAGCCACGGAATGCGATTGGAGAAATTGGGCCACCGGCGGCGCTTTGAGATTAACTTGGCCTGCGAGGACCGTCGAATGGAACTCGGCGCGCCGGTCGATAACGACGCCGAGCAGCGCGACCGCCACCGAGCCTCCGAGCTGCACCGCTAGGTTGATGAACGCGCCGGCCTTCTGCCCATCGCGCGGTGGCGTGCCGCTCAGGACCGCTACGGTGAGCGGGATGAAGAGCAAAGCGCTGCCGGCGCCACTAAGCGCAAGGGGTATCGCGAAGGTCCAGAACGACGCCTGCAGAGTCGTATGGAACGCTAATATTAGCAGTGCCACCCCGCTTGCTATGAAGCCCGCCGCCAGTAAGAGGCGCGCATCGACTTTGCCGATCACTTTGACGATGAAGGGCACACAGAGCGCGAGCGGCACGGCGCGCAGAATGAAGAGCAAACCGCTGAGCGTCGGAGTGAAGCCGAGCAAGCCTTGAACGAACTGCGGCAGAACGTACGTCGAACCCAGCGATGCGCCGCCGAACGCGAACGCAAGGAGCGCCCCCGACCAGACGCTTCGGTTCGCGAGTACGCGAAGATCGACGATCGGAGCTGCCGTGAGCTTTAACTCGTAGACGACAAAGCCCACGAAGCCGATCAGACAAAGGACGGCCATTACCGCGTTTACCGGATCCTGCAACCAGTAATGCGGCTCGCCCTCGGTGAGTACGTACTGCATCGATCCGAGCGCGAGCGCGAGCAGCATTACTCCGGCAAGATCGACCGCCATCTTCCGCGGTTTTTGCGGGTCTCTTAGAAGCAGAAACAAGACGGTCGCGGCAAAGGCTCCCGGTAAGACGTTGATGTCGAAGCACCAATTCCACGACCAGTTGTCAACCAAAATACCGCCAAGCGCCGGTCCGAGCGCCGGACCCATGACCGCGCCGATAGTGAAGATTCCTTGGCTCACGCCGAGGCCTTCGGGCGGAAACGTATCGCGCAGAACCAGCTGCCCGGTCGCCAGCAAGCCGCCTCCGAAAAGGCCCTGAATGACACGCCAAAACGTGAGCATTCCGAGCGAGGTCGACATGCCGCACATCACCGAGGCCAGCGTAAAGCCGGCAATCGATGCGACGTAGTAATTTTTTCGGCCGAACCGGTCATGGAGCCAGGGCGTCAACGGGATTACCACGATGGCGGCGATGGTATACGCCGTTATGATCCAGGTGGCTTCCTGCTGGCCTGCCCCGACGTTGCCTTGGATCGTGGGCAACGCGACGTTCGTGATCGTTGAATCGAGAGTCTGCATCAAAGTGGCGGCCATCACGGCTGCCACGATCAGCGTCCGCCGCGTGCCGAACTCTACGACGTCTTGCCGCTGCGCATCCATGTAGAGGATGAACGGGGTTTGGTTCCCTAGTGATGCAAATTCACGGTAAGCGAGAACGTGAAGCCCGCACCGGTCTCGTTACCTCGCCGGGCGCGCCGATAGCATAGCTTGCAGGGGGACGTTGCAATATGGCTTACCAGGTCACCAAACGGATCAAAGGGCATGATTACCGTTACGTGGTGGAAAGCTATCGCGATCCGCAAACCA
>DATHOO010000090.1:0-115333 GCA_035484815.1 Candidatus Acidiferrales bacterium
AGGTGATTGTGCCGGCGCCGATGTTCGTCTCCTCGCCGATCGTCGCGTCGCCGAGGTAAGAGAGGTGGCTCACCTTGGCGCGGCGCGCGAGCCGCGACTTTTTGATCTCGACGAAGTTCCCGACGTGCACGCGTTCGGCCACTTCAGTCTCGCCGCGCAGATGGGCGAACGGCCCCACCGATACGTCGTCGCCGATCGTCGAGTCGATTACCACGCTCTCGCGGATCGTCACCCGATCGCCGGCAGCCGCATTCGAGAGGCGCGCATTCGGCCCGACGACGCAGTGCGTCCCGAGGCGAGAGAGACGCGCAATCGTCGTATTCGGATAGATCACCGTATCGCTGCCGATGGCGAGCTCGGGCTCAAGGTAGGTCGTCTCAGGGTCGATGATCGTCACGCCCTCACGCATGTACTGCGCGCAGAGCCGCGCGTTCATCTCTCTGCGCGCCACCGCAAGCTCGACCCGATCGTTGATGCCCAAAACGTGGAGGTGCTCGCGCGCGGGCACCGGGCGAACCCGCTTTCCGGCGTTGACAAAATAGGCAACCGTATCCGTGAGATAGTACTCCGACTGCGCGTTCTCCGGGCGCAGGTGCGTGACGGCCTCGCGCAGCGCGCTCTCGTCGAAAGCGTAGATGCCGGCGTTCATCTCGTCAATCGTTAGCTGATCGGCCGTCGCGTCGCGCACTTCGACAATGCATTCGACGGCTTTCCCGCGACGCACGATACGGCCGAAATACGACGGCAGCGGCATCTTGGCAGTGACCAGCGCCATCACCGCCTCACCCTCGTCGTCGGACGGATCGAGCGAACTCGTCATCGCGGCAAAAAGCTCGGCTGGAACGAGCGGCATGTCGCCGCAGGCGACGACGATCCGGCCGCCGGCCCGCGGATCCAGCGATTCGAGCGCGACCCGTACGGCATGGCCGGTTCCGAGCTGCTCCGCCTGCACCACGCTGTTAACGTCGAAGCCGTCGACCCACTCTTGCAGATCGGGACTGACGACGACGACGATCTCCTCGATCCCGGCGTCGCGCAACGCCTGCAGCACGTACCACAGCATCGACCGGCCGCAGAGCTCGTGCTGCACTTTCGGCCGCGTGCTCTTCATCCGTGTGCCTTTGCCGGCGGCCAGAACGATCGCGCGAATCATACGGTGGCCTTTTCGCGGCCCAGGAGGTCGAGTGCATTGCGCAGGCGTTCGCGCACGAGATCGCGGCCGAGCAGCTCCATCGAGTCGTAGAGCGGAATCGACGTCGGGCTTCCGGTGACTGCCACGTAGAACGGCCGCGCCACGTCGCGGACTTTCTTCCCCAGCTTTTCGGCGATGGATTTGAGCACCGTTTCGACACCGAAGGAATTCCAAGCCGGCAATGCGTCAAACTCGGCCAGCGCGGTCGTAAACGCCTCCCGCAGTTCGGCACCATCGAGTTTCGTGCTCGTGAAATCTTGGGCGCGCAGCGCGATGCGTCCCGAGAAGAGAAAAGCTAAGAGCGGTCCGAGGTCGCTCAAGCGTTCGATGCGCGGTGCTGCGAGGTGCGCGATGCGCGTCAAACGCTCGGGCGAGATCGCCCACGCCGAGACCCGCTCGACGAACGACGACGAATCGAGGCGTTCGCGAATGTAACGCGCGTTCAGCCAGTCGAGCTTGGCGACGTCGAAGACCGGGCCGCTGATCGGCACGTGCTGGACCTCGAAACGGCGCACGATCGCCGGAAGATCCATCAGCTCGTCTTCGCCCTCGCGCGTGGCGTTCGCCAGCAACGCCAAAAAGTTGATCAATGCTTCGGGCAGATAGCCCATTGCGCGATAAAAAAGGATGCCCGTCGGGTTCTTGCGTTTGCTCAGTTTGCTCTTGTCGGGATTACGCAGCAGCGGCAGGTGCATCAGCTTCGGCGGCTCCCAGCCGAAATACGAGTAGAGTAGGAGATGCTTCGGCGCGCTCGAGACCCACTCTTCGCCGCGAAAGACGTGCGTGATCTCCATGAGGTGATCGTCGACCACGTTAGCGAGGTGGTAGGTCGGCAGACCGTCCGACTTCACCAAGACTTGCATGTCGACGCTCTTATAGTCGAACTCGATCGGCCCACGGCGCAAATCTTCAACGACGCAGACGCCCTCGTCAGGAACCACGAGACGCACGACGTGAGGCTCGCCGGCGGCCTCGCGACGCGCGATCTCCTCCGGCGAATAGCTGCGGCAGAGACCGTCGTAGCGTGAGGGCTGCCCGGCGGCGCGTTGCGCGACGCGCATCGCCTCGAGTCGCTGGGGCGCGCAGAAACATTTGAAGGCGTGGCCGCTCGCCAGCAGCTTCTCAGCATACTCGCGATAGATCGCGGAGCGTTCGCTCTGGCGGTACGGGCCGTGCGGACCGCCGACGTCGGGGCCTTCGTCCCAGTCGAGACCGCACCAGCGCAGCGTCTGCAGAATCGTGCGCTCGCTCTCCGCGGTGCTGCGCGCCTGATCGGTGTCTTCGATCCGCAAGATGAACTCGCCGCCGTTTTGGCGGGCGAAGCAGTAGTTGACCAGCGCGACGTACGCCGTCCCAACGTGCGGATCGCCCGTCGGCGACGGCGCCACGCGAGTTCGAACCTTCATGTGCTAACCGACCAGCGCTCGTCGTTTACCGCATTCACGCTCGACGAAGTCGATGATCTCCTGCAGCGGGGCACCCGGGGTAAAAACTTCACGTACGCCAAGCTCTTTAAGACGTCTCGCGTCTTCGGCGGGGATCGTTCCCCCGCCGAAAAAGACGATGTCGCCGGCATCGTGGCTCTTCAGTTGTTCGACGACGAGCGGAAAGAGCGTCATGTGCGCGCCGGAGAGGATCGAAAGCCCGATGCCGTCGGCGTCTTCTTGGATCGCGGTCTGCACGATCTGCTCGGGCGTTTGAAAGAGGCCGGTGTAGATGACCTCCATGCCCGCGTCGCGCAAGGCGCGCGCGATCACTTTCGCTCCGCGGTCGTGGCCGTCGAGGCCGGCTTTAGCGATGACGATGCGCAGGGGTCGGTCGTTCATCTTCTATCCCGTCACGACGGCGGCTTAAACGTAGTGCTTCCTCGAGCTTGCGTACGACCTGCTTGAGCGTGCGGCGCATGCGGTAGAGCTCGATATCGGTCCGGCAGCGGATGCCGTGTTTGTGTCGCATCAGAGCACGGCGCGTTCGATATAGCGCCCATAGACTGCAGCCATCGCCTCGACGACCTCGCCCTCCGTGCAGTAGGCGTTGGCGCAATCGATCAGGTGCGGCATCAGGTTGTCCTTGGGATCGCGGCAGGCAGCCTGCAGACGCTCGAGCGTGCGCTCCACGGCGCCGGCGTCCCGGTTCGCGCGAACCTCTTGAACGGCGCGCGCCTGACCGCGTTCGGTCTCCTCCGTAATCTTCAACAGGTCGATATCTTCGCGTTCATCGTCGTGCGCGAACGCGTTGACGCCGACGATGATGCGATCGCGCGTCTCGATCGAACGCTGATAGCGATAGCTCGCGTCGGCGATCTCGCGCTGGAAGAAGCCGGCTTCGATCGCTTCAATGACGCCGCCGTATTCGGCAATCTGCGCGAAGTACGACTCCGCCTGGCGCTCCATTTCGTCGGTCAGCGCCTCGACGAAATACGAACCGCCCAGCGGATCGACGACGTTGGTCACGTTGGTTTCGTACGCCAAAACCTGCTGCGTGCGCAGCGCGATCTCGACCGACTTTTCCGACGGCAGCGCCAAGACTTCGTCCATCGAGTTGGTGTGGAGCGACTGCGTGCCGCCAAGCACCGCCGCCATCGCCTCGTAAGCGACCCGCACGATGTTGTTTTCGGGCTGTTGCGCGGTGGCGCTGCAGCCCGCCGTCTGGGTGTGGAAGCGCAGCTGCCACGATCGCGGATTCTTCGCGCCGTACTTCTCGCGCATATGGCGCGCGTAAATCCGGCGCGCGGCGCGGAACTTCGCGATTTCTTCGAAAAAGTCGATGTGCGAGTTGAAGAAGAACGAAAGGCGCGGCGCGAACTCGTCAACGTCCATGCCGGCGGCCATGCAGGCTTCGACGTATGCAAAGCCGTCGGCGAGCGTGAAGGCCAGCTCCTGCGCGGCGGTCGAGCCGGCCTCGCGAATGTGATAGCCGGAGATCGAGATCGTATTCCACTTCGGCATCTCGCGCGTGCAGAACTCGATCATGTCCACGATAATGCGCATGTGCGGGCGCGGCGGAAAGATCCACTCTTTCTGTGCAATGTACTCTTTGAGGATGTCGGCCTGAATCGTGCCGCCCAACTTGGTGCGCGGGATGCCCTTCTTTTCGGCCGCGGCAATGTACTGCGCGAGCGCGATACAGGCCGGGCCGTTGATCGTCATCGAGGTGGTGATTTCGCCCATGTCGATGCCGTCGAAGAGCAGCTCCATGTCGGCAAGCGAATCGATCGCGACACCGCACTTCCCCACCTCGCCGCGCGCCTGCGGCGCGTCGGAATCGTATCCCATGAGCGTGGGCATATCGAACGCGACCGAAAGCCCGTGCTGACCGCGCTCGAGCAGGAAATGGTAGCGTTCGTTCGTTTGCGCCGCGGTGCCGAAACCGGCGAACTGGCGCATCGTCCAAAGCCGGTCGCGATAACCGCTCGCGTGGATGCCGCGCGAGTACGGATAGTCACCCGGCCACGGGAGCTCACGCCCCGCGACGTCCTCGGGTCCGTAGACGACTTTTAGCGGAACGTCGGAGATCGTCCGGTCGACCGCTCCCGAGCCGGGACCTTTGCGGCGCCAGGTCCGGCCGGAGCGTTCGATCGTCGTTCGCGGTGTCGATGGGCTATCGATGGGCATAGGGCCCGAACTTTTCGACGTACGCTGTGAATTCTCCCTAAAGACCAAGTTCGGTGAGAACGCGATCGGCGGCTTCGTATGGGTCGAGGTCGTCGTGGGGGTGCGTTTGTAACGCTCGATCGAGGCGGCGTTCCAGACGTCCGAGCGCGAGTTGGCGCACTTGATGCGCGAACGCGTCGCGCCGCCGGTGCTCGATTTCGCCGGTTTCGTTGAGGTATGCCGCGTGACGCTCGATCGCGCGCTCGAGCTCATCGATCCCTTCGCCGCTCACCGCCTGCGTCGAGACCAACTCAGGCACCCAGCCGCTCCAATGCTGCATCTCCATCATCGAGCGAATCTCGCGCCGCAGTTGATCGGCCATCGGATGATCCGATTTGTTGATGACAAAAATGTCGGCAATCTCCATGATGCCGGCTTTAAGCACCTGAATCGAATCGCCGCTTCCGGGTTGCAGCGCGACCAGCGTCGTCTGCGCGAGTTCCGCAATTGCAACCTCGCTCTGACCGACGCCGACCGTTTCGATGAGCACGCGATCGAAGCCGAATGCGTCCATCAGCAGCACGGCGTCGGCGGTCGCGCCGGCGAGGCCGCCGAGATGCCCGCGACTCGCCATCGAGCGGATGAAAACGTCTGGGTCGGTGAAATGTTCGGCGTGACGAATGCGGTCGCCGAGTAAGGCGCCATGTGAAAACGGCGAGCTCGGATCGACGGAGACTACTCCGACCCGCTTTCCGCGCGCGCGCGCGTCGCGAACCAGGTCCGAGGCGAGCGTCGACTTGCCGACGCCCGGCGGTCCGGTGAGACCGATGGTTGCGGCGTGCCCGGTCTTTGGGAAGAGAGCACGAATGAGTTCGCCACCGCGTCCCGCCTCGGCACGCGAGATCGCGCGCGCCAGCGCGCGCGGGTTTCCCGACTCGAACTCGCGCACGAGTTCGGCGCACGAAACATCCGTCAAAAGCACTCCTCGTGGCATGGCAAGAGCGGAGCTTCGCTGCGTCTAAGGCAACATCCCCATGGTGCGATGTTCCCTCGCGCGCCGCGCGGCGAGCGTGGTGCTCGGCGCCATCCTAGCGTTCTGCTGGGTTGGGCCTGCCGCGCCCGAGACGCTGGTCGTTCCGCTCACCGGCCAGCGCGTACGCGATATTCAAACGGCCCAGCTCTTCCATACGCTCTTTCACGATTTTTTTCTCGAAGACGACGCGACGACGTACGTTCAGAGCGGCGACATTCCGGCGATGTGGCTGCGCGACTCGTCCGCGCAGACGATCCCGTACATTCGCTTCCAGACCTTCTACCCGGTCTTGCGCGCGCGATTCGTCGGCGTGATCGAACGCAACGCGCGCAACGTTCTCACCGATCCCTATGCCAATGCATTACAGGACGACTACCACGTTTGGGAGCGCAAGTGGGAGGTCGACTCACTGGCGTGGCCGGTGATCCTGGCTTCAATCTATTGGCGCTCGACGCGCGACCGGTCGTTCTTTTCCAACGACTTGCATCGCGCGCTGCAGGCAACCGTTGCTACCTATGCGTGCGAGCAGCAGCATCGAAACTGCAGCCATTATCGCTATCCATACCGGGTCTATACCAACGATGCGTATTACGCCGGGACCGGGATGATCTGGGGCGCCTTTCGCCCGTCCGACGACGCCGTCGAGTACCGTTTCAACATTCCACAGAATGCGATCGCCGCGGTCGCGTTGCGCAACATCGTGCAGCTCGCGCTCGATGGCTATGGGGATGAAGCCCTGGCGCGTAAAGCGGGAACGCTCGGCCAGCAAGTGCAGTTGGGAATCGAGCGATACGGACGGTACTTCGACCGGCAGCGGGGCGCATGGATATACGCCTACGAGACGGACGGCTTCGGCAGATACAATCTGATGGACGATGCGAACATTCCAAACCTCACGACGCTGCCGTACATCGATTGGTGCTCGGCCTACGACGCGACCTACTTGGCCACGCGCAAGTTTACGCTCAGCATGGACAATCCGTTCTTCTTCTCGGGGCGGTACGCGCAAGGGTTGGGCAGCCCACACACGCCGTACGGTTTCGTCTGGCCGCTCGGCATCATCGGCCGCGCGCTCACCGCGACCTCGTCGATCGAAGTCGCGACCGCGATCACGACGCTCGCCGAGACCGACGGCGAGACCGGCCTCATTCATGAGAGCTTCTACCCCGACGGCTACTGGCGGTTCACGCGGCCGGAGTTCGGGTGGGCAAACGCGCTCGGGGCCGAACTCTTCTTTCGTAGCCTCGCCGGTGCACCGGCGACGCAGTTCGCGTGGAACGGACCGTTGCGCCCGTTCCAACGGCGGTCGATAACGCCGACCTTGGTGCCCATCTACACTCAGCTCCAAAATGGCGCGATTTTGGTCGGCACGCTGGGGCGGCTACTGTACTCGACCGGTGGGGCGTTGCCCCGCGAGTGAGCGACGCCTGCGGGGAGCGGGCTGGCCGGTCGCCAAGCTTGCGATATGATTCGGGGATACTATCGCTATCCGTCGATAGCAGGCGGCCGCATTCTCTTCGTCTGTGAGGACGATCTCTGGAGCGCGCCCGCCGACGGCGGCGATGCCGTCCGACTGACGGTCAGTTTCGGCACCTGTTCCTTTCCACGGCTGTCGCCCGACGGCGCTTGGATCGCTTTCATCTCAACCGACGAGGGTAATCCAGAGCTGTACGTGATGCCGGCCCGGGGCGGCGAACCCCGGCGGTTGACGTTCCTGGGGGCGACCCAGGCCTGGACCACCGGCTGGAGTGCGGACGGCAGTGAGATCTACTTCGCCGCCAATCCGACGACGTGGTACGAGGGAGAGACGCGGCCGTTCGCGATCGCGCGTGAGGCAGGCGCGCCGCGCGAGCTCAACCTGGGTCACGCGCGTTCGCTCTCCTTCGGCACGCGCGGTCGTTTGGCAATCGGCCGCAACAGCTCCGACCCGGCGCGCTGGAAGCGCTATCGGGGAGGAACCTCCGGCGAGATCTGGGTCGATGCGCAAGGAAGCGGAACCTTTACGCGACTGCTGTTGCCTGATGGAAATCCATGCTGGCCGATGTGGATCGGCGAGCGGATTTTCTTCCTGGCCGATCACGAGGGCATCGGTAACTGCTACTCCTGTGCCGACGATGGAAGCGACGTCCGGCGGCACACGAACGAAAACGAGTACTACGTGCGCTTTCCGTCAACGGACGGTTCGCGCATCGTCTATTCGGCCGGCGCCGAGATCAAGGTCTACGACGTCGCGACCGACACCACGCGCAAAGTCGAGATCGAAGCACACTCGCCCATGCCCCAGACCGCCCGCCGCTTCGAAAAGGCGTCGGAGTCGCTCGAGCACTTCGCGCCGAGCCCCGATGGAACGCAGCTTGCCTTGGACTCGCGCGGCGAGCAGTTCACGATGCCGCTCTTTGAAGGGGCGGCGATCCGGCACGATCTGGGCGGTCCTGCGCGTACGCGTCTTACGCAATGGTTGCACGACGGCGAGCGGCTCGTCTCGGTCACCGACGTCAACGGCTACGAACAGATCGCGCTGCGGCGTGCCGACGCGTCGAGCGAAGTCAAACTCGTTACCAAGGGCGACATCGGTCGCGTTACCGGCCTGGTCGCCGCCCCGACGAGCGCGGTGGTTGCGTTCACCAACCATCGCCACGAGCTCTGTGCGCTCGATCTCGATGACGGCGAGGTTCGCGTTCTCGATACCTGTCCGACGCACCGCATCGAAGATTTGGCGTTCTCGCCCGACGGACGATTCGTCGCGTATGTTTGGTGGCCGGCGCAAGGAACGTCGATCGTGCGTATCGTCAAACTTCGCTCGGGCAAGGTCCACGACGTCACCACGCCCTTGCGGACCGATCGTTCGCCGGCGTGGGATCCGGATGGAAAGTATCTCTACTTCATCTCGACGCGGGATTTTAACCCCGTCTACGATGCGCTCCAGTTCGACTTGAGTTTTCCGCAAGCGAGTCGCCCGTTTGTCGTTACGCTGCGCGCCGACGTACCCTCGCCGTTCGTTCCGAAACCCAAGCCGATCCATCAGGATCGCGAGCACGAGCACGAACGCTTGAATAACAAACCGGGGAAGCCCGACGACGTAGAGATCGACTTCGAAGGCATCACCGGCCGCGTGCTCGGCTTCCCGGTTGATGAGGGCGAATACGATCAGATCGTAGGCGCGCGCGAGCGCGTGCTGTTCACCCGGTTTCCAGTGAAAGGCATCAAGCCGGCGCGGCGCGAGGATTTGGACCACGACGAGCGCGGCACGCTGCTCGCCTTCGATCTCGATCAGCAGCGCCTCGCGACGATTGCAAACGAATGCGACGAGATTCGTCTCGGCAATGACGGCCGAACGCTGATCTACCGGTCGCACGACCGGTTGCGCGCGATCGATGCGCTTTACGAGCTCCCCGAGGAAGGCGACGAGCAGAAACCGTCGAGCGAACCTGGACGCCGAAGCGGCTGGATCGAGCTCGACCGTGCCAGCGTCGAAATCGTTCCGCGCGACGAGTGGGCCCAGATGTACCGCGAAGCGTGGCGGCTACAATCGGAACACTTCTGGGTCGCGGATATGAGCGACATCGACTGGGAGCGGGTCTACCAGCGATATGCGGCGCTCCTACCGCGGGTTCGCACCCGCGGCGAGCTCTCCGATCTCATCTGGGAGACGCAGGGAGAGCTCGGCACGTCGCACGCGTACGAATGGGGCGGCGACTACCGCGAACCGCCGCAGTACCAGCGCGGCTTTCTCGGTGCGGAGCTACGCTGGGACGAGGGGCGCGGCGGCTACTGCGTCGAGCGGATCTATCGCGGCGACTCCTGGAACCGCGAGACCGACTCGCCGCTCGCGGAGCCCGGGCTCGACGTCCAGCAAGGCGACTGCATCGTCGCCATCGGTGGCAAACGATTATCGCGCGACATCTCGCCGGACCGTTTGCTCGTCAACGCCAGCGGCCGCAACGTTTCGGTGACGCTGCGCGGCAAGAAGGGCGAGGAGCGCACCGTTCTTGTAAAGGCGCTTGCGAGCGAAGCGGCACTGCGCTATCGCGCCTGGGTCGAAGAGAACCGGCGCATCGTCCACGAGCGAACCGGCGAACGCGTCGGCTACTTGCACATTCCCGACATGGGACCGTGGGGATTCTCTGAGTTCCACCGCGGCTACCTCAGCGAGTTTGACCGCAAGGGGTTGATCGTCGACGTTCGCTACAACCGCGGCGGCCACGTCTCGCCGCTGCTGCTGGAGAAGCTCGCGCGCAAACGCGTGGGGTACGACTGGCCACGCTACGGGGCAGCGCAACCGTACCCGCCGGAATCGGTCGGCGGCCCGATCGTCGCGATCACCAATCAGTTTGCCGGCTCCGACGGCGACATCTTCAGCCACTGCTTCAAGCTCTATAAACTCGGCCCGCTGGTCGGCAAACGCACTTGGGGCGGCGTCATCGGCATCGATCCGTACCATCATCTCGTCGACGGAACGCTCACAACGCAGCCCGAGTTCTCGTTTTGGTTCGTCGACGTCGGCTGGCGGGTCGAGAACTACGGCACCGAACCGGATTACGACGTCGATATCGCGCCGCACCAGTATCGCGATGGCAAGGATCCGCAGCTCGACCTCGCACTCGAACTCATGGGGAAGGCGCTCGAGGGTTATGTGGAGGCGCGCCCGGACTTGTCGACTCGTCCGTCGCTGCCTTTACCAACGCTCGCGTGACTTGGACGCGCCGCCTGCTTTGGCTGGCGGCGTTCCTCATCCCGCTGATCGTCTACGTCGCGAGCGCATCGCCGGAGCCGGCCTCATGGGATACGGCCGAGCTGCAAGGGGTTCCGTATATTCTCGGGATCTCGCACCCAACGGGTTTTCCCTTTTACGTGCTCGTGGGATACGTCTGGTCGCATCTCTTCGCCTTCGGCTCGGTCGCGTGGCGCATGAATGCGATGAGCGGCATTGCGATCGCGGTCGCGGCGGCGGCCGCATACGGCGCCGCGCTTGAGTTTGGCGCCAGCGTTCCGGTCGCGTTGCTCGCAACGCTTTGGTTTGCGTTCAGCCAAAATGTCTGGTCGCACGCGGTGCGCGCCGAGGCGCAAGACCTTGCCGTTGCGTGTGAGGCCGTCGCAATCTACGCAGTGCTGCGGTGGCTGCGCGGCGGCGGCAGCGGCTGGTACGCCGCGGCGTTCGCGCTCTGCGGGCTAGGCATGGCCGCGCATCCAAACGCGCTCTGGGTACTTCTCGCGCTCGTCGTTGCGGGGTTGACTGCTGCGCGACGGCCGTCGTTGCGCCTCGCGGCGAAATCGCTTGCGCTTTTGGTCGCGGCCTTGGCACTCTATCTTTACCTACCGTTACGTTCGGCATACGTGGTCGCGCATCACCTCGATCCCGCCGCCGTTCTCCCGGGCGCCGGCGGCGGGATCTTTTGGAACTACAACGACCCGCACACGTTGCACGGGCTAATGCTCGAGCTCACCGGAAGCGAATTCCAGACGCCTGGGTACTTTCTCGCGTCGTTGAATCCGTTGCACGTCAATGCTGCGATCTGGGCCTTCATCGAAGGCATGCACACGCAGTTCGGCACGTTCGCGATACTGCTGCTCGCAGCGGGTTTGGTGGTGGCGTGGCGGCGCGATTGGCGCGCGACACTCGTCGTCGTTCTGGCGTGCACGAGCGGACTGCTCTTCTCCGTCATCTATCCGAACGAAAGCGACGTCGGACGCTACCGGCTGCTCGCGTCGTGGCTCGCCGTTCCGCTCTTTGGCGCGCTGACGCCGCGATCCAACCGTGCCGGCGATGTGCTGCTGCACCTCGCTTTGATTGTTTTTCTCGCCGTCAACACGTGGAACGCTTTTCAGGCGCAGCGTGGTTTTTTTCATCACGATCCGGGCGAGGGTGGGCGATGGGTGATCGACGCCGTGCGGCCGCATGTTCCGGCCGGCGGCGTGATCGTCAGCTACTGGCTCGACGCGACGTCGCTCGCCTACGGCGCTTATGTTGACGGATCGCTTCCGGGTCGCATTATCATCTCGGACGATCACCTCCGTACCGCTCTCTACCGGCATTGGGCTGCGCGACGCCCCGTCTTCGTTCTCGTGGACCCGCATGCGATCACCTCGCTTCCAGGCACCCGTGACTTTGCAACGCTCGATTCCTACCACGAACTGTATCAAGTCGTCCCATAGCGTGGCGCCAGTTCGATATAACCGGGACCTTGACACGCGATTCTATCTCCGCTATACCGAGTAGATAGATCGGTCCAACGATCACTGTAGAACCATCCAATATTAGCCAAGCAATGGTCCAGACCGATCCAATCGATGAACGAGAAGAGGAGAAATCGAGTGCACGGGAACGGGAGTCTTACGGGATTGCAGCAGCGTTGGAGCAACGCCAGTCGCTGGAAAGGCATCGAGCGCCGCTACACGCCTGAAGCGGTTGCACGACTTCAGCCCAGCCTGGTGGTCGAACAGACCCTGGCGCGGCACGGGGCAGAACGGCTGTGGCGCGATCTGCAACGCGAGGAGCCGGTCACGGCGCTCGGGACGCTCACGGGGAACCAGGCCGTACAGGCGGCGCGGGCCGGATTGCGCGCACTGTACTGCAGCGGCTGGCAAGTCGCGGCCGATGCCAATCTGGCCGGCGAGATGTATCCCGATCAGAGCCTGTATCCGGCCAACAGCGTGCCGGCAGTAGTGGAACATCTCAACAACGCGCTCGCGCGGCTAGATCAAATCGAATCGCTGGAGGGACGCGGCGGACCGCATTGGTACTTGCCGATCGTCGCCGACGCCGAGGCCGGCTTCGGCGGAGCGCTCAACGTCTTCGAGCTGATGAAGGCACTGATCCGAGCCGGCGCAGCCGGGGTTCACTTCGAAGATCAGTTGAGCTCCGAAAAGAAGTGCGGCCACTTAGGCGGCAAAGTGCTGATTCCCACACAGCAAGCGGTGCGTCATTTGATAGCGGCGCGGCTTGCTGCCGACGTGCTCGACGTTTCGACGGTGCTGATCGCACGCACCGATGCGAGCTCCGCAAAGCTGGTTACCAGCGACGTCGATCCGAACGATCGTCCGTTCCTTACGGGCGACCGGACGCCGGAGGGATTTCACGTGACGACGCCCGGCATCGAGGCCTGCATCGCGCGCGGCTTAGCCTACGCGCCTTACGCCGATCTGCTTTGGATGGAAACCTCGGAACCGAATCTGGATGAAGCACGCCATTTCGCCGACGCGATTCACGCCCGCCATCCGGGCAAACTGCTGGCCTATAACTGCTCGCCGTCGTTCAACTGGAAGAAGAAGCTCGATGCCGCCACAATCGCAGCGTTCCAGGCGCAGCTTGGTGCGATGGGGTACAAGTTTCAGTTCGTCACGCTGGCCGGCTTCCACGCGCTCAACTACGGCTTCTTCACGCTGGCGCACGATTTCAAACGGCGCGGCATGACCGCTTACGCCGAATTCCAAGCGCAAGAGTTCGCCGCCGAAGCGCTGGGTTACACCGCAACGCGCCACCAGCGCGAGGTCGGCACCGGCTACTTTGACGAAGTTGCCAGCGTGATCGGCGAAGGACGCGTTTCAACCACCGCGTTGCTCGGCTCGACGGAGTCGGAGCAGTTCTACGAAACGCAGCCGCGAGTGCGCGCGTGAATGTCGCTCCGGCCGGCGCGCCCGAGCGCGACCTGCCGGACGGTTTCCTCAAATTCTACGTCCCGCTGCATCGGCGCTTTACGCCGGTGCAGCAAGCGTTGCTCGAAGCGCGGCGTGCGCGCCTGGCTCGCGCGCTCGCGGGCGAGCTGCCCGACTACCTTCCGCCGTCGGAGGCAACGCGGTCGGCGTGGCATATCGAGTTGCCCGTCTGGTGCGCCGACCAACGCAATCAAATGACGGGTCCGGCCGACGATGCCGAGCTCTGCGTGAAGATGCTCAACTCGGGAGCGCCCGGCGTTATGCTCGATCTCGAAGACTCGATGGCAAACACCTGGGAGCATTTGATGCGCGGTCACCGCAATATCGTTGCCGCGCTTTACGGCGAGCTTGCGTACGATGATGCCAAGCGCGGCGGGCGGGCCGGCATCGCGCCGAGTGCGACGGTCGTCTGGAACCGCGTCCGCGGACTCCACCTCGCGCAAGCCGGGGTAATATCGCACGCTCCGACCAGCGCCTCGCTCTTCGACCTCGCACTGCTTGTCTATTCGCTCGATTACCAACGGCTGCGCCATCCGCTCTGCATCTACATTCCCAAGTCGGAATCGGCCGAGGAGGCGCGCTGGTGGAACGACGTCTTCGATGCGCTGCTCGAGGCGAAGGGCTGGAGCCGGGGCTCGATCAAAGCGATGGCGCTCATCGAATCGCATCCGGTCGCGTATGAGATGGAAGAGTTCCTCTTCAACCTGCGCGAGTATATCTTGGGGTTGAATCTCGGGCGCTGGGATTATATGGCCAGCCTGATTCATTTCAACTTTGAGGATCCCAACTGGCTGCTCCCCGACCGCAACACGATTCCGTTCGACGTTCCGTTTTTTCAAGCAGTGCGCACGCTGATGCCGGAGCTTACGCACAAACACGGCGCGCTCGCGATCGGCGGGATGACGGCGCTCTATCCCAGCCGCGAGGATCCGGAACTCAATGCGCGCGCGCTTGCCGTGCTCCAACGGGATAAGCACAACGAAGCCGTAGCGTTCATGGATGGCGCGTGGACGGGTCATCCCGATCAAAACGCGATCGCGGTTGCGCAGTTTCCCTATCCGAATCAGCTTGCAAAGCGCCCTGCGCTGGCCACAATCCATCCCGACCTGCGCCCCGCGCCGGCCGGTCTCGGCGCAACGACCCTCGACGGAACGCGGGCAGCGGTACGCACGGTGATCCGGTATCGCCACGGCGTGCTGGAGGGGCGCGGCGCGAGCCTGCTCGACGGCTACATGGAGGATTTGGCAACCGACCGAATCTACCGGTTGATGATCGCGCAGCGGCTTCGTCATCCCGGAACCTGCACGCCGCCGTCGCTCGATGGGATGTTCGATGAAGAGCTCGAACGAATTCTCACCGAGCTGCCCGTTGAGAGCGGGGCCGAGAATCGCGCGCGTTATCGGCGCGCGCGCGAGATTGCCGAGGGCATGGTTCGCAGCGGCGTCTTCGACCCAACGTAGTGCCTGCCCGAAGCCGCGTCGAAGGGCGCGTCCCGCTGGTCGCCGCGCTCGTAACGCTGGCAATTCATTTGGCCGCGAACCCGCATTACGGTTTCTTCCGCGACGAGCTCTATTTTATTATCTGCGGCTTTCATCCGGCGTGGGGTTACGTCGATCAGCCGCCGGTCGTGCCGCTGCTGGCGGCAGGATCGCAGGTCTTTGGGCACTCGCTCTTTGCCCTGCGCGCGATTCCGGCCATCTTTGCCGCGGCCGGCGCTTACGTCACGTGCCGGCTCGCGATCGAGCTTGGCGGTGGTATCTTCGCGCAGGTGCTTGCGACGCTCGCGTTTCTCGCAGCCGGCGTGCTGGAGAGTTTCGGCGCCAAGGTCGGTCCGGATATGGTCGGACTCTGGTTATGGCCGCTCGCGGCACTCTACGTGCTGCGTATCGTCAAAGGCGCCGACTTGCGCTTTTGGCTCGCGGCCGGCGCGACGATCGGCGTGGCGCTCGAGAGCAAGTACAGCGTCCTCTTCTTCGCGGCTGCGTTGATCGGCGGATTGGCGCTGACGCCGCAGCGCCGCGTGCTGGCATCGCGATGGTTCGCCGCCGGTCTCGCCGTAGCGACCGTCATCGCGCTGCCGAACTTTATCTGGCAAGCGACGCACGGTTTTCCGATGTGGGAGCTGCTGCGCAACGGCGCGAGCGGCAAGAACCTCGTGCCAAGCCCGTTGCTCTTTCTCTTCCAGCAGTTATTGCTGACGAATCTCTTCGCCTCGCCGATTTGGATCGTCGGACTGATTTGGCTCTTCGGCAACGCGACTGCCCGTTTTTTGGGATACACCTACGTCATTTTGATCGTGCTGATGATCGCACTCCATGCGAAGCACTACTATCCCGCCGACGTTTATCCGATCGTGATGGCCGCCGGCGGCGTCGCGATCGAATCATGGGTAAGAATGCCGGTCCTTCGCGGCGCGATCGTGGCGGCAGTCGTTGCAGCCGGGCTCTTCTTCGCCCCGTTCTCGTTGCCGGTGCTCTCCGAACCGGCGATGGTCAGTTACGGCGCGTTCGTCGGCAACGCACTGCACATCAAGCGATCGGCGATGCAGACGGAGCGTCATCGAACGTCGCTGCTCCCAGAAGATTGGGCCGACATGCACGGTTGGCCCGAGCTGGCCGCAACCGTCGCGCAGATCTACGACGCGCTGCCGCCCGAGGAGCGCGCGCAAGCCGCGGTCGTCGCAAGCAACTACGGCGAAGCCGCTGCGATCGATTTCTTCGGGCCGCAATATCACTTACCGCCGGCGCTCTCCGGCCACAACAACTACTGGCTCTGGGGTACGCACGGTTACAGCGGCAACGTCATCATCGACGTCAACGGCGATTGCGGTGCCGCCGGCCACCTCTTTCGCACCTCGCGTCAAGCCGCACGCTCCGATCCGCCGTGGGTGATCTCGTACGAGCAGAACATTCCAATTATGGTCTGCACCGGGATCCGAACGCCGATTGCGCGGCTCTGGCCGAAGCTACGTCTTTACCTTTAGCCAGCTCTCGATCGCGCGCAAGAGCGCGGGATCGAGGTATGACGGCGTGAAGTACTCGCCGCCCGTCGACGACTCGCTCGCGTCGAGTTTGATAAAGAGGTGGTCGTCATCGGGCAGCATGACGACCGTCAGCTTACGATTCGCGGCGCGCGCCGCCTCGACGAGCCGTGGCGTGTCGGCGGCCAGCACCTGGATGTCCTTCGTTCCTTGAACGATGAGGATCGGGCAGGGAACCTGCGCGATCAGCTTGGCCGGATCGATGCCAAACGAACTGCGCAGCCAGGCGTTGTACGCCCCCTGCTTCTTCCCTGCGGCGATCCCGGCCAAATCGCTCTGAACTTTTTGCGCTTGGACCGTGCGATCGGCGGCCGGCGTATTGCGAAGCAGTTGCTGCGCGAGAATCTGCTCGAGCGGAAGCGCGGGCGGGGCGAGCAAAACGATGCCGCGGAGGCGGCCGTCGGCGATCGCGATGCTCGGCGCCAGCTCGCCGCCTTCGCTATGGCCCAGCACGAAGATGGCATTGGGATCGATGCCCGGTTGCGCGCGCAGGTACGCGA
This sequence comes from Candidatus Acidiferrales bacterium, assembly GCA_035484815.1. GTDB lineage: Bacteria > Vulcanimicrobiota > Vulcanimicrobiia > Vulcanimicrobiales > Vulcanimicrobiaceae > Cybelea. The sequence continues at coordinate 17,012 of DATHOO010000090.1, forward strand.
TGACGTCGCGCGCGTCGGCGATCAACCGGTCGCGCGTTGCGAAGCTGCCACCGCTCTTACCGCACGACCGTTTGTCGTAGCGCAAGACGGCGTAGCCGGCGTTGGAGAGTACGTTGGCGAGCTGTCCAAAAATCTTGTTCGGGCCGATCGTTTCGTCGCGATCGATGCAGCCGCTGCCGTGGACGAAGACAAAGCCGGGCAGCGGCCCTGCCGCACTCTTCGGGACGGTAAGCGTGCCGGCCAGCATTACGCCGTCGCTCGCGCGAATCGACACGTCGCGCGCGTCATAGTGCGCCGGAGGCAACGGCATCGGCGTCGCCGCCACGGGTTGCGGCAAGGCTGAAACGCTCACATCGTGCGATTGCAGCACGACCTCGGCTTGCTGCGATGGTACGTCCAGACGCTCCAGCACGTAGGTCTGTGGATCGAACGTCAGCCTCACATCGAGCCCGTTTGCATCGCGGAGGCTCACGAATCCAGCTCGGCTTTCGATGACGCTGATCGGCACGGCAATGAAGCCGCCGCAGAGGCATGCGAGCGTGAGCATCTTTTCCCCGCTCGCATGGAGGGTCGCCGGCACCTGCGCCCAGCCCGCCACCAGGTTGTCGCTCACCACGAACGGCGCGCCGGGCGAAGCCGTGATCTTCGCGCGATTCGTATCTTGCGTTACCGTTGCGTCGTTTCCAAGCACCGTAACGACGGCGTGTTTACCGCCGGTATCGACCGTGTACGATAGCGTCGCGAAGGTCGATTCTTCAAGCTTGCGCTCAGAGATCAACGTAATCGCGGCTAGTGACGCACTTTCCTCAATCACGACCGCCGCGCCCTCGCGACGAACGACGACGGTACTGCTCCCGATGTTTCGGCCGCCGATCGTCGTCACGTACCGGTAGGTGCCGTCGGGAAGAATCGTGACGCTGGGCGAGGTGGCCGCCGTCCCAAGCAGCAACGCCGGCAGTGCAATCGCAAGAAAACGAAGCTGCATCGCTTAGCCCTTAATGCCCAGCGCGTCGAAAAGCTTTGGATAGACCAGATCGGTGCGCGCTAACGGCTGCTGCGCGTCGATGATATCGTGATTGAGCGGAAGATCCGCTAACTCGACGTACTCGGCGACGTTCTCCTTCCGCGCCGACCACGCGCTCACAACGTTCCGCGCGACGGCATTGTTCACCGCCGGATCCCTTGGGTTGACGACGACTACGATCCGATCGGCGAGCGGAGGCTGCTTGCGCGCCGCGGCATAGACGGCGTCGCCGATGCGCAGCGTTTGCGTCAGGGCATGCGTCGGGAAGCGCGGATAGGCGGTAATGGGAGGCTTACTCGCGCCCTCGCGCGGGTCCCACCAGAGAAAGCGGTTCGGCAGGCGTCGGCCGATGGCGGCGACGGCGCGGCTGATCGGATACGGCAGATGCAAAAGTGCGAAGATGGGCGCAACGGGCACCGCAACGGCAACGTCGCGAAACTGCGCCGCGTACGCCGCCAACAGTCCTCCCATCGAGATTCCTAAAACTCCGACTCGCTCCCCGAGACCGCAGGCGAGGTCGACCGCTTCCGTCGCCGAGGCAATCAGGGTTTCCGCAGTAAGCGCGGCAAGCGCGGTCGTCAATCGGTCCCGAAAGCCATGGTCCGGCAGGCGCGGCACGAGCACGTTGACGCCGCGATTGTAGAGCTCGGGCGCGAGCTGCGCGTACTGCGCCGGGCTATTCGTAAGGCCGTGAAAGAGCACCACGGCGAGCGGCGTCGCCGCTGCGTGCTCGAGCAATATCGTGCGCGCCTGCGGCAGAATGTTCGCTCCGTCGCACGCCATGAACGCTTTGGCTCGATCGATGGCTTCGGCGTAAGAACGCGCCGGTGAGCTAGTCGTGGTCGTTCTCAACCAACGAGCCGATCTTAGCGCGCGGGACGAAGCCGGCTTGCGCTCCTTGGAGTGTAAGCAGCTCGAAAAGGGAAGAATCATCGTGGAGCGGCACACCCCACTCTTTCTTATGATGCTGCATCAAAGCCGTCGTGCGCGCCCGCAGACTACGCCATGGTTCCGCGCTATCCCGGCGGCGGCCGCGCTGGTGACGTTCGTCGTTCATCTCATTGCCAACCCTCACTACGGCTTCTCTCGAGACGAGCTCTACTTTGTCATCTGCGGTTTCCGGCCGGCGTGGGGATATGTCGACCAGCCCCCGGTCGTGCCACTCCTGGCGGCCGGATCGCAGCTCTTCGGACACTCGCTCTTCCTACTCCGCGCGATTCCCGCGTTCTTCGCCGCCGCCTCCGTCTATACGACCTGTGCGTTGGCGGCCGAACTCGGCGGCGGGGCCTTCGCCGAGATCTTCGCCGGCCTCGTCGCGGCGGTGACGCCGGCGCTGATGGACTTCGGCGGTAAGATCACCACCGACACCGTGGGGCTCTGGCTCTGGCCGCTTACCGCGCTCTACGTCCTGCGCATTGTGAAGGGCGCCGATCCACGGTGGTGGCTCGCCGTCGGAGCGATCGCCGGCATGGCGCTAGAGAGTAAGTACAGCGCGCTCTTTTTTGCTGTCGCGATCGTCGCGGGATTGCTCCTCGCACCCCAACGGCGCGCGCTCGCGACGCCTTGGTTCGCCGGCGGTGTAATGATCGCGACGGTTATTGCGTTGCCGAACTTCGTTTGGCAGGCGGTGCACGGCTTTCCGATGTGGACGCTGCTGCGCGATATCGACGGGCTTAAGAATGGCTTCCTTTCACCACCGCAATACGTCGTGATGCAACTGTTGGTAACGCACCCGCTGCTCGCGCCGGTTTGGCTGATCGGGCTTATCACTCTGCTGCGGCGTCGCGACGCGCGTTTCTTGGGCATCGCGTATCTGTTGTTGATCGGTCTCATGATTGCGCTGCACGGCAAGGATTACTATCCCGGCAACGTCTACCCGATACCGATCGCGGCCGGCGCGGTAACGATCGAAGCATGGACGCGCGGGCGCCGCTTCTTCTGGCGCCCTGCACTCGCCGCGTACGCACTGGTCGCCGGGATTCTCCTGGTCCCCCTGCTGATGCCGGTGCTCCCCGAGCGCACGATGTCGGCGTACGATCGGATCGCAGAGAGTAAGTTGGACCGCGAAGTCAACCTCGCACGCACCGACCGGAGGGATATCGGGAACTTGCCGCCGGATTGGGCCGACATGCACGGCTGGCGCGAGCTAGCTACGGTCGTCGCCGGGATCTATCGCGCGCTACCGCCGGCGCAGCGCGCGCAGGCCGCGATTCTCGCTAGTAATTACGGCGAAGCCGCGGCGATCGATTTCTTCGGCAGCGAGTACGGACTGCCGCCGGTACTTTCCGGCCACAACCAGTACTGGCTCTGGGGAACGCGCGGATACAGCGGCAACGTGCTGATCGACGTGCATGGCGACTGCGATCGCGACGCGCGCCTTTTCCGGGTTCACCACGTGGTCGCGAGGTTCTCCAATCCATGGGGACGCCCGTTTGAGAACGGCTTCCCGATTTCGATCTGCGAGGGAATCACCACGCCGCTGGCAACGGTCTGGCCGAAACTCCGGACGTACAATCAGATTTAAGGAACGTCGACCATCGGATCGATCGCGCGCAGCAGGTGAGGATGCGCGCGGTCGGCGAGCCCCCACGGCCGTAGCGGTGAGACGATATCGTGCGAGAGCGGCAACCCGGTGATTCGCGTCATCTCTATCAAGCCGGGACGCAGACGACGCCAGCTCTTGTAGAGCTTGCGAATCGCGTAATTGTTGACGGCGACTTCGGCGGCGTTGGCAACGATCGTGACGCGCTCTGCGAGCGGGGGGTTTGTTTGTGCTTCCTCGAGCAGCGAACGCGCGATGCGATATGAGTAGGCGATTGCGTGGGTTGCATAGCGCGGATAGCCGGTAACCGACGCGCCCCGCTCGCGCAGAATCGGATTCCACCAATGAAAGCGATTCGGCACGCGCAGCAACCACTCTGCGAGCGTTCCCATCAGACGATTCGGTATCAAAGAGACGCCGAAAAACGGCGCAATGGGCACGGCGCGCTCGATCGGATAATGCTGCGCAATCCACGCCGTCAGCAGCCCTCCAAGCGAAAACCCGGCAACCGTAACCCGATCTCCCAACTCCCCCGCGATTGCGACATAGTCGGCGACGGCTTCGTACAAGTCGTCGGAGCGTAATCGCGCGAGCGCCGTCGAAAGTGGATCGGCGTGGCCGTGCCGCGGTAGGCGGGGCACCAATACGTTGTGCCCGCGCGCGAAGAGATCTTGCGCAACGCGCTCGAACTGCGCCGGGCTCGCACTCATGCCGTGGATCAAAACGAACGCCCGCGCCGGGCGGGTGGGATGAACGAATGCTAGCGTTCGTCCGCGTTCGCCGACGCCAGGATGATCGCGGGCGATAAGCCGCCCGAGACGGGCAAAAGAGGTAGCCAAGAAAAAGTCCTTAAGAGCGAGCAGGTGTATCTCCTCTCTGACCGGGAGCGGCAGCTCGTCGCTGCCGAGGAGCGCTACGGTGCTCGTAACTATGCGCCGCTCGACCTCGTGGTCGAACGCGCCGAGGGCGTTTGGCTGTGGGACGTAAACGGCAAGCGTTACCTGGACTGCATCAGCGCATACTCCGCGCTAAATCTCGGGCATTGCCACCCGCGTGTCTACGCTGCGCTGGTCGAGCAGGCCGCACGCGTGACGTTGACGTCACGCGCCTTGCGCAACGATCGCTTGCCGGGCTTTCTGGAGAAGTTGACGCGCGTCGGCGGTTTCGATAAAGCCGTACCGATGAACACCGGCGTCGAGGCGGTTGAAACGGCAATCAAACTCGCGCGGCGGTGGGGCTATGCGGTAAAAGGCATTCCGGAAGATCGCGCCGAGATCGTCGTCTTCTCGAATAACTTCCACGGACGTACGCTTGCGGCGGTGAGTGCCAGCACGACGCCGGAGTACCGCGCGCTTTTCGGTCCGTTCCTGCCTGGATTCGTTGCGGTCCCGTTCGGCGAAGCAGCCGCGCTCGAACGCGCCATCTCGGCAAACACCTGCGCCGTGCTGATCGAGCCGATTCAGGGTGAGGGCGGCGTCAACGTTCCTCCAGACGGCTACCTGCGGCGTGTGCGCGCCCTCTGCGACGAGCGCCGCGTGCTCTTTATCGCGGATGAAGTACAGACCGGCTTTGGGCGCACCGGCGACATGTTTGCGTGCGAGCACGAGCATGTCAAACCAGACATTTTGGTCGTGGGAAAGGCGCTCGGCGGCGGCTTCTATCCCGTTTCCGCTGCGCTTGCAAACGACGAGCTCATGGCGCTCTTTCAACCCGGCGATCACGGCAGCACCTTCGGCGGCAACCCGCTGGCTTGCGCCGTCGGCGAGGCGGCCCTCGACGCGATCGTTTCCGAGGACCTTCCGGCTCGCGCACGCCGCGCCGGCGCTACCATCGTTCGCGAGTTGCGGGCGCTCGCTTCGCCGTTGATCGCCGAAGTTCGAGGGCGCGGCCTGCTGATCGGCGTCGTGTTAACGATACCGGCGCGGCGGCTGTCGGAGGCGCTGCTCGAGCGGGGGGTCGCCGCAAAGGACACGCACCACGACGTCCTGCGCATTGCACCGCCGCTCGTCATCGACGACGACGCAATCGGCCACTTCCTCGAGCGGTTCGGGGACGCGCTCGCCCTAGTGTCCTAGTGGCCTTGACACTCCCCCGGCGGGGCGTGATATGGTGGGCGAGCCGAAGCAGCGGCTCGTTCCGCTCACCGGATGCCCTCGGGCGATCCGGTCTTCACTTGAAGGACCCTCGGCGGGTTCCATGGTGGGGTTGCCCCGGCAACGCCTTTTTTTATTTGGAGAAGAACACATAGCAAAACTCCTGCGCGTTAACGACCAGATTCGCATTCGGACGGTCCGGGTGATCGACGAAAACGGTCATCAACTCGGGATACTGCAAACCGAAGACGCGCTCGCGCGTGCGCGAACTGCCGGACTCGACTTGATTGAAGTATCACCCAACGCTCAACCTCCGGTCTGCAAGATCGCCGATTACGGACGATTGAAGTACGAGCAGTCGAAAAAGGACAAGGATGCGCGCAAGAAGCAGCGCCACTTCGAATTAAAGGAAGTGAAGCTGCGGCCGAAGATCGAGACCCATGACTACGAGACCAAAGCACGCATGGCCGAACGGCTCCTGCTCGACGGCAGCAAGATCAAGGTAACGATCATGTTTCGCGGGCGAGAGATCACGTACACGTCATTTGGCCGTCGGTTGCTCGACCGGATGGCCGAGGATATGGCGCCGCTTGCGATTGTCGAACGTGAAGCGCGTCTCGAAGGCAAGAACATGTTCATGATTTTGGCGCCGCGTGCGGTGCCGACCGGTCCGCCGAAGTTTTCAGTGCCAGTGAAGGAGCCAACCAGTGCCTAAAATTCGAACCCATCGGGGAACCGCTAAGCGCGTGAAAGTGACCGCGACCGGTAAAGTGACGCACCGCCATCAATTCGACGGCTGCGGTCACATCCTCAGCAAGAAGTCGCGTAAACGCAAGCGCAAGTTCCGCAAAGATCAGCCGACGTTCAAGGGCGATCTCAAGCGGCTGGCGCCGACGATTCCCTACCTGGTGTAAAGGAGCTCCGAAATGGCACGCATCAAACGTGGCGTACACGGTCTAAAGCATCGGCGCAAAGTCATGAAGCTCGTCAAGGGCTTCCGAGCTGCTCGCCGCCGCAACTATCGCGTAGCAAACGAAGCACTCTTGAAGTCGTTGGCGTATGCCTTTCGCGACCGGCGCGTCCGCAAGCGCGATTTTCGTTCGCTCTGGATCAGCCGCATCAACGCCGCCGTCCGGCGGGAAGGGATTTCCTACTCCGTCTTCATGCATGGCCTTAAGAAGTCCGGGGTGAGCCTCAACCGCAAGGCGCTCGCGGATCTGGCGGTCTCCGACCAAAAGGCGTTCGGGACGTTGCTTAACCTAGCGAGACAAGCCGCTCAGAAATAATTCAATCTTGGGCGGAGCGCTACTCCCCGGCTAGCGGCCGGCGACCGCAGGGTATATAATCGTCGCGTCATGAGACCCCCGGGTGCTGTCTTTGCGACGGCTCTAGTCGCCGGTCTATTTGCGCTCATTCCGCCTTTGGCGGCATGGGGCCAGGTGGCGCCGTCCCTGAGCCCGGAGCTGGCCGATCGGGTCGATCAGATCGCACGCGAACAGGTCCACGATGGGCGAACTCCCGGCCTGGCAATCGGAATCGTCCAGGACGGCCGGCTCGTCTACGCGAGGGGATTCGGCTTCGCCACGACCGGCCCGCGCCATTCGTCAATGACGCCCGGAACGGAGTTTTACGTCGGCGGTCTCACCAAAGAGTTTACCGCCGCCGCGATCCTCCTGCTGGTGCAGGACGGGAAGCTGAAGCTCGACGATCCCGTTTCCAAGTACGTTCCGGAGTTTAAGCTGGCCGCAAACGTTACCGTCGCTCAACTCCTAACGCAGACGTCCGGTCTCCCCAACTCTACGGCAGCGCCTGGGCTCTCGACCGACCCGACCCGTTCGGTCAAGCTTGCCGACGTTTTCGCGGCGGTCGATAAATTGAAGCCGCTCGCGCCACCGGGAACGGCCTTCGCGGAAAACCCGCTCAACTATCTGCTGGCCGGCGTCATCGTGGAGCGCGCGAGCGGCGTGCCGCTCTCCGATTATCTCGAGCAACACATCTTCATTCCGCTAGTAATGAATCACACGTTCCTCGCCGGCGACAACGGCATCTCGCCGTCGCATGCGACCGGATACACGCGAGCGAATAATAGCTTCAGAACCGCCTCGACCTGGGATCCCGCGTGGCTAGCCGGTGACGCCGGCCTTGTCACGACCATCGACGATCTCGCAAAATGGGACGTAGAGATGCCGGTCTTACTGCGCGTCGACGCCGTGCGAACGATCTTTACGCCAAGCGGCAGCGAAGGCGCGACGCACTACGGCATGGGATGGGTCGTCGACCGCCGCGGCGGCAAAGACTTCGTCTGGTCGAATGGCGAGATCTCCGGCTACCGCGCAATGAATGCGCTGCTTCCCGACGACCATGTGGCCGTGATCGTCTTTTCCAATGCGGATTCGCTCCACGGCGGCACGACGACTCCCGAGACGGTTGGCGGCCGCGTTCTCGACGTCTTGGTACCGCCGGCCAGCGCGCAGTTAGACAATGCGGTCGTTACGCGAGCGAAAGAATGGCTTGGGAGGCTAGCCTCCCGTGAGGTTGATCGTTCGGAGCTCACGCCGGCATTCAGTTCGTATCTCACCGACGCGTTGGTTGCGCACGAAAACTTCGCGTCGCTAGGACAGCTTCAAACGATCGTGCCGCTTTCCAGCAGGGCGCTGTCAGGCGGCGATATTCTTTACGAGTTCCTCGTCGGTTACCCGCACGCGTCGTACCACTACAAATTCCAAGTCGCGCCGGATGGGAAGATCGACGGCATCATGCTGGTCGCCTAATCGTCGCCGTCGGCGAGACGACGGCCCGTCGCTTCAACCACTTTGCCCAGCATCGTCACCGCCTCTGCGCGGGTCGCGTTGCTGAACATGTAGCGAAGATGCTCGTCCGCGTCTTCGACAATCAAGACGGCTCGGCGTCCCAATCGAACCGAAGCGATCAGCGAGCTCAAATACGCCTCATCTTCGGGTGCGAGAACCGTCTGTTCTCCGCCATCGCGATTGCGCTCCAGCAATCGTTTGAGAACGGCATCAATGTCGCTGGGTATTTCCACTTGAACCTCCAAGACCGAAACCGCCACGCCTGGGTAAGCAACGGGAACCCTGTGGCACCACACTTCGGCAAGCTCAGGGCCTACCTATAGTACATATCGACCAAAGTCACTTCCAATTTCATCTTTTCCGCCCTGCAGCCAGTACAGGGCAAGCACGGTTTTCGCATCGGCAACTCCGTCAGCGACCAGGCGCCACGCCGCCTGGAAAGTAAAGGTTGCGACTTCAATTTGTTCGTCGTCGTCAAACGCCGTCTCACCCGCAACAAGCTCGTCGGCGTGATAAAAGTGCATGACCTCGGAGCAGAAACCCGGCGTAGTCCAGACCGAACCGATCGGGCGGATCAGCCCGGCAACGTAACCGGTCTCTTCGCGAAGCTCGCGCTTTGCGCCATCGATCGGAGCTTCGCCCGGCTCGGCGGCTCCCGCCGGGATCTCCCAAAGCCAGGAGCGGGCGGGATGCCGGTATTGGCGCACCAGAACGACCTCGTCGCGCGCCGGCGTCGCCACGATCGCGACCGAGGCGCCATGCTCGACCACGTCGATGCGCTGTTCGCTTCCGTCAGCGTGGCGCACGTCGTCGACGCGAACCTGGAAAACGCGTCCCTCGAAGCGACGGCTTGAAGCGAGAACCTGGGGCGGCAGCTCCATGCTGCGAGTTTGGCGGAACGATTGCGTCGAGCCTCGTAGCATTGATGGGTGGCTCAACCACCATCGTCCATCTCCACCGAGATCGGCTGGCTGGCGTTCTTTCTGGTCGTCTTCGCAGCCGCCGTCTACCTGCTCGTCCGGACGCTCGTTCCGCATCACTTCAACGACAAGATCGCGATTGCACTGGCGGCCATCTTTGCAGGATTGATCATGATCGGCGTGCGCGCATGGGTTACACGTAAATGGCAACGCCGCTAGGAAGTCGCGCGGAACGGCTGACCGCCGTACGGTCGCTGCGATCGGTCAAAGGACGTCGTGAAAGGCGGAGCTTTGCATTTGAAGGTACGACCCTGCTTCGCGAGGCGCGCGCAGCAAATTTTCCGATCGACGAGCTCTACGCGACGCAAGCGGTCTACGATGCGACGCCGCTGGTGCGCCAGCTCGACGCAGAAGGTATCCCCACGTTTATCATCGAGGAAGCCGTCGCGGCGCGGATTTCCGATCTCACCACCCCCAGCGGCATGGTCGCGGTGGCGCCGATTCGGCTGACCGACGTTGAAGAAATCGTCGGGCGGCGAGGCACAATCTTGATACTCGCCGACGTCAACGATCCGGCAAATGCCGGGACGCTGTTGCGCTCCGCCGAGGCTTTCGGCTGCGGCGACGTCGTTTTCGGCCGTCTCGGGATCGACCCATATCATCCGAAGGTGGTGAGAGGCTCGATGGGAGCCGTATTTCGACTCTCACTGAGCGTCGCGAGCCCCGATGAACTTACCCTAGCGGCCTCGTCGCAGCGCCTCCACTTCCTCGGGCTAACGGCCGCTGGTACTTCGTTAGCCGACGAGCGATGGGAAGAGCCGGTCGCACTGGTTGTGGGCAACGAACGCCGTGGCTTGGGAGCCTGGGAAGACCTCTGCGAGCGCATGCTAGCTATCCCGATGGCGGGCGAAGCGGAGAGCCTCAGCGCCGGTGTCGCCGGCTCGATCGCGCTCTACGAGGCGATGCGTTCGGGCCTTGTCAAGAGAGTGGTCTGAGGCTAAAAAGTCAAGACTACCGGTGTTAAAAGTCGCATGGTATACTCAGGCGACGCGGGCCGCCTCGGAGCCGACGGTCAGAAGGAGACTGCAAGCGCATGGCAACGTCCTATCTCTTCTGGAAGCTTTTTGCCCAAACGGGTTCGATTGATGCATATCTAGTGTATCGAAGGCTGCACGCAGCGCCGGCTTCGAGCTAAACATCGGATTTTTTCAGGCTGCCCGGCGAAGTTAGCGCCGGTTTTGGAGGCGCCCGGTAACGTAGAACGAACCGGGCGCTTTGCTTTGGAAGAGCGATGACGGAACTAGCCGAGCAGCTTCGCGAGTTGCAAGAACAGTTTGCAAGCGAGATCGAACGCGCGAATGACGAGCAGGCGCTCGAGAGCGTGCGCGTTGCCTATTTAGGACGCCAGGGCGAGGTAACGAGAGTACGGCGCACGATTGGGAGGCTTCCAGCCCCGGCGCGCCCCGACGCCGGCAAGGCAATCAACGACGCTGTAACAATCATGGAGACGCGTCTGGAGGAGCGGCAAGCCGAACTCGCCTCGCGCACCTTCGCATCGGAGCTCGCGGCCTCGATCGACGTGACGTTTCCATCGATTGCACCCGATGTGGGCTCGATCCATCCCGTGCGACGGATCATCGCCGAGAGCTGCGCGTATTTCACGCGCCACGGCTTTGCCGTCGTGGTCGGCCCGGAAGCCGAACCCGATTACTATAACTTCGACGCACTAAACATTCCGAGCGATCATCCGGCTCGCGAAAACTTCGATTCCTTTTGGCTGAGCGACTCGCTGCTGCTTCGGCCTCACACGTCGCCGATGCAGATTCGAACGATGGAGCGCCATCAACCGCCGATCGCGATCATCGCACCTGGGAAGTGTTTTCGTCGCGACGCCGTTGACGCGCGCCATCTCTTTCAGTTTCATCAGATTGAAGGATTGCTCGTCGCCGAGGGCATTAACTTCGGTCACTTGAAGGGCATGCTTACCGGCCTCTGCCGCGAGCTCTTCGGCGCCGACCAGAGCGTGCGTTTTCGTCCGTCGTATTTTCCGTTCACCGAGCCCAGCGCCGAAGTCGACACCACCTGCCCAAAATGTAAAGGCAAAGGCGTTCGCTGCAACATGTGCGGCGGATCTGGCTGGATCGAGCTTGGCGGAGCCGGAATGGTGCACCCCAACGTGCTGCGCGAAGTGGGCTACGATCCCGAACGCTACTCCGGCTGGGCATTCGGCTTTGGCGTGGAGCGGATTGGTCTTGCTCGCTATGAGGTTGACGACATTCGCCGCTTCATCGAGAGCGATCCCGACTTCTTAGCGCAATTGAGCTGACGTGCTCGTCCCAATAAGCTGGCTTCGCGAGTTCGTCGCGCTGCCCGACGACGTTGAAGCGATCGCCGATCGTTTGGCGATGCTTGGTTTTCCAGTGGCAGGAGTGGAGCGGCGGCCGAAGATCTCGGGGGTCGTCACCGGCAAGATAGCCGCACTTGGCAAGCATCCCAACGCCGATCGGTTGTTGGTAGCGCAAGTCGACGTCGCCCGCGATGCGCCGCTAACGATTGCCACCGCCGCAACCAACGTCGCCGAGGGTCAAACGATTGCCGTCGCTACCATTGGCGCACGTCTTCCCGCGCTGACGATCGAGGCGCGCACGATGCGCGGCGTCGCGTCGCAGGGCATGATGATTTCGGCGGAAGAGCTGGCGTTACCGGGCGATTGGTTTGAAGACGGCATCATGCAACTCGAGCCGGCGACCGCGCCGGGCATCGACGTCGTCGAACTCTACGGACTCGACACCGACGTGCTCGACGTCGAGATTACCGCCAACCGACCCGACTCGATGTCGATACTGGGGCTCGCGCGCGAGCTCGCCGCATCGTACGATCGCGCGTTGCACCTGCCGCCGCTAGCGAATCCGGGTGAGAAGTTCGGCGAAGCGCTCAGCGTCGCGATCGAATCTCCCGACTGCACTCGTTTCGTCGCGCAGCGCTTCGACGATCTGCGCGTCGTTCCGGCTCCCGCCTGGATGCGCATTCGCCTAGCGCTCGCAGGCCAGCGACCGATCAACAATCTCGTCGACGTTTCGAACTACGTCATGCTGGAAACCGGACAACCGCTGCATTTCTACGACGCAAGCGAGATCGCGGGAGGACGACTGATCGTCCGCGATGCACGCGAAGGCGAGCGAATCGTGACGCTCGACGGCGTGGAGCGAACGCTCTCGCCGCAAGCGCTCGTTATCGCCGACGACGAGCGGGCGCTTGGCCTTGCCGGCCTGATGGGTGGAGCGAGCAGTGAAGTAACGCCGATGACGACTTCGATCGTGCTCGAGGCGGCGAACTTCAACGGCCCGCGCGTGCGACGGATGAGCGGCGCGCTCGGTTTGCGCAGCGAAGCTTCGTCGCGACACGAAAAGTCGCTCGCGCCCGCGCTGACCGATCTCGGTGCGGCGCGCGCGGCGCAGGTGCTTTGCGATCTCGGCGCGACCGCGTACCGGCCGCTAGCATTCGGCGCACCGATTGTGCCCGCGCAACCGATTGCGCTACGCGCCGGCGAGGTCGAACGATTGTTAGGCCTGGCGATTGCGCCGGACCGAATCGCAGCCCATTTGACGGCGTTGGGCTGCGCGGTCGTTGTGGACGGCTTTGGCACATTCGACGTGACGCCGCCTCCCTGGCGGCGCGATCTCACGATCGCCGCGGACCTGGTCGAAGAGGTGGCACGGATCGAGGGATACGAACGCATCGCTGCGATCGTGCCGTCGGTGCCGGCGCACGAAATTTCCAGTGCGTCGTTCGATTTGGAGAACGCCCTCGCGCGCGCGCTGGCGGCCCTGGGTTATCGCGAAGTCGTGACGCACTCGCTTCGGGCTGCCGCCGGCGCTGGGTCCGTGGAAGTACGTAACCCGCTCTCAGAGGAACACCGTTTTCTGCGCGACTCGCTCGTGCCCGGATTGATCGAATATTTGGCAAAGGTCGGCGTGCCGGCGCGCGTCTTCGAGATCGGCGACGTCTTTCGCCGGGATGGAGAACGCATCGCGGAGCAAACCACGGCAGCCTTCGGTTTTTCGACCGATCGAACGAACGACGCTGCGTGGCGCGATTCGTCGTTTCTGCGCATCAAAGGCGACTGCGAAGCGCTGCTACGCGGCGTAACCGGTCGAGAGCCGGAAATCGCGCCCGGAAGGCAGCCGAGCTTTCACCCAGGTAAGACGGGTACCATCGCACTCGATGGACACATTGTCGGCACGATCGGCTGCATCGATCCGCGTACCGCACGCGCCGCCGGACTCAAAGCGAACGTCTACCTCTGCGTACTCGAAACCGGCGCATTGCCCCCCGCCGCGACGCCGCAGTATCGGCCCCCGTCGCGGTTTCCTTCGACCTATCGCGACCTCGCGTTGGTCGTCGACACGAACCTTCCGGCAAGCCGGCTCGAAACGGCGATCGCCGACACGCTCGGTTCGATCGGCACGACCGTGCGCGTCTTCGACGAGTATCGTGGATCGCAAGTGGCGCACGACCGCAAGAGCTTGGCCGTGCGGATGACGTTGCAGCGTTTCGATACGACCATCACCGACGAAGAAGCCGACGCCGCCGTCGCGCGCGTGCTTGAAGCGTTGCGCGAGAAGTTCGGAGCGACGATTCGAACGTGATTGCCGGTGTCGCCTGGCCAGACATCGTCATCGTGGTCGTGCTGGGCATCGCAATCCTGAAAGGCTACTCACGCGGCTTCGTTTCGGAACTCGGCGGCGCGGTTGCCGTGACCGCAGCCCTCGTCACTCCCTGGTTTTACAACGGCAGCCTCGACCCGCAAATCGAACGAATTACCAATCTGGGACCTGGGTCAGCGCACGTCGTCGGGATGTTTGGTACGGGCCTAGCGACCTACGTCGTTCTCCTCATCGTAGCGCAGCTGCTCGGCAAGGTTGCACGCCTTCCGCTGTTGGGGCTCGGGAACTCGCTCGGGGGCGCGCTCGTTGGTTTCGCCAAAGGCGCCATTCTCTTATGGCTGGTGCTCTTCGTCGCGCTCTTCTTTCCGCTCTCACCCGACATCCGCGACGGTCTGCACCTTTCGCGTCTGGCACCCGATCTGGTCGTCTACGACGCTCCGCTCGACGATGCGATTCTCTCGACGATCCCCTGGTTTGCGCGGCCGTTCGTGATGCCGTACTTCACGCGGCACCACTTGTAACTTGCAGCTCGAGCGCTATCGCTTCGATCGCGCCGAGGAGCTCCGCTTCGACGATTTCGCCCATCGTTCCAAACCGTACGATCTTACCGGCGAGCTCGCCTTGACCGCCGGCGAGCACGACCCCGTGTTTCTCGCGTAGCGCGCGCAGCAAACGTTTTGACTCGATGCCGGCGGGCGGATAGGCCGCTACGACGGTCGGCGAGTGTGCGCCGGGATGCGAAACCAAGGTGAAACCGAGCCGCGTCAGCGCGCCGCGCACCATCGCGGCAAAGCCCGCGTGGCGGCGATATGCGGCTTCGGCCCCGCCGGCGTGATAGCGTTCGAGTGCGACGTCGAGTGCGTAGAGAATCGAGATCGGCGGTGTCCACGGGGTCTGTCCGTCGTTGGCCGAGCTCCGTGCCGTGTGAAGATCGAAATAGAAGCGCGGGGCACGCGCGCCCGACGTGCGCGCCCAGGCGCGGGCGCTCATCGCAACCATCGCGACGCCGGGCGGCGCGGCAAGTGCTTTCTGCGAAGCCGTGACCACCGCGTCGTATCCCCACTCGTCCATCCGAAACTCCGATGCGCCCAGACCGCTGATCGAGTCGACGAGCGTGACGGCGCCGTGGCGGCGCAAGATTGGCGCGAGTGCGGCCATGTCGCAAGCGACACCCGTCGACGTTTCGTTATGCGTTAGCAGAACGCCGGCGATCTGCCGCGTCTCATCGCCTTCAAGGCGTTCCGCGAGCGTTTGGGGATCGAGCGCCTCGCCGGTCGGCGTTTCGAGCTCCTCGACGTCGCATCCGTAGCGCCGCCCGATGGCGGCAAACCGTTTTCCGAACGCACCGACGGCACACGAAAGTAGCCGCTCGCCGGGCGAGAAGCAATTCGTCAGCACGCTCTCCATCGCGCCCGTCCCCGAGCTGCCAAGCAATACGACGTCGCCGGAAGTGCCGAAGATGGGACGCAACGCGTCGCTGATGCGTCGTTGAAGCTTGGCGAACGCCTCACCACGGTGGTTAATCATCGGGCGCGCCTGCGCTTCGAGCACGGCTGCCGCGACGGTCACCGGCCCGGGAAGGAACAGCAGCTGCCTTGCCATCGAATAGTGGTTCGATGGACGTTTCGAGCATCCGCCTCACCGAACTTTCCAGCTGTGCGGGGTGCGCGGCAAAGCTTGGTGCCGCCGAGCTGCGCAGCGTGATGGAGCGCGTCGCGCCCGCGACGGACGACCGGGTTCTCGTCGGCTACGGCACGAGCGACGACGCCGGGGTCTATCTCCTCCGCGAGGATCTTGCGCTGGTCTCGACCGTCGATTTTTTTACCCCCATCGTCGACGATCCGTTCGACTTCGGGCGCATCGCCGCTACCAACGCGCTCTCGGACGTCTACGCGATGGGCGGGACGCCGTGCAGCGCGCTCAACATCGCCGCCTTCCCCGAAGATCTCGATCTCGAAATCTTGGCGCGCATTCTCGACGGCGGCGCCAGCGTTGCGCGCAGCGCCGGCGTCGTCGTCCTGGGGGGCCACACCATCAAGGATAGCGAGCCGAAATACGGTATGGCAGTCACCGGTGTCGTCGATCCCAAGCGCATCGTGACCAATGCCGGCGCGCGTCCTGGCGATGTGCTCGTGCTCACCAAGCGGCTCGGAACGGGGATACTCACAACCGCGCTCAAGCGCGGCGCCATCGCGAGCAACGATCTCGACGAGGCCGTACGCGCGATGACCAAACTCAACGACACCGCGGCGAGCGCGATGCTCGCCGCGGGCGCACATGCCGCGACCGACATCACCGGTTTTGGGCTGCTCGGTCACGCCGAGAATATGGCGCGCGCATCAAACGTGCGGCTCGTCATCAACGCAAGCGCAGTGCCATTCATGGAGAAAGTGCTCGCTCTGATCGAGGCCGGCGTCGTTCCGGGCGGAACCCGGCACAACGCCGAGACCCACGCGACGTTCACCGACTTCGATGCATCGGTGCCGGAGGCCGTGCGCATCGGGCTCTCCGATGCTCAGACCTCCGGCGGATTATTGATCAGTCTCGATGCCGGTGCCGCCACCGGCCTCGTGGGCGAGTTGCGGGCGCGCAACGTTCCCTTCGCCATCGTCGGCGAAGTCCGCAACGGCGCGGGGCTTGAGGTTAGGGCGTGATGAGCATGCCGTGGGTGTTTCCCGCTGTGTCGGTGTAGAACCCGACCATCTCCATGGCGTCGTTCAACCCGTTGATCGTCGTGGCCCCAATCCCATTGGGATCGTCGATCGAGGTCCACGTCGCGTTATGCAGCGGCGAGACCAGCAGAAATCCGTGCGTCGCTCCCTTACGGTCCATGTATTGACCGACGATGTCGTCGTTGTCGTCGATCCCGAACGGCATCGTAATCATTTGCTTGGGGAAGTGGAACGCCGAGTAGCTGTTCCCCTTTTTCAGGAATCCGATCGTTTTCGTACCCTGAGTGTAGAAACCGGTGATGTCGCCATTATTGTTAATCGCGGATGCCGTTATGTTGGTCGCGCCCGGCGGCGTGATCGTCGTAAACTTTCCGTTGGCCTGGTTCAGCAGGAAGCCGAAGTTCATGCCGGTTCCGGCCGTATAAAAGCCGACGGCTTTTCCGGAATCGTTTAAACCTAGGATTTGTGTGACCGTTCCGCTTCCGATTCCGGGCGCGGTATAGCTGGTAAAGACGCTATTCCATCGGATGAAGCCGCGATTCACTCCGGTGGCGTCGACCCAAAAGCCGGCAGTATCGTTCTTGTTGTTGATCGCGGTAACTTGCGTTTGCTTCGAACCGGGATAGTTCTCGCGTTTGAAGTTGCCCTGCATGTACGGCGATACGACCGTATAACCTTTGTTGGGGTGTCCGGGCATTCCGCTCCCGAAATAGCCGCTGATTTTTCCGGCCGTGTTGATCCCCAGCAACTGATTGAACGTGGGATCATTCATGTTGTCGATCGTCATGAAAGTGTAGCTCGTTGCGTGCGAGATTGATCGCGCCCCCATCGCGGATGACGGAGTAGCGGGCGTCGTGAAGCCGCCGCTGCACGCGCTCACGCTCATCGTTAGCAGCGCTGATGCAGCGATCGAGAAAGGCGATCGAAGGACCGATTGGCGCAGTAGAAACATGGCGAGCTCCTTCTATGTAAAGCGAGATGAGGTGCTGCCTGGTTGGAGGGGTGCCTGAAGGCACGAGCAACCGTAGCACGCGCCAGCTTGGCGGTCAAGCTACCGCGAAAATCTAACCCGGATTTTGTAAATTAACGGAAATTAACGCGATTTAACGCTTGATGCGGCGCTTGCGCTCGGAAGGGCGCTTTACCGAACCGTTACGGCGCTTCGCTTGGACCTTGGTCATCGGCAGCGTGGCCGAAGGGCGAAGAGCTACGACGTTATTCGCTTTTGCGTGCTCGATGCCGAGCGGCACGGGCGAAATGATGCGTTTGCCAAGCGCGTGATAGAGCACTTCGGAGAGCTCGTCGACCGGTACGAAGGTCATGCTCTCACGCACCTCCTTGGGCACGTCATCGAGATCGACCTCATTGCGCCGCGGAAACAAGATTTTGCTGATGCTGGCGCGCTTTGCACCGAGTACTTTTTCTTTCAGGCCGCCGATCGGCAGCACTTGACCGGTCAGCGTAATCTCGCCGGTCATCGCGAGGTTTGGATCGACCTTGATTCCGGTGAGCATCGAGGCGATCGACGTTGCCAGCGCGATGCCCGCCGATGGCCCGTCCTTCGGCGTCGCGCCGGCCGGCACGTGAATGTGGATGTCGTGCTTGGAGAAGTAATCGTCGGAAAGGCCGAGCTCGCTCGAGCGCGAGCGCAAGAATGAGACGGCGGCCTGCGCGCTCTCTTTCATCACGTCACCGAGCTGTCCGGTCAGGACGAGCTTGCCGGTTCCCGGCATCGCCTGCGTTTCAATAAAGAGAATGTCGCCGCCGACCGGCGTATAGGCCATGCCGGTCGCGACCCCGATCGAGGCGACGCGCTTGCGCACCTCGTTGAAAAATCGCGGCTTACCCAGGTACTCGGTGAGGTTCGCGGGGTTCACGCGTCCCTTGAAACGTGCGTTCTCCGCGATCTTGCGCGCGATTTTGCGGAAGACGGTTCCGATCTCGCGCTCCAAGTTGCGCACGCCCGCCTCGCGCGTATGGTCGTTGATGATCGCCCGAATCGCCGGATCGCTGATCTGCGCCTGCGTCTCGCGCAAACCGTTGTTCTGGCGCTGTTTCTTCACGAGGTAGCGCTTGGCGATCTGCAGCTTCTCGAGCTCGGTGTACCCCGAGAGCGTGATGATCTCCATCCGGTCGCGCAGCGGCGGCGAAATCGTGTCGAGCGTGTTCGCGGTGCAGATGAAAAGAACCGCGGAGAGATCGAACGGCAGATCCAGGTAGTGGTCGCGGAAGTGTACGTTCTGCTCGGGATCGAGCACCTCGAGCAGCGCCGACTGCGGGTCTCCCCGAAAATCGGCGCCGACCTTATCGATCTCGTCGATCATCATCACGGGGTTACGCGTGCCGGCGTCGCGCATCGCGCGAACGATCGTTCCCGGCATCGCGCCGATGTAGGTGCGGCGATGGCCGCGGATCTCCGCCTCATCATGCACGCCGCCGACGGAGAGCCGCACGAACTTGCGACCCATCGCACGAGCGATTGATTGACCGAGCGAGGTTTTTCCTACGCCCGGCGGTCCCACAAAGCAAAGAATCGGTCCCGTTAGTTTCTTTTTAAGCTTGCCGACGGCCAAGTACTCGACGATGCGATCCTTGATCTTGTCGAGATCGTAGTGGTCCTCGTCGAGTATCGCGCGCGCGGCCTTGATATCGATGTGATCGGCCGTTTCAACGTTCCAAGGCAAAGTGACGAGCCAATCGAGGTAGGTGCGGATGACACTGTACTCCGGGCTCGCCTGCGGCACTTTGGAGAGGCGATCGAGCTCGCGGTCAGCGGCCTTCTTGACCTCTTCGGGCATAGCGGCCGCGTCGATCTTGGTCCGCAGCTCGTTGGTTTCGGCCTGCTGAGGATCGACCTCACCGAGCTCTTCTTGAATCGCACGCAGCTGCTGGCGAAGATAGAACTCGCGCTGGTTCTTCTCCATCTCGCGTTGGATGTCGCTTTGGATCTTATGACCGAGCTCGACAACCTCGAGCTCTTTGGTCAAAAGCAGCGTCAGTTTCCGCATTCGCTTGGCGGTATCGCGCTCTTCGAGCAGCGCCTGACGATCGGCGGTGTCGAGGCGCATCGTCGACGCGACGAAATAGGTCAGCACCACCGGATCGGTGATGTTGGCGACCTCCATCTCCATCTCTCGCGGCGCCTGCGGCAAATAGGAGAGCAGTTTTTGGAAGAGTCCCGCGAGATTGCGCTGCATCGCAACGAGCTCTTCGTTCTCGACAGTCGTATCGGGAAGCTCGGTGTAGGCCGCAATCATGTACGGCGAGATTTGCGTAAACTGCTCGATCTTGAAAACTTGCTGACCGGCGACGATGCAGCGCAGGGTTCCGTCGGGAACCTTGAGCATCTTCTGGATCACGCCGATCGTGCCGACGCGTTGAACGTCGTCCGGACCGGGTTCCTCGATCTCGCGATCGCGCAGAACGACCAGACCGATCGGCTTGCCCTCGCGCAGGGCCTCCTCAACGAGTTGAATGCCCGGCTTCTTGACGACCGCGAGCGGAATAACGGTGTGCGGGAAGAGCACTGCTTCCTGCAGCGGCAGAATCCCTATCAGGTTCGCGGGTACGATGCTGTCGTTGGGTTTCTCGGGCATATTGCTTACGTGTGAGTCCTCTTTACCATGACGTGAAGCTCGGTGCGGGCGGTCGGCAGATAGGCGGTGGTCGCGATCGGCGCGACGACGATCAGCAACCCATCTTCGAAGCTGGCTGCCACGCCTTCGTATTCGACCGCAACCGGCAACGGAATCCGCTTCACGAACTCGCCGTGAACGATCTCCTTTTGCAGAAAGGAGCCGCGGCGGAAGCGAACCGGCTCGCAACGGCGTCCCGCGACGATGAGAAACCGCTCGTCGAGACCGATTCTCAAGCTGTCGGCGTCGGCCCCCGCAGCCTCGACCACGACGACGACGCGGCGCGCGTCCTCATCAACGAAGACGTCAGCGTTTGGCGCAAACGTGCCCAGACGAGCCCGAACGACGAACTCCACCAGCCCTATAACCCGCTACCCTAGCAGTCGGATGCGTCGGTTGCTAAAGCACTGGGTCGGGAAGCGGGCGCCCGGGCGGCCAGATGATACAGGGCGCGAGCTGGACCCGCAGCGGGCCGAAGGCATCCGGAGGAATGCGCACTTGGAAGAACTGTGGATATTTCGTCGGATAGCCGTAGCGCGTCTGT
The DNA here is from genome assembly GCA_035484815.1 of Candidatus Acidiferrales bacterium. Lineage (GTDB taxonomy): Bacteria > Vulcanimicrobiota > Vulcanimicrobiia > Vulcanimicrobiales > Vulcanimicrobiaceae > Cybelea. The sequence continues at coordinate 37,919 of DATHOO010000090.1, forward strand.
GGAGGAAACCCCGTGACGTTCTTGGTCGATGAGTGCGTGGCCGAAAGCACTTGATTGATCGCCGTGGCGTCAGCCGGCGAGCTATATTGCGCGCTGCGTTCCCCCAGCCACGTCGATCCGTCTTGCGTCGTATAAAGAAAACCGATGACCTCGTTGGGCGTCATCGTTGCCGTTGAGATCAGCTGGTCGATGCGCACGACCTGCATCGCACGCGAAACGGGTGCCATGAGCACTTTGGGCACCGCCCTCGCCGAGTCGAGGCACGGGCCGTCCTCGAGCGGCGAAGCCGCCATCGGCGGCGCCGCTCCGGGTGGCGGTGCCTGCGCCACGGTAGAAGCAAGTGCGGTGAGGAAGAACATCGCTAATGCCAACATGCTCGCAGACTTCGCACCAAGGGCCTCCGCATCATTTGCAATGGGCTCGCGCGTCCGGTGACCGCAATAAACCGCTCGTGGGCTACGCTTTGGGCGGGTTCGTTGCGATCGTCGGCGAGTTCGCGCAAAAGGTGTTTGCGGAGAGCTCACCAAGGCTGGAGCGATAACGTTGCTGCGCCCCCATCTGCTTCGCCGTCTCGGTACTCGCGACGCCGCCCTGATTGTGATGGGCGGCATCGTTGGTTCGGGGATCTTCATGAACCCGTCGGTCGTCGCGCGCTTCGTCGGAAGCGGCTTCCTCGTCATGGCCGTTTGGGTGGCAGGCGGGATGATCGCATTGCTCGGCGCGGGAATTTTCGCCGAGCTCGCCGCCCGCCGGCCGGACGACGGAGGACTCTACGCTTACATGCGGGACGCGTTTCATCCCGCGCTCGCGTTCATGTATGGCTGGACGCTCCTGCTCGTCTCGCAGAGCGGCGGGATGGCCGCGGCGGCGGTCACTTTCGCGGCGTACTTCACGCCCCTGACCGGGTGGCACACCCCGATCGCCGTCATTGCGGCCGTCGCCATTGCGGCGTTCACCGCCATCAACGCGTTGGGCGTGCGAAGCGGCGCGACGACGCAGAACCTCTTCATGGCCGTCAAGATTCTCGCGATCGGCGGCTTCGTCGCGGTCGGTCTTTTCGCTTCCCCGCAGGTTTCGTCGATACCAAGCTCGACCGCGCTCGCCGGTTACGGCGCTTTCGCGGCGATCGGCTTGGCGCTCGTTCCCGTCCTTTTCGCGTATAGCGGCTGGCAGACGTCGAGCTTCATGTCGGCGGAGCTAAAGGAGCCCGATCGAACGCTGCCGCGCGGCCTGATTGTCGGCGTGCTCGCCGTCGTCGTGCTCTATCTCGCAGTCAACGCCGTCTGCTTGCGCGTGCTCGGTGTGCACGGACTAGCCTCGACCACGACGCCCGCCTCCGACATTGCGCGGCTTGCCTTCGGTCCGATTGGGCTGCGCGTCATGGCGATTGTCATCGCCCTCTCCACGCTCGGATTTCTGAGCAATCAAATTCTGACGTCGCCGCGAGTCTATTTTCAAATGGCCGCAGACGGCACGTTCTTCCGGCAGCTTGCGTGGGTGAGCTCTCGCACGCACGTGCCGGTGGTCGCTATCGTCCTGCAAGGTGTCGTCGCGTTCATCATCACGCTCTCCGGTCGCTACGACCAAATTCTCAACTACGTCACTTGCGTGGACTACGTCTTCTTCGGACTCTCGGCGCTCGCGCTCTTCGTCTTCCGCAAGCGCGACGCACAAAATCCCGCCGCGCCGCAGCCGATCTTCCGCATGCCGGGCCATCCCGTTACGACGTTGATCTTCCTCGTGATCGCCTGGAGTGTCGTCGGGGACGTGCTCGTTAAATCGCCGCTGGCGACCTCGATCGGCCTGGGTATACTGCTCTCGGGTCTGCCCATCTATTGGGTATTCGCTTACAGCCGCTCGCTGCGCGAACGCACGACGACGCCGATAGGGAGCAATCCACAATGAAACGCGGCCTCAAGCCGCGCATCATCGTGTAGCAACGATGTGCGGCAGCAACTCTGCCGCAGTGCCGCGTAGGACACAGTTGACTCGATCGCTGATCGGGGTTTCCTCCGGATTGATCTCGGCCACGAATGCGCGCGTGTTATAGCTTGTCGCAAGGGCGGCGGCCGGATAAACGACGGCGCTCGTACCGACCACGAGGATGACGTCGGCGCGGGCGGCCGCTGCTTGCGCGGCGCGCCACACCCCGGCGGGAAGCGATTCGCCAAACCAGACGATGTTGGGCCGCCAGCGTCCCCCGCAGGCGTGCTCGATCTCAGAGATCGGCAATCCGTTTTCCTCGAGCGGACGGCGGATGCCGCAGCCGGTGCATCGCGCTTCGCGGAGGTCGCCATGCAGTTCCAACACGCTGCTTGAGCCGGCCCGCAAGTGTAACGAGTCGACGTTCTGGGTGGCAAGAGTGAAGTCTCCGAACGCGCGCTCAAGCTGCGCGAGGGCGGTATGACCGGCGTTGGGTTGGGCCCTTGCGTGCGCCGTTTTGCGTTCGTTATACCAAGTCCAAACCAGAACGGGATCGCGCGCGAACCCTTGGGGCGAGGCGAGCTCCTCGACGCGGTGCGTGCGCCACAAGCCGCCGACGCCGCGAAACGTCGGGAGCCCGCTCTGCGCGGAGATACCCGAACCGGTCAACACGAAGACCGAGGTTGCGCGCCGAAGCGCGGCAACGAGGTCATCCACCGCTGCGGCTTGGTGCCGCGCCTTGTCAGGCTCTGTCAAATCTGTCATAGTGACAAAAATGCCAATGTCTGCCATCCATGAGAATCCCTTCGCCCCCGCTCCCGGTGCCACTCCTCCGGCACTCGTCGGACGTGAGGCCGAGCTTGCCTCAATCCAGGATGCCTGCGACCGAGTGATCCGTCACAGCGCCCCGACTCCGATCGCGATCTTGGGGCTGCGCGGGCTCGGGAAAACCGTCTTGCTCAACGTCGTGCGCCAGCACACGCCCAGCGGCATTCATCTCCAGCTCGAAGTCGAGGCCGGCGTACCGCTGGTCGAGTCGGTTCGCGCCGTCCTGGGCCGGCTGCAGAGCGCCGTCGAACCGAAGCTCAAACGGGTGGGGAAGGCGGTCGAGAGCGCGCTGCGCCAGTTGCCGATGCCGGCGTTCGAGCTGCCGCAGCACATGGGTGCAATTACGCTTCTCGCGCCCGAAGCGGAGCACCAATCGGCCAATCTTCCACTCGGGCAAGCAGTCGATATTCTCAACGAGGCGGTCGCCGCTGCCCGTCGCTATCTCGTAATCACGATCGACGAAGTCCAAGACATCGACGTGGTCGGTTTTCGCTCCTTAGTGGCCCGGGTGCATCAAACCGCCAGTTCCCGCGCGCCGATCTTGCTGGCCTGCGCGGGCCTCCCCGAGGCGAACGAGACGTTTCGCAAACTGCGAACCTACGCGCGGCGCTGGGATCGTTTCGATCTCGGTTTTCTAAGCCGAGCCGAGACGGTGGAAGCGATTCGCGTGCCAATTCGCAAAGCCGGCGCCACGATCGACGACCGCGCCGTCGATTTGCTTGCTAACGAGTCGGCCGGCTATCCGTTCTTCGTTCAAAAATATGCCTCGGCCGCGTGGAATCACCATCGCGGAAATAGCATCTCTCTCGCCGACGTGCAAGCCGTCCTCCCCGGTGTTCGCGCCCTGGTCGAAAAGCTGTTTTATTCCGAGGACTTCGAGAAGCTCTCGCCGCGCGAACGTCTCTTCAGTAAAGTCCTCGCAGATCTCGGGGAAGGCCCGCACGAGCTGGGCCGCGTTGCGGAATCGCTTGGCGTGCCTTCATCGGCGATCAGTTCGATTCGCTCGAACCTGATCAAGAAGGGCATTATCTTCGTTCCCGGAGCCGGCAGGATAGAGTTTCGCATGCCGCTGGCCGACCGCTACGTCCGCGAACACGCGCAACTCTTCTCCGATGCCGGGACCGAAGCATATAAACGGGGCCTCTCCGGACCGCCGGAGTGACAGCGTTACGGCGAGGATTTCACCTTCGCTAGCATGTTGTAGGACGAGCCTCTGATCGAGCCCGAGCCTGAAATTGTCCCGTCACCGGCGATCGTGCCACGGATCGTGAAGTTGGCGGGGGATTGAAAAATCAGCGTCACCCGCCCTTGGCTGCTGTTGCCGCTCACCGGTACCCTACGGCCACGAAGCGGATCGGGGCGGACCGAGTCGGAGACGTACGTCCCGCTGACGACCCCTTGATTAAACTTGAGGTTCATGGTGCCGGAATAGGGAACCCTCGAAGCGCCAAACGACGGCGTGAACGCCGCCACATACGTCGCCTCCCACGTGTGCCCGTGCATGACGGCGGCACCAGCCGGCAAGACCGAAACCGCGATTAGCGCCAAGAGCGCCAGAGAAAGATGACTCCTCATCGTTAGCTCCTTTCACCCGTGCATCAGCTTCTGCCATTCGTCACGGTCGATGCGCAACACTTCTTCATCGAGCTGCCCTAGCGGTGTGCGCGCGAGATGCTCGCGCTCGCAAAGATCCTGCTGTTTGGTGTCGACGAAGAGCAGACCCGTGACGAACTCGCCGCGCGCGTCCGCGTCGTGGATCGTTCCCAGCGCCGCGCTCGCGTCGGTCGGATCGTAGTCGGTATCGAGCTTGCGAAGCAAAATGTGCGAGCCATCTTCGAGCTCGACGTCGCGCACGGTGCCGGGCTCGTAGTCGACGGTGATCTCGCGTCCGCCCGCAATGTAGTCGGCGGTGTGCAGCACCACGTCGTGGTCTTTCACGTAAGCATAACTCTTGGTCGAGCCTTCGTGGTCGTTGAACGTGACGCACGGGCTGATGATGTCGAGAATCGCGGTTCCGCGGTGCGAGAATGCGGCTTGGAGGAGCGGGACGAGTTGCTTGCCGTCGCCGGAGAAGGAGCGCGCGACGAACGTCGCGCCAAGCTCGATCGCCAGGCCGCAGATGTCGATTGTCGCGTACTCGTTGACCTTGCCGCTTTTCAGCGTCGATCCGACGTCGGCAGTCGCCGAGAATTGACCCTTCGTCAACCCGTAGCAGCCGTTATTCTCGACGATGTACGTGCAGTCGACGTTGCGCCGGATCATGTGACAGTACTGACCCAGGCCGATGCTGGCGGTGTCTCCGTCGCCGCTGATCCCGAGAACGAGCAAGTCGCGATTCGCAAGCTTCGCGCCGGTTGCCGCCGACGGCATGCGCCCGTGCAGTCCGTTGAAGCCGTGCGCCTGTTCGACGAAGTACGCCGGCGTCTTTGAGGAGCAGCCGATGCCGCTCATCTTGGCCAGCTTATGCGGTTCGACGCCGTATTCGTAGAGCGCTTTGATCAGATGGTTGGTGATCGAGTTGTGACCGCATCCGGCGCAGAGCGTCGTCGGCAGCCCTTTGTAAACTTCGCGGGTGAGACCAATAAGATTAACCGTCATTATTACTCCGCAACCACCGCTGGGGCGCGCTCCTCCTCCAGCAGCGGATCGATGATGGCGTGTGCGTCGATCGGCACGCCGTTGTAGTGGCGAATTGATTCGAGCCGGCCGATCAAGTGGGTAGGGAGCTCCGTGCGCAGGATGCCGTAGAGCTGACCGTCACGATTCTGCTCGACGACGTAGACGCGATCGTGACGCTGCACGAACGTCGCGACCTCGGGCGAAAGCGGCAGCGCGCGCACGCGCATGTAGTTCAACTCGACGCCGGCATCGCGCAGAAAGTCGCGTGCCTCGACGACGGCATGGTGTGTTGTGCCGTAGGCGAGGATCGCGACCTTACGGCTTCGCTTCTCGTCAACGACCGGGGGCGGAACGGCGGTACGCGCCGTTTCGTGTTTGCGGCTGAGCCGGTCGAGATTACGTTGCCAGACCTCCGGCATCTCGGAGTAGCGCGCCTCTTCGTCGTGGCCTGTCCCACGCGTAAAAAAGCCGGCGTTGGGATGTTTGGTCCCCGGCAACGTGCGATACGTGATCCCATCCTTATCCACATCGCGGTAGCGTCCCCACGATTTCATCGTGGCGAGGTCGTCGGCCCCGAGCACCTTGCCACGATCGAATGACTTCTCCGGATATCGCAGCGGCGGCGTGAGCCAGGCATTCATTCCCAAGTCCAGGTCGCTGAGCACGAAGATCGGTGTCTGAAAGCGCTCGGCCAAATCGAAGGCTTCCATCGCGAACTCGTACGCTTCGGCGACCGTCGCCGGGAAGAGCACGATGTGCTTAGTGTCACCATGCGAGAGCATATACGCAAACGAGACGTCGCCTTGCATCGTTCGCGTCGGTAAACCGGTCGACGGGCCGGCCCGTTGAACGTCGAAAATCACGCCGGGCACTTCGGCGAAATAGCCGTACCCCGCGTATTCAGCCATCAGCGAGATGCCGGGCCCGGAGGTCGAAGTCATCGCGCGTGCGCCGGCCCAGCCCGCGCCGAAGACGATCCCCGCGGCGGCCAGCTCATCCTCGGCCTGGACGATCGCGGCGTTGCGTTCGCCTGTTTCTTTATCGACGCGATAGCGATCGCAGTATTGGATGAAGTATTCGCACAGCGATGATGAAGGCGTGATCGGATACCACGCGGCGACCGTGCAACCGCCCATCACGCATCCAAGCGCGGCGGCGCGGTTGCCTTCCATGAACGTCATGCCGTCGGTTTTGCCGCTCATCGGAACCAACCGCCAGGGATCGTGCTTTTCGAGGTGCTGCTGTACGTACTCGACGCCGATCATCACGGCCTTGAGGTTCAACTCGACGGCCGAAGCTTTGCTGCGAAACTGCGCGCGCAAACCCTCTTCGACGGTCGACATCGGAATCTCGAGCAGCTGCGCGAGAACGCCGACGTAGATCATGTTCATCAAGTATTTGCGCAGGTCGCCTTTATCGGCGAAGTGCTCCTTCGCCAGCGCCATGAAAGGCACGGCGTAGTACGTCAGGTCTTCGCGTAACGTGTCGCCCTTGCACGGATAACTCTCTTCATGCACGACCGCACCGCCGGACTTGACGCCGGCGACGTCTTGCTGCCAGGTCGCGGCATTGAGCGCAACGAGCACGTCGAAATCGCGGGCACGGCACTGATAACCGAGCGCACTGACGCGAACGTCGAACCAGGTCGGGAGACCTTCGATATTCGACGGAAAGACGTTCTTGGGAGCGACGGGGATGCCGAGGCGGGCAATGGCGTTGGTCAGTACGAGGTTGGAGGATTGGCTTCCCGATCCGTTGACCGTCGCCACGCGAATGGTGAAATCGTTAACGGCTCGCGCGGACATTACTGGTCGTAGCTTCGCCTTTGCTAGAAATGCGACCTCTCGGGACGCGGCGTTGCCATCGGAAACGTTTTCTCGGAAATCTTTACGAGTTTGCCGCCGCGAACGGCATACGCCTGGACGATGCGTTTCGACGGGCAACAGTTCGGATCGTTCGCACCGTAGTACGGCAGCGTCGCGACGATCTCACCGTCGGAGATGCGCACCTCAAGGTGACCGCCCGAGCCGATCGCGCCAACGTAGGCATACGGATGGTCGCCGGAGCGGGCGAACAGAATTTGGGTAAAAATGCCGCCGCTGCCGCCGCTTTCGAGCGGTATCGCCAAGACCTTCACGCCTCCGGCAAGCTTGCCGTCATTCGCATCGTCGCCCATGAGGTAACCGCCGACGTACTCGCCTTCGGGGACACCTCGGACGTTGACGTACGGGTGCGTCTTTGGATCGAGTCCGGCCGACGCGACGCCGGCGTCAATCTTCAATTGCGACGCCGTTTTAACCAGCGCGACGATCTGCGCGGCGGTGAGCGCATGGCCCTGTGCACCGGCGATCGCGGGCAGGAGCACTATGAATGCCGCGAAAGAGCAGGCTCGATGCCGGATCTTGCTCACGTTATCCTCCACGTCGGGTTTTGCAACGCAATTCTTCGCGCCCGACCGGATACGACCATTGCGGTGCGCGTCCACGTCGCCGATCGCATCGGCCGCCCGCAGCTCGACCGCGTCTATCGCGTGCAGCGCGGCGATGAAGCCGAAGCAGTCGTCGAATTCGATAACGCCTTCGGTATCTACTCGCTCGAGGTCGAAGCACCGAAGTATCGCTGTTCGGCCTCGGATTATCTCTTCTTCATTGCCGGCAACGATCGCAGCATCAACGAGAAGCTGAACGACGCGCCGGCCGCGCCGCCGTCGAAGCCGGTTTTGCTCTCGGGCACCGCGCCGCAGTCGTTTCTCTACGTGCAGCCGACGTTCGTGCTCTTCGATAAGAGTCAGGCCGTCTGCGACAAGCCGGTGCCCGCCGCGCTCCCCGAGCGGATCGTCGTCGAGAACGATCAGGATGCCTACTACACTTGGCTCTATCCCGACGCATCGGCAAGCCCCGCATCGCAGCAGCTCGCCTTGCGCCTGCGAACGCCGACGCATCAGTATCACTACGTGCGCGTTCCCATTCCATTTCCGGTCCCGTGGACCGGCTGGCCGTCGAGCATTCAGTTCAACGTAACGCAAGACATGGTCGACGTGCTCGCCGGCGATCCGACCGATACGCTGCTCTGTCCGAAACTCTGGCGAACCTCAGCCGGCTAGGTCGCAGCCGGCACCTTCGGCTCGGGTGAGCCCCGCGGAATGGTTGGGGGCAACCGGTTGTTTTGAAAGCGGGGTTGCGGCGCAGGGGCGCTCGTCCCGGCCGAATCTTTCATGAGTAGCAAATCCACGGCAGTCTGGCTATTGATGCTTACCGTTGGCGTCGGCGAGCGAACCTCGTGAACGACCGTCGGGATCGACGACGCGCGGTCGTAGACAAATTGCCCCTCTTCCAGCGCTTTTCGGTCCCGCCGATCGAGCTGCTGAAATACGCCTTGCGACGTGACGGTTAAGATGCGCCCACCACTTTGTGGAGTCGACCTCAGGTCTAACGACACCGCAGTTTGATACAACTGCTTTGCAAACGACAACGTGAGCTTTTGTTGCCACGAGGAAGCCCCGCTCGACGAGCCGGCGGTGAAGAAGTCGCGCCCCAACAGCGGGAGCAGAACGAGTTCGGTCTCCGAAGGATACGGCGGCACGTCATCGCAGCGGACGCTTCCGCCGGCATAAACCTCGCAGGTCACCGCTTGACGGGGACGCAGCGTGTAGTACCACCACTCGCTAACCTGCACTAAAGTGCCGCCGTCGGGCGCGGTGCCGAGGATGTCGACGCTCATCGTGCCGTTGTAGAGGCCGCCGTTCGGTTTGGCGGTTGGATACACTGCGAACGCGTACTCGAGGTGGCGGACGGGCGCGGCGGGGGCTTCGCCCGCGAGCACCAGCAGCGCAGCCAGGAGCAATCCCAACTTTTTCATCGCTACTCTCTCCTTAGCAGGTTCAAGCGTAGCACCGGTTCGTTTTGCGGTCCTTGAAAGAAGCTGGGAGCATCTTTGGACGAGATTAGAGAGCAGACGGCCCAGCCAGAGGAAACGCCCTCGCCGATGGTGGAGAGTTGTAGATGGTCGCGGCCGCGACATCCGATACCCCTGACGCTTATGCCGTCTGGCTGAAAACACGTTCTGCCATCACTGCTGCGCAGTATCCCGGGCGTATCGATTACACTATTGCCGTTACCGGACTCGATGGATCGCAGCCGGCCGCCGATCACTACCGGGCGAGCTGCGATTCCGGCGATGGAGCGATTCGACTATTTCCGATCAGCGACGAGCAGCTCGCCGCACCTGGTCCGGTGCCGCACGGCGTTAACATGTTCTTCGTCATCGAACTCTCAGGCGGTCGAGGCAGCGGCACCGCCACCGACGCGATTCCAATGGGACACCCGGCGCCGGGCAGCGATCTCTTAGGCGAGCCGCTGCTCTCGCCGACGTACATGTTCGGTCTGGGCTACAATCTAGCCGCGACGCATGCCCAAGCGGCGGCATCTAGCCAGTTGCGAGTAATCGCCACCGTATCGGCGCAGTCTCCCAACTACCAAGTCACAATGATCGATATGCCGGCCATTGATGGCGTTGTGACCTATCACCTCAAGCTCGTCCCGCTGCGCCGGCCAAAAGAGAACCGCCTGCGCGAGCTGTGGGTCGGCACGCGTGACTATCTGCCGCGAAAGGCCATAATTTCCGGAAACTTCACGATCGCGCCGCTCGTCGACGTGCCCTGGGTCGTTGATTTTTCGATCGTCGACGGTGCACCATACATCGCGCGCGAGAGCGCGGAGCGTACGCTTTACCTGGCACACCGCCGCGTCGTTCACGATGCCGTCATAGCATTCGAGAATATCCGCGAGCCCGGCGACTCGCCCTACGATGAACCGCTCGTCGAGCCGGAGCAAGACGATACTGCGCTGATAGAACCGCGAGATTAGGTCCCCAAACGCGGGTCGCGAGGAAGACGTTCGACGAGTCGGAGGTACACCGTGATCTCGTTCGCGTTGCGAATGTGACGTATCTGAAGAAGGGTTGCGATGCATCCATCAGACTAAGGCGCGAGCAGCGTGATGCCGAGGTCCCGGCTTGCGCGAGCTAGCTTGGCATCGCAATATGCTGCGTCAAACGAAGTCAAACGATAGTGTCGCGCCAGCGAAACCTCAATCCCGGAGCGCGGCCGCTCGGGCACGGCCTCGACGAAAATCGGAAGAGTCTCGAGCGCCTCGAGGGCCTCGTCAACTTTCATTAAGCGTAACCCGAGCTGCGCGCTCGGCGCTCAGGAGCACGTTCTGAATTTCCCAGACGAAGAGTGCCGGCACGTGCGCCCCTTCCCGAGCGACTCGCTCTAGGATCGAGTTCGCAAACCCGCTGCATCCGTCGGATAGAAACCACTTGGCCGCGACCGTGCGCCTCGCCCACAAAAAAAGAAGGGGCGCGTTCTGCAACACGCCCCTTCCGTTTGATGCGTTGTTTCCTGTGGGAGAGAGCTACATCATGTCGTAGCCGCCCATGCCTCCGCCGCCGGGCATCGCCGGCTCTTTCTTCGACTCGGGCTTGTCGGCAACGAGCGTCTCCGTGGTGAGGATCAGCGAACCAATCGAGGCGGCGTTTTGCAGCGCCGCGCGCGTGACCTTGAGCGGCTCGACGATACCGGCCTTGAACATGTCGACGACCTCGCCGCTCATCGCGTCGAAGCCGAACGGCGCGTTCTTTATGCGAACGGCGTTCACTTGAACGGAGCCTTCAAAACCAGCGTTATCGGCGATCTGCCGGGCCGGCTCTTCGAGCGCCTTGCGCACGATGTTGATGCCGATCTTCTCGTCGGCCCAGGTCGCGCTGTGACCGTTGCTCTTCGGCGGCTCGTACTTGTCGATTGCCTTGATGGCGTGCAGCAGCGAAGCGCCACCGCCCGGAATCATGCCCTCTTGCACGGCCGCGCGGGTTGCCGAGAGCGCGTCCTCGATCCGGTGCTTCTTCTCTTTGAGCTCCGTCTCGGTGGCCGCGCCGACTTGAATGACCGCGACGCCGCCGGAGAGCTTCGCCAGCCGCTCCTGCAGCTTCTCACAATCGAAGTCGGAATCGGTCTCCTCGATCTGCTTTTTGATCATCTCGATGCGGCCTTTGATGGCATCCTGCTTGCCCGCGCCGTCGACGATCGTCGTCTCTTCCTTCGTAACCCGAACGCGCTTGGCGCGGCCGAGCTGGTCGGGCGTCACTTTGTCGAGCTTGAGTCCCAACTCTTCGGAAATAACGGTCGCGCCGGTGAGCGTGGCGATGTCTTTAAGCATCTCCTTGCGGCGGTCGCCGAAGCCGGGCGCCTTAACCGCGACCGACGTGAACGTGCCGCGAAGCTTATTAACGACGAGCGTCGCGAGCGCTTCACCCTCGACGTCCTCGGCGATGATGAGCAGCGGCTTCTGCACTTGGACAACCTTTTCGAGCAGCGGAAGAATGTCGGCGATCGCCGAGATCTTGCGCTCGGTCACGAGGATGTACGGATCGTCGAGCGACGCTTCCATGCGCTCCGAGTCGGTCACCATGTACGGCGAGACGTAGCCTTTATCGAACTGCATGCCGTCTTTGGTCTCGACCTCGGTCTTGATGGTCCGCGATTCCTCGACGGTGATGACGCCGTCCTTGCCGACCTTCTCCATCGCGTCGGCAATGAAGTCGCCGATCTCGGGATCGTTCGCCGAAATCGAGGCGACCTGCGCGATCTTCTCCTTAGTATCGACCTTCTCGGCGTATTTCTCCAGTTCACCCACCGTGATCTCGACGGCTTTGTCGATGCCGTGCTTGATGAGCAGCGGATTGCTGCCGGCAGTGACGTTGCGCAGACCTTCGCGAATGATCGCCTGCGCGAGCACCGTCGCGGTGGTCGTGCCGTCGCCGGCGATGTCGTTGGTCTTCGACGCGACTTCCTTGACGAGCTGGGCCCCCATGTTCTCAAACACGTCGGGGAGCTCGATTTCCTTGGCAATGGTCACGCCGTCATTGGTGATCGTCGGCGAACCGAACTTCTTGTCGAGCACGACGTTGCGACCCTTGGGGCCGAGCGTCACCTTCACGGCATCGGCGAGTATGTTCGCACCGCGCTCGAGCGCGCGTCGCGCGCTTTCATCGAATACGAGTTGCTTTGCAGCCATGTTTAAACTTGAACTCCTTAGACGCCGGCCGGCACTTTGTCGACGATGGCGAGAATGTCTTTTTCAGGGATAATGAGGTACTCGGTGCCGTCAATCTTGACTTCGCTTCCGGAGTACTTGCGATAGAGCACGCGATTGCCGACTTTGACGTGCATATCAACCTTCGTGCCCTTATCGGTCACTCGGCCGTCTCCGACCGCGCGGATGATGCCCTCTTGGGGCTTCTCCTTGGCAGTGTCCGGAAGAAAAACGCCTCCGGTCGTCTTGTCGTCCTGCTCAACGTGCTCGATAACGACGTTATCGAACAGGGGCTTCAGATTCACGAAAAAACCTCCACTTGAGTTTGCTTCTCTGGGTGAGGGATACAATTTAGCACTCTCAGCGCGAGAGCGCTAGCCGTGCCATATTAGCAGAGTCTACCGCCGAGTGCAAGCCGGAAGGCCGCACCCCGGCGCGAATGCCAAACCCATGGTTTCCGCCTCGCGCCCGTGGGAGCGCTTGCTCCGTCCGGCCTTGATCGCCGGCCTCCTCTCCGCCGCGATTTTCGACCTGTACCTCTGGCTGACGACCGTCTTACCCGCTGGGGGGAGCCTAGCAAGCCTCTGGCAGCAGATCGCCGCGGTGACGGTTGGAAAAGCGGTCGCATCCTCGAGCCCAGCCTACGCTTGGCTTGGGGTCCTTATCCAAGCGGCAGTCGGCATTGGGTGGGCCGCCGGCTACGCCTACCTGGCAGCGCGGCAGCCCGTCTTCAACGCCCGATGGATCGCCGCCGGGCTCGTCTACGGGATCGTCGTCTATGCGGTGATGGAACTGATTTTACTCGGCGGCAATGCTTTCACGCCGCCTGCGACTCCCAACGCCTTCCTTAATGCGGTCATCGCCCACACCGTTTTCTTCGGTCTGCCGATCGCATATCTGGTCAAACGTCTGCAAACCGGCACGTAGCGTGACTCGGAGTTTGCAGATCTCTCTGCGGGCGTTGCGCCACAACGCGGCGGTCTTGCGCGATCTCGTCGGCAACCGGCGCGCCGCGTTCGTGCTCAAAGGGAATGCTTACGGTCACGGCCTCGTGCCGGCCGCGCGCGCAGTCGAACCATTTGCCGCGCGTCTCTGCGTCTATACGGTGCAAGAAGCGCTTACACTGCGTGATGCCGGCATTGGCGCGCCGCTACTGGTGCTTGGACCGGTGCCGTCAGCCGCGCTCGATGAGGCACTGGCTGCTGATATCGAGCTTGCGTTGTGGAACCGATCGGAGTTTACGCGACGGATTAGCCGCGCCGCGGCCAATCAGCATCGTCCCGCAGCAGTCCACATCAAGGTAAATACCGATCTGAACCGGCTCGGGTTCGAGCCGCACGACCTGCACCACGCCGTCGACGAGCTCTTGCGCGTCCCGGAGATTTCGATTGCCGGGATCTTCTCGCACCTGGCGTCGGCCGAGGAGCTCGACTCGCCCTACACGATGCATCAGTTGGCTGCGTTCGAACGGGCGCTCGCGCGAGTCACGCCGCTCTTGCAATCGCAATCGCCGGTTCGACACATCGCCGCCTCCGCCGCTGCAATGTTGTGGCCGCAGACTCGGCTCGATATGGCGCGTTTTGGTATCGCGCTCTACGGATTGATGCCGTCGCCGCAAACCCGCGAAGCAATAACCGGGGAACCGCTGGACTTGCGACCGGCGCTCTCGTACTACTCGCAGCTCGTTGCCGTGCGCACGATTGCAGCAGGCGCGTCGGTCGGCTACGGCGGCAGTTTTCACGCGCCACGCGAGATGCGCATCGGCGTCATTCCGACCGGTTATGCCGACGGCGTGCCGCGTGCGCTCTCCAATCGCGGCGCCTTCCTCGTCGACGGCGCGCGCTGCCCAATCGTGGGGCGCGTGGCGATGAACATGACCGAGATCGATCTCACGCTCGCGCCGAAAGCGCATGTCGGCTCAACGGTGACGCTCATCGGTCGCGACGGCGATGCAACCATCACCGCCGACGACTGGGCGACGTGGGCTGATACAATTAATTACGAAATTGTAGCGCGCCTCCCAAGCGAACTACCGCGCGAATACGTCGAATAGCGTTGTCGTTTACGCACAGTATGCGGAACGCATCACTCTGAGCGAAGGTACCCCTCTGTCATCTGAGCGGAGGCTTATGTTGTCAGAGGCACAAACCCGTCCTTTGACTACGCGCGCGAAGTTTATCCTGAGCGAGCGCAGCGAGTCGAAGGGCTCAGGATGACAAAGAGGCGATGGCGGCTTTGAGATCGAGCGTTTGGTTGTAGAGTGCGCTGCCGACGATACAGGAGTCGACCGCCGCCGGAACGCTGCGTTTGAGCTCGCGCAGATCGTCGATGTTGCGCGCGCCGCCGCTGGCGGTCACCTTGACTTGGGCGGCGTTGGCGACCGCGTTGAGCGCGTCGATGTCGTAACCTTCACCCATCCCGTCGCGACGAATTTCCGTGAAGATGACCCGCGAAACGCCCCACTGCGCCACGCGGCGAACGAGCGCATCGCGATCGACCGGCGTGTGCTCCTGCCAGCCATGGGTCGCGACTTGCGAGCCGCGCGCGTCGATGCCGGCAATCACCTTCCCGGGGAAGCGGCTCACGATGTGACGCGCGAGGCGCTCGTCCTCCACCAGCAGCGTGCCGAGAATAATCTCGCCAACGCCGGCGGCGAAGGCCTCTTCGGCATGCTTGAGGGCGCGCAAGCCTCCGCCCATCTGTACCGGAACGTTCACCGACCGGCAGATGCGCTCGACCGCGGTAAGATTCTCGCCCGAGCCGAACGCAGCGTCGAGATCGATTACGTGCAAACGCTGCGCTCCCGCGTCGACAAAGGCTTTAGCGCGCTCCACCGGGTCGCCGTCGTACTCTACCTCGGTCGTCGGATCGCCTTGCCGCATGCGCACGCACTTTCCGCCGCGCAAGTCGATCGCCGGAACGACCAACATTCTATACGTCAGCCACGAGCGCCGTTTGTCCCGCGTTGTTCGATCGGCACGTACGGTCCGGTGACCGGGCCTTCATAGCTCGCCTGCGGCCGGATAAGGCGATTGTCGGCGAGCTGCTCGAGAACGTGCCCGCTCCAGCCGGCGATTCGCCCGCACGCAAAGAGACAGGTGAACTCGTCGCCCGGAATGCCAAGATCGGACAGGACGGGCGCGGTGTAGAAGTCGACGTTGGCGTAGATCGTGTTCCCTGGCTTGCGCTCTTGCAGCACCTTTCGGCTTGCCTCTTCGAGCGCGTGCGCCGTGGCGTACCATCGATCGTCGCCGACGTACTCCGCGAGTTCTCGCGCCATTGCTTCGAGATGGCGGGCTCGTGGATCGCGGACTTTATACTCGCGGTGACCCATGCCCATGATCCGCTGTCCGCCATTGAGGATTTCGCGAACGTACGGCTCGGCGTTCTCCGGCGTTTTCACCTCTTCGAGGGTCAGATATGCCGCCGAAGCGGCGCCGCCGTGAAGGTCACCTTGCAGCGTCGCAAGGGCAGCCGTCACCGAAGCGTAGATATCGGCGCGCGTCGAGGCCGCTACGCGCGCCGCAAACGTCGATGCGTTGAACGAATGATCGGCCAGCAACACGAAATACGTGTCGAGCGCATCCTCCTCAATTGCATGCGGCACCTTGCCGCTGCGCATGTAGAGAAAGTTTCCGGCTTGCGAAAGATCCGAACGCGGACCGATTGGATCGAGCCCGCGACGGATCCGGTCCCACGCGGCGACGATCGTCGGCATCTTAGCGATAAGCTCGATCGCGGTGTGCACGTCGGAGAGGTGCTCGCCTTGCGCGTTGACCGGCGAAAAGAGCGCGAGCCCGCTGACGATCGTTCGCAGCACGTCCATCGGCCACGCCGTTTTTGGAACGTTCTGCATCGCGTTGAGCAGCGGTTCCGGCAAGGCGCGGCAGGCCCCGAGTTCGCGTTTTAAAACGTCGAGCTGATGGCGGTTCGGAAGATGGCCGTAGAGCAAAAGATGGACGATCTCCTCGAACGTCGCGTTCGGCGCGAGATCGTCGATGTCGTACCCGCGATAGGTGAGGCGCCCGATCGCGCCTTCGACGTTACTGAGCTGGGTGGACCCGACGACGACGCCTTCGAGGCCACGATCGACAACGGTAGGCAACGATTTCCTCCATAACGGTGAGCAAAAATAGCGGTGGGCTTCCTTCGACGGCCCGTAACCTTCGACTCCTTTGGGAACCTTTAGGGTTTCCGTGGCCTGCTTCGAAGGCATCGATGGACCGCCCGGTTGAAATGCGCTGCGATGGAACCACTCAATCTCACCCGCCGTCCTCCGCGCAGCCCCCGTCAGTTCTTACCCGGTCTCGAGCTCTTCATGCTTGCCCGCACGGTCGACAAAATCCGGGCAACCCTGCCGGGCGGAAACATCGGCGAATATCAAATTACCGGCTTCAGCTCCAGTCTGCTCAACGCGCTCGGCATCTCCGAGGCCGTGCTGCGCAAAGTCATCGCCGAGGCCGGATCCGACGAAGAGGTTGCCGCGTGGATCCGCGAGCATACCGACGCGACGCGCTACGCGGAGATCAATGCCAAGTTGGCGGGACGTACCGTCGGCGAGCGACTGAACGATCCAGAGTTTCTACGCCGATATCCGAGCGCCAAAAGTCTGCCGCCGGAAACGTCGCGTTTCGATCACCTCATCGCCGACGACGCCGAAGCGTTCGGAAAGTAACGGTAAGAGTAGACTAACAGGCCGTGCCCGGTGACATGGCCCGTTGGTCATCGCGCCTTAGGGTTTTGTGATCAGCACGCCGGCCGGAACGTCGACGCTGTTGGTTAGACTCCTATTCCTCGGCAGCGCTTTCGTCCGCCGCGGAGAGCAGGGAGCGCCAGCAGATGCGCCAGTCTCCCGCGTCGCGGCGGAAGACGTACGTGTCATGTCCGCGCTCGCGGCTCTGCCGCCCACCGAATTCGTACCGCATTCTCCAGGCCAGCGTCGCGACGGCAACGTCGCCGGCGAAATCGATCTGCGGCTCCTCGATCGTTAGCTCCAGTACTTTTGCGTTGCGGACGAAATCGCCGTAACTCGCCGCCACCGCCGCGCGCCCGCGCGCGACGCGCGCAAGGCTCGGTGCGACGACGACCACGTCCTCGGTGAAATATGGTTCGAGAAGTTCTGCGATCTCGTCGGGCGCGGCGCTCTGCCAGGTTCGGTTGATCTCCGCCAGAACGCCGGCGGGATCAAGCAACGGCATCGCGCAGATCGGCGCGGGCGCGTGCATATCCGATCAAACGCTCGACCAGTGCTTCGAAGCTAATTCCTACCGCGGCGCATGCATCGGGAACCAGACTCGCGGGTGTCAGGCCCGGCAGCGAGTTAATTTCTAAAATGTAGGGCCGGTTGTCGGCAGTGACGATAAAATCGGTGCGCGAGTAGTCGCGCAATCCCAGCAGCCGGTGCGCCGATAGCCCCAGCATCTGCAGGCGCGCAGCGAGATCGTCGTCGATCGGAGCGGGCACCACGTGGGTGCTGCCGCCCGGCTCGTACTTGGCGTCGTAGCTGTAAAAGCCGTCGCGGTTGGCGATGATCTCGACGATTGGTAAGGCCTCCTCGCCCAAGACCGCGCACGTAAACTCGCGGCCCGCCAAATACTCTTCGGCGAGAATCTGCGCGTACGACTTCGACGCATCGAGCATTGCGGCGGTCCACTCCTCGTGCGTGCGCACGATCCTAATTCCCGCCGACGATCCTTCGAAGCGCGGCTTGATCACCAGTGGAAGATCGAGCGAACCGGGCAGCAACGGCAGCGTCCCGCCGGTAAGATCGTAGAGATCCCAAACCGGTGTCGGCAACCCTTCGGCCGCGAGCAGCTTCTTGGTGAGATGTTTGTCCATTGAGAGCGCCGCCGCCTCGAGCGCGCTGCCGGTATAAGGGATCGAGAGATACTCGAGCAGGGCCTGCACGTGGCCATCTTCACCGCCCGGTCCGTGCAACGCGATGAAAACGACGTCGGGCTTGATCTGACCCAACGCATCGAGGAACCGCTCGTCGTAATCGAGCGAGCGCGCATCGTAACCGAGCGAGTGCAAGGCGCGCATCACTTCCGAGCCCGAACGGATTGAGATATCGCGCTCGGCGCTGCTGCCGCCCATCACGACGGCGACCGTGCCTCTGGTACCGCTATTGCGTGGCATCAATGAAGACTCCGACTAAGTGCACCTCGAGTTGCAATTCGACACCGAAGCGAAGCTGCACGGCGCGACGAACGCGCGCGAGCAGCGTTGCTACGTCTTTCGCCGTCGCCTCACCGAGATTGTTGATGAAGTTGGCGTGCAAGGGAGAGACTTCCGCGCCGCCTTCGCGCCATCCCTTAGCGCCGGTCGCCTCAATCAAGCGCGCGGCCTTATCGCCTTCGGGATTACGGAAACAGGAGCCGGCATTGGGAAGCGCGATGGGTTGCGTCGTTTTCCGGCGAACGAGCCGCGTTTGCATCTCCGCGCGAACCTCGCGCGCGTTCGCGAGCGGAAACGCCAGCGTCACGCGCGATACGACAACGTCGCGCTTGAGCGTCGTGCGCCGGTAAAGGTAGCGTATGCCGGCGGGATGCGGCTCCGGGCGGCTCGGTGACTGCACCCATACCTCGCGAACAAAGTCGCCGATCTCGCGGTCGGTGCCGGCATTCATCCGCAGCGAGCCTCCGACCGTCCCCGGAATGCCGGCGAGCGAACCGATGCCGCTCGCGCCGGCAGACGCCGCCTTTGCCGTTACCAGCGCCATGTCCGCGGAGCCGCCGGCGTCGACGAAGACGTATCCGTTCTCAGTGCGCACGCGCACCGTCGCGAAATCGCCGCCAAGCCGAACGACTACGCCGCGCACCCCGCCGTCCCCGACGAGCACGTTGCTGCCGCTGCCAAGCATCCACCACGGCATTTTCCGCCGCAAGCAGAATCGCAAGAGTTCCCCGAGTTGGCTCTCATTCTCGACGGTAACGAACGCGTCGGCCGGCCCGCCCACCTTCCAGGAAGTGTACGTCGCGAGCGGTTCGTCAAAACACGCGCGTTCCCCAAATACTTGGTGCAGCGCCGTGCGGTCGGCCGGCGTCAGCAGCGGGTGAAGGGCACGCGCCGTGGTAACGCTCATGCTCGTACCGACGCCGGCACTTCGTCCGGGGCGCCGAGATGGTTCGCCAGGCGGGCAGCCACGTCGGTAATGTCACCGGCACCGAGCATCAGCAGCAGCGCGCCGAACGGCAGCTCGTCGAGTAGTCGCGTCTCTAACTCGTTCACGTGCTCGACGTAGCTGACGCTCGCGCCAAGCGACGCGAGCCTTTCGCCGATCGAGCGTTCGCTCACGCCGGGGATCGCCGGTTCGGAGGCCGCGTAGATGGGCGCCAAATAGACCCGGTCCGCGTCGCGTAGCGCCTCCGCGAACTCGCGCGCAAGATAGGCCGTTCGCGTGTAGCGATGCGGCTGAAAGGCAACGACGAGCTCGCCCGGATGGTACTGACGCGCCGCCGCAATCGTCGCGCGCACGGCCGTTGGATGATGCGCGTAGTCGTCGACGAGTGTCGCGCGCTGGTTCGAAACCAGAATGTCGAACCTTCGGCGCACCGTACGGAACTCGCGCAACGCCGTCGCGATGCGTCTAAACGGAACCCCCAGCTCGCTCCCAATCGCTACGGCAGCAAGCGCATTCTGGACGTTCATGGCGCCGGGAACCTGCAGCTCGATGCGGCCGCCCCGGCGGTCGCCGATGAAGACCTCGAAGTGCGAGCCGAAACCGCCGAATGTCAAATTCTCGGCTCGCATTGCTGCACGCGGATCGAACCCAAACGTAACGATGCGCGCGCGCAGGTCGTGCGAGGTCAGCGATGCCGCGAGAGGATTGTCGATCCCCACGATGGCCAGCCCATCTTCGGGCAACTTTCCGAGAAACTCCGCGAACGCGCGGACCAGCGCGGGAAGCTCGTCGTCGCTGGTGAGATGATCGTTTTCGATGTTGGTGACGATCGCAATCGACGGCTCGAGCAATGCAAACGATCCGTCGGACTCATCGGCCTCGGTAACAAACCATGGCGATTTGCCCTCGTACGCGTTGGTTTGCAGCGATCCGTCGATGCCGCCAAGCACGAGCCCTGCGTCGATTCCACCGTAACGCAGCACGGCGTGAGTCATCGCGGTGGTCGTGGTTTTGCCGTGCGTTCCGCAGACGGCGATGCCGCGACGCTCGCGCAAGAGTTGTGCGAGCATCTCGCCACGGTGCAACAGCGGGATGCCGCGGCGAGCCGCAGCGCGGAACTCAGGGTTCGAACGCTCGATCGCCGAGCTAACGACCACGGTATGCGCGTTGCGAACGTTGCGCGCATCGTGACCGATTGTGACGTGTACGCCCTCGCTGCGAAGCTGGTCGACGAGCGGCGTGACGGCGAGGTCCGACCCCGACACGGCCTCGCGCCGAGCGAGCAGGATCCGCGCAATTGCGCTCATGCCGATTCCGCCGACGCCGACGAAATGATAGGTTGTCACGACTGCGTCCTTCGCGCAACGAGCGCGTCGACCCGGGCGAGTATCGCAAGAAGCGGATCGCTCCCTCGCAGGCTTGCCGCACCGGCGGCCAACGCGCTGAGCCGCCGCTCGTCGAGCGTCTGTGCCAGGAGTGCCGGTAGGCGCCCCGCGCGCAGCTCGCCGTCGCTGAGAACGACGGCGGCCCCGGCGGCCTCAAAGCGGGCCGCGTTCGCGGCTTGGTGCGCTTGCGCCGCAAACGGATACGGAACCAGAATCGATGGTTTCCCGAGCGCAGCCAACTCACCCAGCGTCGAGGCGCCGGCGCGCGCCAACACCAGATCGGCCACGGCATAGGCGTCAGCCATGTCGTCGAGGTACGGTCGCGCGTTGGGCAACCGCGTGCGCAGCCGCGCGTAATCGCTCTCTCCGGTCAGGGCAAAGAGCTGCCAGCCGTCGGGCAGGCCGCCCCTTTCGATGAGTTCTGCCGACGCATCGTTGATCGATCGTGCCCCTTGGCTTCCGCCCATAACGACGAGCGTGCGCCGCGATGGATCGAGCCCCAAATGCGCGATCGCTTCGTCGCGCCGCGGCAAGCTGCGCAGGCTGGAGCGAATCGGAACGCCGGTGGCGCGATACTTGCCGCGAACCCCGTTCGCCGGTTCCGCCGCACCCCAAATTTCGTCGACGATCGGCGTTAGCAAACGGTTCGTCAATCCCGGTGCCGCATTGGGCTCGAGCAAGACCACGCAAGCGTCCGAAAGACGCAGCATCTTCCGAATGCGTGCCGCGAGTGCGACGGGAAAGGCGACGTAGCCGCCGGTCGCGATGACGAGATCCGGACGCTGGGCGGCGAGCAGACGAAGGCTTTCGAACGTGCCCTTTACGTTCGACGCGATCGTTTGAAAGAGCGCAAACGACAGAACACGCGGTAACGGATGGCTTGCAATCGTATGGAGGTCGTAACCGGCTTTCGGAACGATCGTCGCTTCGAGCCGGTCCGCGGTCCCGACGAACGCGACTCGGGCGCGGCTTCGCAGCGCATCGGCGATCGCGATTGCGGGATAGAGGTGGCCGCCCGTACCGCCGCCGGCGAAGACGACGGTCACGCGCCGCCGCTGACTCGACGATGACGTCCGACGTTAGCGATCAGTGCAACGGCGATGAGATTGACGACCAGCGAGCTGCCGCCGAACGAGATGAACGGCAACGGCACGCCGGTCACGGGCCACGATGACGAAACGACCCCAATGTTGACGAACGCCTGAATCGTGATCATCGCCGCGCAACCGATCGCCAAAAAGAATCCAAAGCGGTCGGGTGCAGCGAGGGCGATTCGAATCGAGCGGTAGGCCAACATCACGAAGAGCGCGACCACCGCGAGCGTGCCGATGAGGCCGAGTTCTTCACCGAGCACCGAGAAGATGAAGTCGGTGTATTGCTCGGGCAGGTAAAAGAACTTGGCTCGGGATGCACCGAGTCCAACGCCGAAGAGACCGCCGCTCCCAAGGGCTAAGAGCGACTGCACGATGTGAAAGCCCGTATTGAGCGGGTCCTTCCAAGGATCGATGAAAGCGAAGATGCGAGCTCGCCGGTAGGGACTCGCGAGAACGGTCAGTGCGGCAAATGGAACCGTCGCAAACAACACCGCGGCGAGATGAACGAGGCGCGCGCCCGCGGCGAAGAACATCGCCATCGCCGTGAAGACCAACAGGCTAGCGGTGCCCATGTCGGGCTCCTTGAGCACCAGCACCGCCATGATTGCGACCGGAACGCAGAGCGGAAAGAGGCCGCGAACTAGCGAGGTTATGCGTTCGCCACGCGCCGAGAGAACCGCCGACAGATAGATCACCAGCGCAAGTTTCGCGAACTCCGATGGTTCGATGCTCAGGCTCGACGCGCCGATCCAGCGGCGACCGCCGTTCACTCCGAGACCGATGTGCGGGACGAAAACGAGCGCTAGACCGGCAATGCCGGCCAGTAAGAGATAGGGTGCCAGCCGACGCAAGTGTTGGTACTGGATTCGGTAACACGCGTACGCAGCGGCCAAACCGAGCGCGAGCCAGACGAGCTGCCGCTTCACATAGTAGGCGATGTCGCCGTGCTCCGCATACGCCGTGGCGCTCGATGCGGAAAACACCATTACGAGCCCAATGCCGATCAGCGCGACAACCGACGTGAAGAGCAGCGTATCGAGGGGCGCCCGCGTGTAGGACGTCACGTTCGTCCCGCGCGCCCTTTCGCGGCGCGAGCGAAGGGCCGCGGCGTTATGCACCGGCGGGTTCCCGTAAGGCCGCGACCGCTTTGGCGAACTGCTCGCCACGGTCTTCGGCGGAGGCAAACATGTCGAACGACGCGCATCCGGGCGAGAGCAACACCACGCTGCCCGGAACCGCGAACTCACGCGCGCGCTGCACCGCTTCCTCCATGGTCGTTGCCGTGACGGCCGGAATGCCTTGCGCGAGTTCCAAAAACGCGCCGGCAGCTTCGCCGATCGCAACCAGCGCCGTCACGCGCTCGCGAATCGGCTCGGCGCAGGTTTCGAAGCCGATCCCCTTGGAACGGCCGCCGGCGATCAAGACGATCGGCGATTGGAAGGTATGGAGCGCCGCAATCACGGCAAAGGGATTGGTCGCCTTCGAGTCGTCGACGTAGCGCACCCCGTCGATCTCCGCGATCGTTTCAAGCCGGTGTCGCATCGGCGCAAAGCTGCGGATTGCTTCTCGCAGCTTCGCCGGGGCACAACCGACGGCGAGCGCGGCAAGCAGAGCCGCCATCGCATTGCGCACGTTGTGCTCGCCGGGCAGCGGAATTTCATCACGCGGTACGATCGGCACCGGACGCGGATCGCCGGCAACCGGAGCGTAGGTCAGCATGCCGTCGCGGACGTACATCGTCGCTTCGGTCCCATCGAGCGAAAACCAGAGCTGGCGCGCTTGAACGCGCGTATCGCCATGATGCCAATGGAGGGCGCGAATCCGCGGATCGTCCCAGTTGCCGACGAACCAATCGGTCATCGATTGATTCGCGCCGATTCGGTACTTCGCTTCCGCATATTCGTCCATCGAGTGATAGCGGTCGAGGTGATCGGGCTCGATATTGAGCAACACGGCGACGCGTGGCTTGAACGCACGGATCGTTTCGAGCTGGAACGAGGAGACCTCGGCGACGACCCATCCGTCGGGGCCGACGCCGCGCACTTCTTTGATTAACGGGTTGCCGATGTTGCCGCCGACGCGAACCTCCAGCCCGCATCCGCGCAGTAAATGACCGATGAGCGCCGTCGTCGTCGACTTCCCTTTCGTTCCGGTCACGGCGATGATCGGTGCGGTGCAGAGCCGATATGCCAGCTCGATTTCCCCAAGGACTGGAACATTTGCGTCGTGCAAACGGCGTACCACCGGCGAGGTTGGAGGAACCCCCGGTGAGAGCACCGCGCAGGTTAACTCCCCAAGGATGCTTTCGATTTCGCCGGGCTCGACGAAACGGGCGCCCAAGGAGTTGGCAACGGCGATCGCGTCGGTGAGTTCGCTGCCGGGTTTTTCGTCGGTGGCATAGAGCGTAACGCTATGCTCGCTCAGGACTTCGATGCTGGCCAATCCGCTACGGCCCAGGCCGATCACGAGCACCCGCTCGCCGGCGTCGAATTGAAAGATATCGCTCATCGCACGATGGCCAATCCTACTAGCGAAGCGATCGCCGAGGCAACCCAAAAGCGAGTCGTCACCTTCGTCTCCGGCCAACCGCTCAACTCGAAGTGATGGTGCAGTGGACTCATCCGCAGGATACGCCGGCCGTGCGTCGCCTTGAAGTAGGTCACTTGAAGGATCACCGAAAGTGCTTCAGCGACGAAGACCGCACCAATGACGAGGAGCAGCAGCATCTCGCCGGTCAGGATCGCGGCGCCGGCGAGCAGCGCGCCGAGCGCGAGCGAACCGGTGTCGCCCATAAAAAGCTTGGCCGGATGCGCGTTAAAGAGCAAGAAGCCGCCGCACGCGCCCGCACCGGCTGCCGCCGCGATCGCGGCGGCGGGCATCGCCATTTGCGCCCCGATGAGCGCGACGACAATCAGCGGCGGAATCATCGTGCCGGCCGCCAGGCCATCGAGACCATCGGTGAGATTCGCGGCGTGCGTCGTTCCAACGATCGCCAGAATCCCCAGCACGAGCCAGAGCCAGTGCGGCGCCGAGAGCCAAAAACCGCCGCCGTGGAAGAGCACGTCCGGCGGAAAGAGCGCGGGAGAAGCGCCGATCAGGCGCATGAAGATCGTTGCCGCGAGCGCGGTCGCAAGGAGCTTGGTGCGCGCGCTTAATCCGCGATTGCCGCCCTGCCGAATCGCCAGCATGTCGTCGATCGCACCGATCCCGGCACAGAGCACGACCAAGAAGACGAGTTCGGGCAGCAGCGGGACGCGAGCCGTTGCAAACGTCGCGACCAGTGCCACAAGCAGCAGCACGACGAGGAAGACGAGGCCGCCCATCGTCGGGGTTCCCGTCTTCTCGCGATGGGTCTCCGGCGCGTCTTCGTACGCGTGTTGCCGAACGTTGAGACGCCCCAGCAGAAAGAGCAGCGCAGCCGAAGCGAGCGCCGCCACGAGGAATCCGAAAAGCACCCAAATCCCGAGCACCGGCAGCGACGGTTCGTTCATGCGGCAGCATCGTGCAGCAGCGGATTCGAGCCGTTGCCGCGCCACTTGAAGACGACGATCGGCGTCTGCTCGTCGCTGTTGCCGTGCGGATTATCAAGCAGGGCGGCGACCACGTTCTCACTGCGGACGCCCCTGGAACTACCCAGAACCTTCGCCGCAGCAAGATCGTTGGCGTCGACCACCGCGGCCGCAATGCCGGTTCGCTCGCAAAGCGTCTGCGCAACTCCCTTGGGATCGCGCGGCGCCAGCACGATCGCCCGTTCGTAGGGCGGCATCGTGCCCGTGTAGCCGTCGAACGCCGCGATCGCTTCGCCCATCACTTCGTAAAATGCGCCGCGACGTCCCAGTGCACGAGCGACCAACTGCAGGAGCGTCGCGCCGATCACCTTCCAGCGGCCGGCCCGGTCGATGACGAGCTGCATCGATTCCGGCTGGCTGATCGTCGCCATCGGACCGGCACGACGCGCGAGTGCGTATGCTAGGCGCGTCGGTCGAATATGCTCGGCGCCGATGAGCTCGCCCTGGGCAATCGCAACGGCGCTCTCGGAAACTGCGACGACGTCGCCGGGTCTTGCAATTCCGGCGATCGCCCGCGCAACGATTTCGACCACGTCATCACCCGGACGGACCAAGGGCGTGCGAATGGGGATCGCCGTCAAGCCGGGCGGCACGTCCGGGCGGGATACTGCCAAACTCTTCGTCGCGGGGCTCATGTGCGCAACTCTTCGACGATCTCTTCCAACTTATACTTTCGCGAACCCTTGAGGAGGACGACGTCATCAGGGCGAGCGTGGTCGCGCAACCAGCGCGCCGCTTGAGCGTTCGTTCCAATTTCGACGATTTGCTGCGACTCGAGGCCGCCGCGTTCCGCTCCTCGCGCCAGTTCGGCGGCGTATTCGCCGCGTACCAGCAAGATGTCGACGCGCCCGGCGGCATGCGCCCCAACGCGCTCGTGCAACTCTTTCGATTCGTCGCCGAGCTCGGCCATGCTCGCCAACACCGCGATGCGACGCGATGCGGATTCCGTGGCAAACGCATCGAGTGCCGCGATCATTCCGCTCGCGTTGGCGTTGTACGCATCGTAGATGAGACGGATGCCGCTCACCGCACCCAGCCGGTCGTAGCGTCCCTGGGGCAGACGAAGCGCCGGAAGCTCCTTTATCAGGGGTTCGAGCGAGAGCCCGAGTTCGAGCGCGCCGGCGATAGCGGCCGCGACGTTCGCACGGTTGTGCGTGCCCGGTATCCGCACGTCTACGGCGAACTCAGTCGTCTTCCGCGCGCATCTTTGGACCAGGTGATCTCCGACCAACGCCGTCAACGGCTGCAGCGACGCATCAATCCGGAGCTCCGACTGCTCGGCGGCAAACCAACGCGCCGTTTCGGTGAGTCTGGGCGCACGCGCGCGGGAAACGCTATCGCCGGCGTTGAGCACGGGCCGCGCTCCGCGAGCGAAGAGCGCCCACTTCGTCGCTTCGAGCCGCTCGCGCGAGCCCATTATCTCCAAATGCGCCTCGCCGATATTCGTCAGAATGCCGATCTGGGGGCGCCCGATCGCAACCAGCTGGGCGACATCGCCGTAATGGCGTGCACCGAATTCGGCGACGACGACATCGTGCAGCGCGTTGTCGGCCTGCAGCAGCAGCTTGCTCACACCGATCTCATTGTTCTCGTTCTCAGCGGCGGTCAGCAGGCGATCGCCGTAGCGCGCGGCGAGCAGCTGCGCGAGAAAGGCTTTGGTGGTCGTCTTGCCGGCGCTGCCGGTGATCGCGACGACCGTTCCTTCAAAGAGCTCCCGCGCGGCACCGGCCAGCGCCATATAGGCGCGTTGAGTCTGGTCGACCAGCAGTGTGGCGATTCCGGGCACGCGCCGTTCCGCGCGATCGACCACCAGCATCGCGGCACCGCGCGCAATGGCCTGCGCGAGGAAGTCGTGACCGTCGAAGCGCTCGCCGCGCAGCGCCAAGAACGTGTCGCCTGGTTCGATCGTTCGCGCGTCGGTGCTCACGTGCAACGCTGCCGGCGCGGCGTCGCCGTCAAGCAACGTTGCATCGATCGCCCGGATCGCAACGTCCAGTGGAAGCTTCATCGCGGCACCCCGCGTGCCGCGAGCGCCGTGCGCGCAACCTGCGCGTCATCGAAGGGCTCGACGCGATCGCCGATGACTTGATACGTCTCGTGACCCTTGCCGGCGATGAGCACGACGTCGCCGGGCCGCGCGTCGCGGATCGCTCGCTCGATCGCGCGACGCCGATCGATTTCGATCGTCCGACCGGCGCTTCCGATGCCCGCGACAATTTCGTCGACGATAGTTTGCGGTTCTTCGGTGCGCGGATTGTCGCTCGTGAGGTAGAGCCGATCGGCGAGTTTCGCGGCGACGGCGCCCATCTCCGATCGCTTGCCGCGATCGCGATCTCCGCCGCAGCCAAAGACGACGGCGAGCGCTCCGCGCGTGGTTTCGCGCAAGGAACGCAACGCGCTCTCGAGCGCGTCGGGGGTATGTGCGTAGTCGACCACGACATCGACGCCGTCGGCGCCCAGGCGCTCCATGCGGCCCGGAACGCGCGCCAGGCTCCCGAGTCCACCGGCGCTCGTCGCATCTGCGATGCCCAACAGCCGCGCGATGGCGATCGCCGCTGCGGCATTCCAAACGTTGAAACGCCCAGGGACCTGCAGGTCGAAGCGTTCTCCGTCAATCGTAAAGCGAGTTCCCTGCGGTTCGACGACGATATCGCGTGGTGCGACCATGGCTCCCACGCTCGCGCCGTACGTCATCACCTCGCGCCCTTCGCGACCTAGCTCCACTGCCCAGCGCGCGCCGCAGGGATCGTCGGCGTTGAGCACGCACGACGGAGCAAGATCGAAGAGCCTGCGTTTCGCCGCGGCATATGAAGCGTGCGTCCGATGAAAGTCGAGGTGGTCACGTGTAACGTTGGTTAGCGCCGCAATGCGAAACCGTACGTCGTCAACGCGATCGAGGGCGAGCGCGTGCGAGCTGACCTCCATTGCAACGGCTTGCGCGCCGTCGTCGCGCATCTCGGCCAACAGCCGATGCAGCGTCGGCGGCAACGGCGTCGTGTTCTCCAACCGCCAGTTGCGCGATCCCAACTCCGCGCCTACCGTTCCCACAACGCCGCAGCGAACGCCGGCCCGACCGAGAATCGCGGCAACCATGCGCGTCGTCGTCGTCTTACCGTTCGTGCCGGTAACGCCGATGACGTCGAGATCGTGGGATGGATCGCCGTAAAAGGCCGCGGCGAGTGCCGAAAGCGCGCGGTACGAATCCTCGACGCGTACGACCGTCACGTTGGGCGGAATATTCGCCGGCGCAGCTTCGACGACCAGTGCTACGGCGCCATTGGCGACGGCGTCGGCGAGATAGAAGTGGCCGTCGGTGTGGCTTCCGCGCAGCGCGACAAAGAGCGTCCCGGCGCGCACGCGACGCGAGTCGATTTCAACGGCGGCGATGGCGCGTTCGCGATCGTCACGAATTTCAGCTCTGGGCAGGCGGCGAAGCAACGCCGTCAACGATACGTTTCGTTCAGCGGCCATGGCGCGCGACGTCCGCGCTCGGCAAGACTCCGGCGTGCAACATCGCTGCCCGCGCGATTTCGGCGAAAGCCGGCGCGGCAACGACACTTCCGTAATACGATCCGATTGGCCGCTCGACTTTCACGTAAATCAGATAGCGTGGGCGCGGATACGGAACCATCCCGATGAACGACGCGGCGTAGTAGCCCGAGCGGTACTCACCGTCCACGACCATCTGCGCGGTCCCGGTCTTTCCCGCGGTCGCATAACCGGGAATCTGCGCCGTGGGATCGCCGGTGCCGTGCAGGACGACCGCGCGCAGAAAGGTACGCAACTCGGCGGCGGTCTGTTGCGAGAAGACTCGCCGGACGACGGCCGGCGTATATCGGCGCAGCAGGTTTCCTTGCTGATTGTAGACGGCGCGCACGATCTGCGGCTGCATCAGCAAGCCGCCGTTGGCAATCGCGGCGTAGTAGCGCGCCATCGCGATCGGCGTGACTGAGACGCCCTGCCCGAAGGACATCGTCGCCAACGACGAGCCGCTCCACTGCGAAGGTTGTGGCACTATCCCGGGGTTTTCGCCAGGCAGCCCGATGCCCGTCGGTACGCCGAAGCCGGCTTTGCGTTCCATCGCGTAGAGCGTCTTCGCGCCGATCGAAATGCCCACTTCCGCGGCGCCGACGTTGTGCGAATACTGCACGATCTGCTCGAGCGTCTCGCTGCCTCCCGTTCCCGCCATGAAGCCGTCTTCCGCATTGTGAATCGTCTGACCGCCCACGTCGAGCCGGTCGTGCGCAGGGAAACGCGACGACAGCGTGACCTTGTGCGACTCAAGCGCGGCGGCTGCCGTCACGAGTTTATAGGTCGAGCCGGGTTCGTACGCGTCCATTACCGCCCGGTCGCGGCGCTGCTCGTCGTTGAACTTCCAGAAATGGTTGGGGTCGAAGTTGGGCAGATTTGCCATCGCCAGCACTTCACCCGACCAAGGATCGATCACGATCGCGGTACCGTCGAGCGCGTGAAACGTGCTCACTTGCCGCGCGAGCGCCCGCTCGGCGACGAATTGAAGATAGGGATCGAGCGTCAGCTCGATGTCGAGTCCCGGTTGTGCGGACGTAACCACCCGCTCCTGACCGAACGGTATCGGACGCCCAAACTCATCGGCTTCGAGCATCACGCGTCCGGAGCGCCCGCGCAGCAAATCGTCGTCGGCGTATTCGATGCCGTCGAGTCCATTTTCGTCGGTGCCGACGAAGCCGAGCACCGTTGAGGCGAGCCGGCCGCTTGCATCGATCCGCAGGCCCGTGTCCTCTTCCTTTAGATCTATGCCGAGCAAGCCCAGGCTGCGAACTCGCGCCGCGACGTCGTGGGGTACCTTCCGCGCGATCCACACAAACCAGAGATGCCGGTCGCGCAGCGCGGCGATCGTGGCGGGATCGAGCTTTCCGAAGATTTTTTCGAGCTTAGCCGCGGTCGTCGCCGGATCGACGATCTCGCGCGGCACGGCGTAGACGCTCTCCGACGGCAACGACCGGACCAAGACGTTTCCGTTCCGGTCGAGAACGCTGCCGCGGCGCGCAAAGACCTCGACGGTATCCGAGCGTTGTGCAAGCGCTTCCCGCGCATAGACCGCACCCTTCAACGCCTGCACGTCGCAGAGGCGCCACGCGAGAAACAGCGCGATTGCGAAACATACGTAAAAGAAGAGACGGGCGCGCATCGGAGCGACGCGCGCGAACGTTCGTTGATGCATCCCTACCGTGCTTCGGCTTTGCGGTTGGGAGCCGGCATGAAGAGTCCGGCCAACGACGAGAGCATCGGGTAGCGCGAATGCACGCGCGCGACGGGGGTGGGCGCCAGCCGAACGACCGCAAGACGCTGCGGTTCGTGCATGCCAAGGCGCGCCGCCAGTTGCGAGAGACGGTCATCCGACCGCATCGCCGCGATGCGATCGTCTAAGCGCATCGTCTCCTCTTGGAGCGCCTCGCGGTCGGCGCCGGCCTTTGCCACCGCATAGCTAAGGCCGGTGAGGCTGGACGTCAGGACGACGTAGCTCATCAGCAGGAGCAGCACGCATAGTACCGTCGCGAAGACGCGGACGACGCCGGTGTAACGGGCGCGCGATTTCCGGACGATCCGCTGCCGGGTAGCGGCTCGAACCGTGCGCGGCTTGCGAAGCCGCGACGAATGGTCGATGAAATGCGGTGCAAGCACGCTAACTCACCTTTCTCTCGGCGGCGCGCATTTTTGCGCTGCGTGCGCGCCGGTTCTCGGCAACCTCATGCTCGTCGGGAAGAATCGGCCGCTTCGTTAAGACCGCGACGCGCCCGTCGTCGCGAAACGTCTCCTTCACGATGCGATCCTCGAGCGAATGAAAACTGATTGCGACGATGCGTCCCGCCGAGCGCAAGCGGCCGATCGCGCCCGCAAGGCCGTCGCGGAGCGCACCGAGCTCGTCGTTGACGGAGATGCGTAGCGCCTGAAAGACGCGCGTCGCCGGGTGGATGCGCTCGCGCCTGCCGCGGCGTTGGACGACGCCGGCGACGAGCGCGGCGAATTCGGCGGTGGTGCTGGGCAGCATTCCGCGCGAGCGACGCAGGACAATCGCGCGGGCGATGCGCCGCGCCGATCGCTCTTCACCATAATGAAAGAAGATATCGGCCAGTTGACCCTCGCTGGCGGTCGCCAGGATATCGTACGCGCTGGACCCGACCGACGGGTCCATTCGCATATCCAACGGCGCAGGCTTACCGAGCGAGAAGCCTCGCTCAACGTCGTCAAGTTGCATCGACGAAACTCCAAGATCGAAGAGAACGCCATCGACCGCCGCGATTGCGTACCGGTCGAGGACGCGGTTGAGTTCCCGAAAGTTGGCATGTACAAAGGTGAAGCGCGGGTCGCAAATCAATTCCGCGCGCGAGCCTGCCTCGGGGTCGGCATCGATTCCAATCAAATGCCCGCTGCCAAGTTGCGCAAGAATCGAACGCGAGTGGCCTCCCGCGCCAAACGTGGCATCCACGTAAGTCCCATCCGGGCGAATCGCCAGATACTCGATTGCCGGAACCTCGAGCACCGCGCGGTGAATCATCGCATCGCCACATCGTTCGTATTACAGACCGAGCTCGGCCATAAAGGCCGGCACGTCCCCTTCGGGCGGCGTTTCGAAGGCGTAGCGCTCTTTGGCCCAGATTTCGATGCGAGTCAACAGGCCGACGGAGATGACTTGACGCTCGATCGCCGCGTACTCGCGCAGCAGCACCGGGACTAGCACCCGGCCCTGGTTATCGCACCCAACTTCTTCGGTGTGGGCAAAGAGGAAGCGGACGTAACGTCGATAGCCCGCGTCTTTGACCGGTACGGCTTCGAGGCGCCCGCAAAACTCGACCCACGTAGCGCTGGGATAGAGCGCGAGGCAGGGGTCAGGGTGAGCGATCGTTAGGACAAATTGGTGCCCCAGCCGCTCGCGGAAACGCGCCGGCACGATGAGGCGCCCCTTATGGTCAAGGGCATGCTGCTCCGAGCCCGCAAAGCGCGGTAGTTCCGCGTGCAAAGAGACCTCCGAAAGCCACCACTAGGCACTACTTTTCACCACTATACGCCCCGAATGCAGGGAAGGCAACCAACGGCAACCTTTTGCCGGGCTCTTAGCACTCCATCCGGGAGAGCGCCAGCTGCGCTCAACGCCAATAACGAGCGCGGCGCTCTCGCGGGCTCGCTCATGGTTCACGAGGATGATGATACCGACAAGATCGAGGCACGCGCGACGAGATCACATTGAAATGCGACGTAACCTCGCCGATGAAAGCGACGTGCGACGGCAATAGCGCCGAATCGCGATCTGCGCCTCTGAAGCGAGGTAAGCTCAGGCGCCGTCAAGCCTTCGAAGCTATGATGCCTCAACGTGCTCGGCGCAGTAGAGAAACGCCAGGCCTAGCCGTTGGACGAGAAGAAAGGCGCGGATGTGGTGAGTCGATTGCTTGGTGTCTGTGGCCTGATCGCCCTGCTCTATGGATGCAGCGGTCCGGGCTACTTGCCCTACGCCTCTCACTCGCTCGATCCGTCGACGTTGAATTCGCTCGTCAGCGGCGCATCGCAGGCAAACGGCGTTCCGGCCGGCCTCGTGCGTGCGGTCCTCATGGCCGAGTCCGCCGGCAATCCCTCCGCTGTCAGCGTGGCCGGCGCGCAAGGTCTCATGCAACTGATGCCCGGCACCTCGGCGGGCTGCGGAATCGCGAATCCATTCGACCCCGCCGAGAACGTGCAGTGCGGCACCGGGTATCTTCACTCGCTGCTTCATCGTTTCCGCAACAACGTGACGCTCGCGGTCGCCGCATACAATGCCGGCCCGGGTGCGGTCGCTCGATACCACGGCGTGCCGCCCTACGCCGAGACGCGAGCGTACGTCACTCGCGTGCTCAACGCTTACCACAACTACTGATCCATCCTTCTGTATGGCGACCCTGATTCACCGACAGCCGCTTCCTCGCGTTCGCTCGGCGCGGCTGCTGGGTCTCCCGATCCTCGACACCTACCTGCTTCGCGAGATGACCAGCCCGTTTTTGTTTGCCTTCGGCGCGTTTTTGTTATTTTGGGCGCTGAACATCTTCTTTCTCGCCGCCGACTACATCATCAACCAGCACGCGCCGTTCTTCTTGGTGCTGCGCTTCGTCGTCTTTCGCGTGCCCCAGGCGATCCCGATGGCGTTCCCGTTTGCCTGCCTCTTTGCGGCTTTGCTCGCGATGGGCCGGGTGATGGGCGACAACGAGGTCACGGCGATGCGTACCGCCGGCATCCCGGTGATGCGAATCGCGCTCTCGCCGCTAATCTTCGGTTTCGCGATGTTCGTCATCGCGTATTCGATGAACGAATGGGTCGCGCCGGCATCGGTCGATCTGTCGACGCGCACCTTCTATCAAATCATCTATCACACCGACTCGCTCCCCGTTGAGCCGCAGTTTTTCCGCAAGGATCCCGACACGGGGAACACGTTTTACGTAACGCAGGTCGCGCCCGACAATAAGACGATGCTGGACGTGCAGATCTTCAAGCCGGCGCGCTACGGGCCCTGGAACGAGACCCTCCAGGCGAAGACGGCGACCGTTTCGGGAACCACGCTGGCGCTGCACGACGTGATCGACACGCGCTACAACAACGACGGCTTTCTCACCAACCAACAGCACGTCAACAGCGTTACCATTGGGTTGCCGCTGGGAGAGACGGCCTCGCAATTCGTCAGCAACGTTAATAACGATCCATGGACGATGAGCAGCAAGTCGCTGCGAACGCAAGTCAATGCATTGCAGTCCCAAGGGATCGGCGGCACGGCGATGGGCAATCTGCAGATCCAACTTGCCGACAAGCTGGCGTGGCCGTTTGCTTGTTTCATCGGAGTCGTGATGGCGGTGCCGCTGGCGCTGCGTTTCGGCAAGCGCGGGCGCACGCTCGGCATTGCGCTCGCGATCATCGCGTTCTTCGTCTACTATCTCATGACATCGGCTACTTCGGCATTTGGACGCAACGGCGCAATGAGTCCGTTCCTCGCCGCGTGGTTGCCGAATATGGTCATGGGAACCGCGGGTGCGATTCTTCTTTGGCTGGAAGAGCGCTGAGGCGGTGCCCTTCGGGACGCGCGTAAATCGCGGCATTGCCGTGATTGCGGCTGCCGCTGCGCTCGCAACCGGCAGCTTCCCGGTTTCCACGCAGTCGGCGGTAGCCGATCAAGAGCTGGCGCTCCGGCTCTTTAACACACAGAGCTGCGCCCAGCATTACAGCGACGTGCCGGAAACGCTCGCGCAAGCAACGCCCCCCGCGGCGAGCCCGTCGCCGGCGACCACGCCCGGGCTCCCGGGAGTGCCGCCCGGCGTTTCTAACGACACCTACACCGTGGACCGCACTCCGCCGCCGCTCCCAGGTCACACGCCTGGAGTGGGGCCGCCGCCGGTTCCGGTTTCGACGCCCGCGCCTCCCTACGCGATCCCACCGGTCTTCCTCGTACGCGGCGGCGACACGCCCCCGCCAATTCCGCCGGCCGGCGTCGCGACGCCCGTGCCGACCCCCGCGCCGACCGGTGCTCCAACGCTGGCGCCCGGACACGTCGCGGTCATTTCCGATGAGTGGACCGGCAGTCGCGAGCGCGGACAACCCAGCGATGCGATCGGCAACGTTCACATTTATTACGGCGACGAAGAGATCGTCGGCGAGCGCGCTCACTTCGATGGTTTGCGCACGATCACGATTACCGGTCATCCGTTTCTCGTCAACCACGAACGCAACTCCGTGCTCACCGCCGACGTCATCACCTTCGACACGATCGCGCAAACCGCGAAGCTGACAAATGGGAAGGGCGCCAGTGACGAAGGCGTCCAGCGCGGCCTCATCCATTTTGCAGCCGCGGATCTGCACACCAATCCCGACGGCACCGCACAAGGTCTCAATCCGTATGTGACCACGTGCGAAAACCCACGCGGCGGATACCACATCACCGGCAAGAGCATGCAGGTCTATCCCGGCGACAAGATCGTTATCAATAAGGCCGTCCTGTGGCTCGGCGCGGCGGCGGTTTTCTATCTTCCGATCCTCATTATTCCCCTACGCACCGTCGAGAACCAGGTCGGCCATGCTCGCTGGTTCCCCGAGGTCGGCTACAACTCGTACCAAGGCGCTTGGATAAAGCTCCAAGTTCCGTTCGGCAAGGACCAGTACTATTACGGCTACTACATCGTCAACTACTACACGAAAGAAGGCCTGGGACTCGGTTACGTGGGCTTCTACGCGAGCCACAAAGGGCGGCGCAGCGTCAGCGTCAGTTTCTATACCATCAACGACCACTTGGCCGGAGGCGTTCAGACCAACGCGCAGCTGCAGGAACAGGAAAACTTCTCCGATCATCTCCGGAGCAACTTTCAGTACTCGTATCAATCGAACTACGGCCCGCTGATCAGCATTCCGCCCAACGAGACGCTGAGCGAAGCGGTCGTGCACCAAACCGCGCAGACGTCACAAAATTACAGCGTTAGCCACACCTCGGTCGGCGGGCAGTCGAGCGCCAACACCTTCACCTTTACCGATACGCGCCAGTTCAATCAAAACCTCAA
Organism: Candidatus Acidiferrales bacterium; assembly: GCA_035484815.1. Taxonomy (GTDB): domain Bacteria; phylum Vulcanimicrobiota; class Vulcanimicrobiia; order Vulcanimicrobiales; family Vulcanimicrobiaceae; genus Cybelea. Next base: position 74,095 of record DATHOO010000090.1, read on the forward strand.
CCAAACCATTACCTACGACATCAGCGAAAGCAACGCCAGCTTTGGCGGCATCAACAACTTTAGCAACGAGTCCGAGTTCGATTACCTCATGCAGTACACGACCGAGGGCGCGGATTACCAAGCCGAGTTCGACAAGACCTATTCGTTGCAGGCGGTCGGCATCGACAAAATTCCCGAATTCGAAGTGCGGCCGACCAACTTCTTTCCGCACTTCATCATTCCGCTCTCGGCCGACCTTACCGCCGGCGAGTATAGTAATCCGGCTGGGGAGGGCCAGCCGCAAAGCCTCGCTACCTGGCGCGTCGACGCGAATCTCGTCGCCGGTCCGCTCGAAGCAAAGGTGCTCGGAAGCGACTTCCAAGGAACCGTTACCGTCGATCAATATGCCTACGGCACCGGTGATCTCAAAGCCGCGATCGAGCAAGACCTGAGTCTCACGACGCCGATCAGCCAGCACATCGTCAACACCATCACGTATAACGAATCGAACTACAACGGGCCGGCGCTCGTGCCGTTCCAATACCTCGACCAGCAGCCGACGGAAAACACCAAGAACGCGCAGGACATGATCCGCCTCTTCAACGACGACGTCTACGCGTTCGCGGTCGGCTGGACGACGAACTTCGACGGCATGGCGCAACCGCTCAGTTATCAGCTGACGGCGCGTCCGTCGGCGCGCTCGGTGGTCATGCTCAGCGGTTCGTTCATACCCGGCCCCGGCTCCGGATTCGAAACGAGCAACCTGCAGCTATCGACGCCGTTCGGCCGCGACGCGTCGCTGCAGTTCGTCACGAACATCAACTGGCGCCCGTCAGTTTCGGGCGGCGAATTCTTCGCCGACAAAATCATCTACTACCAGCGCACAATCGGCAACTGTTACCAGCTACTGGTGCTCTACAACGAATCGCAGCAATCCGTCAACGTCGGCCTCAACCTGCTCGCCTTCCCAACCGAAACCGCCGTCTTCAACATCGCCCAACCTCAGGCCGTCGTTCCAACGACGTTCAACTTCTAGGCTGCACGTTCTGACTGAAGCTGCGCGAGCACCGCGGAAAAACAACTGGCCTTAAACGTGCTTTTTAAAAAATATACGCTAACTCGGTTTTGGTTGCGGTGAACTTTTGAAGGGTGCTAACACCGCCGCCGACGTGACGCCTCGGGGACGCTCGTCGCTCCGCATCCTGCTGCGCTCCTGCTGCCGGGCTCCTCGCTTCGCCATCCATGGCTCCGCTCGTCGTCCCGAGCCCCCTTGGCATCACGTCGGCGGCGGTGTTAGCACCCTTCAAAAGTGCACCGCAACCAAAACAGCGCTAGGGTGTATCGCACTCCGGGTGGCCGCAGGCGCAGGTTTCCGATTCGAGGCCCTGTTCGGTTGCGTCGCGGCAGTACTCGGTGCAGTAGGCGTCGGCACCGTCGGCCATTCCCGGCACGATGCAGTTACAGAGTTCGTGGCTACATTCGACGGAGTTTTGGTGCATGGGTGAACGTTCTTACGGGCAGGGCGACGGAGAGACCGGGTTGTTCGCCAATTCGATGCTGACGATCTGCGCTGTGGGATCCCCCGGTGTGTACGTCGGGAAATACGTGTTGTCGAACGCTTCGGTCATGCAGAGCTTCGGTGAGACGAACTGCGGATCGATTGGCCCGCCGGCTCCCATCGAATCGTAGAACGTCCACCGTCCAAGACTGCTCGCTTGGGCCGTGAACGCGTTGAACGTCCAAACGTTCGAGGTCGGGCTCGGCGATGGCATCGGCGAGGAGAGGACTCTCTTTTGAGTAAGGATCGAGAACTCGGTTCCGGTTCCGTTTGCGTTGAGATTGTAGGAGAATTGCTGCGGGGTGGTTCCCAATCGCAGCCACGCCGGCGGGATGTGCTTATTACTCGGGCTGAACCGGAACTGCACCGGTTCGGCGTAGGTCGAGACGCCGTTACCCAATGCGATCAAAGCATACGAGTACCCGGCCCAGTTGGTCTGGTAGGTGTCCGTCGACGGCGTAAGACCGTTGCCCGAGGTGTTGAAGACGACGAAATACTGATAGTTGGAGAAGTTGAAGGGCTGGGACACGCTGAAGAAGACCGCGAAATACCCTGGAGGTGCGCCGCCGGCTCCGAGACCCGGAGGGTTCGGCGTGACCTGACGACCGCACGCCGCGACGATGAACGCCGTTACTAGTACGACTACAAAACCGAAACTCAATCTACGAATCATGATCTCCTCGGTGCCTCTGCGCGAAGCCGGTCTCGCCGCGGTTGCGGCAACCGCATTGGCGGCGGCGTTTCCGAGGTTCGGTGCAGCATGGCTCGTGCCGTTTGGCACTGCGATGTTGTTCTGGCTTTGGCAAGGCGCCTCCTGGAAACATGCAGCGCTCCTCGGTTGGTTAGCGGGGTTGATTTTTTTTGCGTTCGACTTCGCGTGGGTCGGCCACACGGTCGCACGCTACATCGGAATCTTCGGTCCGTTTATTGCGTTCGGGCCGGCGCTCGTCGAAGCGCCGTTCTTTGCACTCGCAGGTGCGCTTGCCGCCCTTGCCTATCAACGCGTGACGCCGAACGTCGCGCCGTTCGCGGCGTCGGCGGCGTTCGTTTGCTGCGAATGGCTTCGCTCGATCGGCCCGATCGGCGTTCCGTTCGATCAGCTCGGCTATACGCAAGCCGACTCTCCGCTTCGCGCTATCGCCGCGTACGCCGGAACGTACGGAATCACGTTGGTGCTTTGCGCGATCGGCGCGTACTTTGCCGATGCGTTACATCGCCGCACGTGGCGATTGTTCGCCGGCGTCGCGGGTGCAATTGCTTTCGCGACCGCGCTTGCGTGGATTGCATGGCCCGCGCGACACCTTCCTCCGCCCACGATTCCGGTTGCCGCGGTGCAAGGTAATATCGCGCAGTCGTTCAAGTGGAACTCGCTTGGACTAGCCGTGCGTCGCTACACCGCGATGACGCGCCTGGCGGGCAAGAAGCATCCACGATTGATCGTTTGGCCCGAGACGGTTATTCCAACCGTGCTCGATTCGGACCCGGCGCTCATGGCGCGCTTTTCCAAGCTCGCACGCGACGTTCATGCGACACTCGTCGTCGGCAGCCTTGCCGGCTTTCCCGGTATGCTTTACAACGCGCTCTTCATTTTTTCGCCGGACGGCAGCCACACGGTCTACCAGAAGCGGCAGCTGGTGGCGTTCGCCGAATGGTTTCCTGGACGCGCGTTTCTCTCGTGGCTGCCATATATCGGCCTCCTCAACGGCGGGCTGTCGCCGGGCAAAATCGATGGCGTCTTTCCGACGCGCGCGTTACCGATTGCGCCGCTTATTTGCTGGGAGTCGGCATTCGCGGATCTCGCCCACGCGCAGCTGCGTCGAGGAGCGCAGTTGCTCGTCGTCAGCACCGACGATGCATGGTTCGGAGCGACCTCGGGGCCATACATGCACGCGCAAATCGCGCAGCTGCGTGCGATCGAAAGCGGAGCCTATGTGGTGCGTGCCGCGGCGACCGGTATCAGCGGCATCATTCGGCCCGATGGTACGTGGCAAGCGCGGAGCAGGCTGCAGCGGCGCATCGTCGTTGCGGGCAAGGTCGGCCCGCGCCTCGATACGGTTTTCTCGCGAATCGGCCCGACCGCGATAGGGCTTCTCCTGGGAGTGATGTACCTAGCGCTTCTGGTGCCGATACAGACCTCGCGGGCCGATTTGGTGGAATGGCCCGATGCGAAATAAGGCCCTCTGGTGGAAGCGACTCGCCTTGGTGGCCGGACTGCTATTCGGCGTTTACGTGGTCGTCGAGATCGTCCTCGCGGGCGGCGGCACGCCTCCGCTACCGCCAAACCAGTCACCGATCGTGCTGCGCGGCGGCCACGTGCTAAACAACCATATTGCCACCAAATCGTGGAGCTTCGACTACGATCACGCCCGCCTATCGCCCGACGGGCTGAGCGGCAGCGTCGACGGGGTTCGCAACGGCATCGTCTTCCGTAAAGGCAAGCCGTACCTGCGAATATCCGCAAAGCACGTTCAGCTCAACGTCCAAACGCTCGATTTCACGGCGGTGGGGGCCGTTCACATCGAGCGCATTAACGATCCTGAGCGCCGTGCATTCGACACGGATCTCGTTACGTGGACGAACGATGCGAAATTAATGCGAATGGCCCATCCGAGTTACGTACACTCCGGCAGTCAAACGCTGAGGATAGACGGCATCACCGTCAATTTCGACGACAACACAGTCCATTTCGGGAAGGTAAGTGGGGGAATCGACGTTCACCACTGAGGGCGAAGCCCTCAGCGGTTTTCGTCGCCCAGTTTCTTCTTAGCCTCGGCGATCAGTTTCTTTACTTTCTGACCGCCCTTGTGCCCGATCTCCTCGTAGAAATCCGAGCCGTATTTTTCTTTAACGACTTTTCCGCCTTTTTGACCGATCGACTCGTAGAACTCGACGCCATGGCGATCCCGCGTCGCTTTTCCGCCCTTGCGGCCGATGTCCTCATAGAACGTCGAGCCATAGCGGTCACGCACGGTATCGCCGCCTTTTTTGCCTGCCTCTCGCACCGACATCTCACGCTTGGACGGGTGGTCGGGCTTCTCTGCCATCGATCGTTATAACGTACGACGGATGGCTACTGTGCCGTCGCTTTGCGCTTCGGGCGCTGACCGCCCTTTTGGCCGATGACTTCGTAAAAGGAAGGACCGTACTTGCTCTTCGTCGCTTCCCCGCCTTTGCGGCCGATCTCCTCGTAAAATTCCGAACCGTACTTTGCCTTGACTCTCTCTCCGCCGCGCCGCCCTGCTTCACGCACGCTCATGCCGCCGGATTGTCCGGGCTCTTGTGCCATGTCGAATCTCCTCTCTGGTCAAAGGGTACCGAACTACTCTATTCCCATACAAGCGCTCGGTAAACTCAGGATTTGCTGAGATTTTCCGTCAGGCACCTTAAAATTTGAGATCAGAGTCGCCTCCCAGCGTGCCGGTTGGGACTTTTATCGCAGTGCTTCGTAAATCTCACGCGTACGTTCGCGCAGGCGATCGAGATTGCCGTCATTTTCAATTATGAAATCTGCATTAAGGCGCGCCCGCTCCGGCGCGATTTGCGCGGCCATTCGCGCGCGCACGCGCGGTTCGTCGAGCTTATCCCGCTCAACGATCCGCGCCACGCGCGCATCGAGCGGCGCCACGACGAGCACCGATTTGTCGACCATCCGGTCGTAGCCGGTCTCGAAGAGCAGCGGCACGACGTGCACGACGAGCTGTCCGGGCTTGGCATAGGTTTCACGCTCCATTGCCACGCGCCGGATATGCGGGTGGAGTAAGCCGTTGAGCCGCTCGCGGGCCGAGGCATCGCTGAAGATGATCTCGGCGAGCGCGGCGCGGTCCAGAGCGCCACTCCGTATCGCTTGCGGCCAGACCCGCGCGATCTCCATCAGTCCGTCGCTGTTGGGGGCAACGACTTCCCGCGCGATCGCGTCGGTGTCGATGACGAACGCGCCGAGGTTCGCGAAGATCGTGGCCACGGCACTCTTTCCCGCACCGATGCCGCCGGTTAGCCCCACGCGCACGACTTACAAGGCGGGAGGCGGCTCCGTTGGGGGCGCCGGAACAGTCGCGACGGTCCCGATCTCTTCCTCGACGGCGTATAGTTCGATCTCCTCGGGCGGCACGTCGGCCACGTGCTGGATCGAGGCGGTGATACGGCGCGTGGCGTGGTTGATCGTCAAGAGCGTTACCTCTACCTCTTGACCGGCGACGAAGGTCGCCGAGGCATCGAACTCGCCCTTGGGCACCATTGCGAGAATGCCGGGAATCACTTCGACGAGCAGATAGTTCGGAGTCACCTTTACGATTTGGGCGGTCAGTTTGTTCGTCTCGTAGAGACGGTCGGCGTACTGATCCCAGGGATCCGGCAACGCGTGTTTGAGCGAGAGGCTCACCTTCTTCGCCTCAGGGTCGAACTTCATGATTTCGACCTGCACGACGTCACCGATCTTTACGACCTCCGACGGGTGCTTGATACGCGCGTAGGCAAGCTCGCTGTTGTGAATCAGCCCGTCAATGCCGCCGAGGTCGACGAAAGCACCAAAATCGGCTAACCGCACGACGACGCCTTCCCGGATTTGGCCAACTTCCAGCGTGTCGAGCAGCTCCTGTTTCTTTGCTTGAAGTTCTTCCTCCAATACCAGGCGCTGCGAGAGCACGACGCGATGACGCTTATGGTCGAGATCGATGACCTTTAAGCGCAGGTGCTGTCCGACGAGCTCGTCGAGATTGCCGACGGGCTGACGACGGATCTGCGATGCGGGAACGAAACCGCGCATTCCCAGATCGACGAGCACACCGCCTTTGACGACCTGCGTGACCGTAGCTTCGATGACCTCATCGCGTTCATGAGCTTGGATAACTTTCTCCCACGTCTTGAGCGCGCGCGCACGTCGCTCGGAGAGAAAGAGCGTGCCGTCGAGCTCGTCGATGCGATGAACCATCACTTCGACGGTATCGCCGACGCGCAGCAACTTTGGATCGATCGCTAGGGAGAGTTCGCGAAACGGGAGGACGCCTTCGGATTTGCCGCCGACGTCGACGAGCACTTCGTCCTTGTCTTTTTGAACGATCGTCCCGCTAAGCACTTGGCCTTCGTCGAGGACTTTGAGCGATTCTTCGTACAGGCGCTGCTCGAGCGCGAGTTGATCCTCTTCGTGGTGAACCGGGGCTACTTCAGTTGTAGAGATAAAACTTTCCCACTTTCATTTGTTATTGTTTACCGCTGACAGCGCCGGCACCACCACGTGCCGCGCTGCGCCAGGACAGTTCGGACGATCCGACTCGTGCCGCAGCGGCGGCAAAGCCGGCCGTTTCTGCCGTAGACCGAGAGGTCGTTCTGGAAACCACCTTGCAGTCCGTCGGCGTCTACGTAGTCGTCGACACTCGTCCCGCGCATTTGGATCGCGCGCTGGAGAACGTCGACGATCGCCCGACGTAAGCGGCGCGTCGCCGGTTTCGTCAGGCTCCCGGCGGGCCGACCCGGACGAATCCGAGCCTCCCAGAGCGCCTCGCACGCATAGATGTTGCCGATGCCTGCGATGCGCCGCTGATCGAGGAGTAGAGCCTTAATCGGCGTCGTCCGCCCCGACAGCATACCGATAAAGCTCTCTTGTGTAAAGCCTGGAGAGAGCGGCTCAACACCAAGCTCGCGGTCCCACGCTTCCCCGGGGCGGACGAGCCGCATCCGCCCGAAGGTTCGGACGTCGGAGAATCGCAGGCGAGCCCCGTCGGTAAAGTTGAGGACGACGTGCGTGCTCGGCCATTCAGGTGCGCCGTTTGCGGCCACCACGAGCCGGCCGGTCATCCGCAGACTCGTCACCAACGACGCGCCCGAGGCGAGCTCGATAATGGCGTACTTTCCGCGCCGGGCAACCGCGCTGATGTGCTCGCCGGCGAGTGCGCGATCGAAGGCAACCCCCGGCGGGGTAATGACCGTTCTCGCGAGCCGGACTTCGACGCGTCCGATCGTCTTGCCAACGATCGCGCGCCGCAGACCCCGCACGATCGTTTCAATCTCCGGCAACTCCGGCATTAACCGCCGGTAGGCCCCACTAGGGCAAGCCCCGCAGATCGAGCTTGACTCCGGTCGCGATACCGTCGGATGCGGCTTCGCCCGCATGCAACTCGATCACGTACTTCGCTTTGGCGCCCTCGCGTGGAATCGCTTCGTCTGCAAGCGTAGGCGAAACGACCGGTACGTTGGCAAAGACGCGCCGCACGGTGCCGTCGGCAGCAACGAAGATCATGTCTAACGGCACCAGCGTGTCTTTCATCCAGAACTCGACGCTGTCGTCGCGATCGAAGACGAAGATCATGCCGGTCTGCGGCGCCACCGTCTTACGATTCATCAGGCCCTGTTCGCGCTGGGCTTCGGTGCGCGCGACTTCCAGTGTAAGCGTCGCGCGCGGCGCGTGCACGACCACCGTTGAAAGCGCGGCGGCGAGAAGGGCGGTAAAAACTGCCCTATACACGCTCGAGGCTTTCTTCAAGCGGTTCGACGTCGTACCAGCTTCGGCCGGACTTGAGCGTTACGACGAGCGGAACCGATAACGCAATCGCGCTCTCCATGTGGCTGCGCACGAGACTTGCGGTCTCGCTCAACTGCGCTTTGTGGACTTCGAAGATGAGCTCGTCGTGGATCTGAAGCAACATGGTCGCATCGAGACCGGCATCGGCGAGCGCACGATCGATTCGCACCATCGCCAGCTTCATGAGATCGGCCGCGCTCCCTTGCAGCGGCGCGTTGGTAGCCTCGCGCTCGGCCGCGGCACGCAACATGTAATTTCCCGAGACCAAGCCCGGCATGTAGCGCCGGCGTCCTAGGATCGTCGCGACGTGTCCGGTGCGGCGTCCTTCCTCGACCGTCCGCTCGATATAGCTGCGGACGTCGGGAAAGCGGGCGAAGTAGGCCGTCGTTATCTCTTTGGCTTCGGCGCGGCTAATTTCGAGACGCTGTGCCAGACCGAAGTCCGACATGCCATAAAAGAGCCCGAAGTTGACACTCTTGGCCATCCGGCGCTGATTCGCATCGACTTGACGGTCGGAAGATACGCCGAAAATCTGGCGCGCGGTGAAATCGTGGATGTCCTGCGCTTCGATGAAAGCCGCACGCAGCGCTTCGTCACCGGAGAGGTGTGCCATGAAGCGCAGCTCGATCTGACTGTAATCCGCGGCGAGCAGCACGTGCTCCTCGTCGCGCGCAACGAAAGCACGACGGATACGGCGTCCCAGCTCGCCGCGGACCGGGATGTTCTGCAAATTCGGGTTCGTGGACGAGAGACGCCCGGTCGCCGTCGCGGTCTGATTGAACGCGGTCCGCAGGCGCCCGTCGCGTGCATCTACCAGCTGCGGTATGACGTCGACGTAGGTGTTTTTGAGTTTGGTAACTTCGCGCCACTCCAGCACCAACGCGCAAATGGGGTACTCGCGCGCCAAACCCGCCAGCACCTCGACGCCGGTAGCCCATCCCGTTTTGGTTTTCTTTCCCCCGGGAATCTCGAGTTTGCCGAAGAGTACTTTCCCGAGCTGCTGGGGCGAGCCGATGTTGAAGATCTCGCCGGAAAAATCATAGATTCGTTGCTGCAAGCGTGCCACGGCGTCATCGACTTCTTCACCGACGACGCGCAGCTCGCGCAAATCGATCGCAATGCCGGCTGCTTCCATCGTCGCCAGCACCGGCGCGAGCGGGACCTCGACCTCTTCATAGAGCGCGAGCTGATCGCGAGCCGCCAGCTCGTCGCGCGCCTTGTCGATCAGTTGCAGGGCGGCATCGGCATGCGCGGCGGCTTCGCCCGGAAGCTCGGCGCCGAGGAGCTGCGCGGCGGCATCTTCGATCTCCGCGAAGCCGCGCGTCGGGTCGAGGAGGTGCGCCGCGATCATCGCATCGTCCGTAAAACGCGCGTTCGCGATGCCACCTTCGCGCAAGACGTGGAGCAGCCGCTTCGCATCGTAGGCGCCAATTGGCGTCGCGCCGTCGAAGAGCGCGCGCAGCGCGGCGCGCACGTTCTCACGCTCGAGCGCGCCGCGTGCGAAGCTTATTCCCTCGCCGGCGCGCGCCGTCGCGCCGAGCGCATCGCCATGGAGCGCAAATGCGATTCGCTCGCCGCTGCGCAGTGCTTGCAGATCCCGCGCCAGCTCGGCAAACTCGGGTGGATCGACGGACGGAACGTAGCTGCGATACTTTCCGCTTAACCGAGCGTTCTTCTCGAAGAGCGGAAGATCTGGCGGGGGCGCAAGCCTCGCGAGCAGCGTTTTGAACTCGAGCTCGCTGTAGAGCGCGTAAAGCTCGCGTTCGGGCGCCGCGCGGTAACGGCTCTCGTCCCAATCGATCGTGAGCGGCAGGTCGCGCCGCACGACCGAGACGGCGCGGCAGAGACACGCCTGCTCGCCGTACTCCTCGATCAATCGTTCGAGTTTGGGATTGCCGGCTAGACCCGGATCCGCGACGAGCGCATCGAGCGATCCGGCCGCTTGCAAAAGTTTGCTGGCGGTCTTCTCGCCGACGCCCGGAATGCCGGGAAGATTGTCGGACGGATCGCCTTTGAGGCCGCGATAATCGGGCAGCTGTCCGGGTTCGAGCCCAAAGCGTTGGCGAACCGCCGCCGGATCGTACCTTCCGAGCTCGGTGATCCCTCGCCGCGTCGTCAACACGCTCGTTCGATCGTTCACGATTTGCAAAAGGTCGAGATCGCCGGTAACCACGACCGTTTGCTCGCCGGCCTCTTCGGCTTGTCGCGCGAGCGTCGCGATGACGTCGTCGGCTTCTTGACCTTCGATCTCGACGATCGGAATGCGAAAGGTTGCCAACACTCGGCGCACCAACGCGAACTGACTGCGCAGCTCGTCGGGCATGACTCGCCGTTGCGCTTTGTACTGGGCGAAGAGCGCGACCCGATCGGCGGGCATTCCTTTATCGAAGGCGGCGAGGATATGCGTCGGCTTTTCGTCGGCGAGCAACTTATTGAGCATCATCGTGAAGCCGTAGACGGCATTGATCGGTATGCCTTTGCTCGTGGTCAGACCCGGAAGCGCAAAGAAGGCCCGATAAACCAAACCGTACGTATCGAGAAGCATCAACGCCATCGCGCTATGCAGCCCTCAAAACTTGAGTTGCCTGGAAGAACGAGATGTACAAACTCCGGCCGCCGCGGACCGTCTGCACGAGCGCCGGAGCCAGGATGGCGAGAGGCGCGAGGCAGCGAGTAGGAGCGCGACAGGAGGTCGCGCGACGAACGTGTCCGAGCCGGCCGGAGTTCGCACATCTGGTTCTTCCAGGCCACGCACTAGCGCACGACGACGGTGGACGAGCCCGCGCTGACGCTTCCGTCGTCTCCGATGTCGAGTACCGAAAGGTTGTAACGACCGCTGCGCTCGGGCAGCGCAACGGCGACCCCACCATCACCGGTACGTGCAACACTCCACGAAACGGCTTCCGTTTCGGCTTGCGCCAGCGCAAGCTCGGGTGGAGGTTCGCTGCGGCGTACGAATCCGAGCACCTGCGCGCGTTCGCCGGTCGAGTTCACCCAGGGATGCCATGTCGCCGTTCCGGCCGCGCTGTTCTGCGTGGTGGAGACGCCGATTTCGAGCAACGCGGGCGCCGACGCAAAGAGCGCGCTCCCCGACGGGGCGCCGCGACTGATGCGAACGATGAACGTGCCCGCGCCGGACGTTGCACCGTCGAATCCGACCTTTGCCGATTCGCCTGGAGCAAACGCGCCGGTCCCCAGTGCAATGGAGGCGTCCCGGGGGCGTCCCGGAGCCGAGAGCACCAACGGCACGGTATTCCATTCGATCGCTCCGTCGCGCACGAACGCCGCGCCGACGCGAAGCTCGCCCGGCGCATTAATCGCGCGCAGATGCGCGACCGCCCGCCCGCCGTCGGTCTTCACAACGTGCAGCTCCGTGCCAAGCGCGCTCTCAAACGTAATCAGGGCGTTCCCCTGCGATCCCGGCGCAGCCGCGTCAACCGTCACGTCCTCGTCGGCACGGTAACTATTGCGATCGAGCGTCACGTGCACGTTTGGACTGCCGCCGTCGGTCGTCGCCTGGGCGGCTTGTGGATCGATGCGCACCTGTGCCGCATCGATGGCACGCCCGCCGTGATCGACCGAGGCAAAGAGAAAGTTCGTCCCGAGATCGGGCGCGGAGAAAGTCCCGCGCGCGTGGCCGTCACCGTCAAGCGTAAGCTGCTGCTGCGCCACGGAAGCCCCGTGAGCGATCGCCACGGTCACGGCCGCATTCGCCAACGGCTTTCCATCGAGCGTTTCCGCGTAGACGTCAAAGCCCAAAGGTGCGCCCAGGCTCTGCTCCGCCCGATCTACCGTTAGGCGTATCACGGCTTGCGCGGTTGGCACCGTAACGCGCGTGTCGGCCGTCGCTCCAGCGGATTCAACGTGCACGCCGTAGGTCGAGCCAAGGTCATCGTTGGGATGCGGGATGTTAACCGTTACGTTGCCGTCCTCGCCGGTGCGAACGAGCCCGTCGAACCACGGAGCGGTTGCCCACGGCGTGATCTCGGGAGCCTCACCGACGAAGACGTGCGGCGAGCGGACCACCCTCACCCGAACGGAGACGCCGCCACGCGACGCGTGCACGAGGAGCGGCACGTCCTGCTGCGGGTCGCAGGTCCCGTTGCAGGCCATGCTGACTTGCAGCGACAGACCACCGGCGTTCGCGTCGACGTCGACCGTTGCTCCCCCGACCCCGCCGCCGGCTTGTGCCAGCAGCGCGTACTGGCCGGCGGCTGCGTTTTCGGGCACAACGAAGGAGGTCGCGAAGGCCCCCGCAGCATCGAGCGGTACGCGCCGCTGCGCGAGTGCCGTCGCACCGCGGCGCAGCGATACCTCCGCGCTACCGCTGCTCGCGCGCAACACGCCGTGCATGCGGGTTCGCGCAAAGCCCACGACGCGGACGACGCCGCCGGCGTGAACGACGGCCGAGTCGGTTCGAACGCCGACGATCGTGGCCGGCAGCGGCGCTTGTGGAAGCAAATTTAAGAACGCGTAGCTATTTCCCCATTGCGCCAGCGCGAAGACGGGGCGCGCCGCGCGATTCCAGCGCACGATCCCTTCGCTGTCGGTCTTCGCCATCGCGAATGCGCGATCGACGACGAACTGCACGCGCATGCGCGCGACCGGCTCACCCGTGCCAAGATCTGCCCCGTAGAGCAGCAATCCGCTTGGGCTCTCCTTGACGACGAAGCCGATCCGAGTGCGGTTGATCCAAACTTGCTCGCCGACGTTCCCTCGTCGTGCTTCGACCATGAAGAATCCCTCGCGCCCGCCCAACGGCACGTCCACTCGGTTCGATTGGAATTGATAACCGCCGGGCGGCGTGAAGTTGAAGGAGAGCACGGGACGGCGACCCGCTGTTACGATCGGGCGAGGACTGAAGTTCGAGCCCGTTGTGAGGACGTCGACAGGATCGACCTGGTAGACCGAAAATGCGACCGGTGCACTTGAATAGGTATCCAAGCGTACCGTAGTCGGCTTCCATGGCACGCTCGAATCGGCCGCGAAGAGTTCGAAGTATGCATCCAAGCGATGCAGGTCGACGATTTGGCGCTCCGCTCGAACGGGCGCGGCACTAACGCCGATGGCGAGGAGACCAATGGTTATGAGTCGCCGGAGTCCTAGGAAACGAGCGAGCGTCATGTGTCCTCGCAGCTTCGGCAGGTCGAACTGCGAGGCCCGCGTAAAGCGAACGGCGTGGACGAACACGCGGCAGGAGAGCGACCGACCTCAACGCGATGCCGCTTCTGCGGCTTCGAAGAGGGGCCCGACGACGCTCGAAGCGTTCGCGAGAAGCCGCACTTTCAAGTTGTGGTCGCCTGCGGATCCTGCGGCCATCCGTTTGCGGTTCTTTCGCGCAACTAAGCGGTTGAGACGACTTGCGAGCGCAGTCGCTGCGGCGGTTGCGACGTATTTTATCGCCGTCCCTTCGCCTGCACTCGCGGCGGCAACGCCGCACCCCAACGCCAGCGCATCTCACGCAACCCAGCCAAAGGCGTATCCGCCCGTTGCGCTGCATTCTGAAGTCGTCGTCGAAGTCAACAAAAAGGGTCAAGTCGTACGCGTCAAATCGACGAAGCCGTCGAAGGTGGCATCGTTCAACCTGCAAACCTACGGCAATGCGCTGCAGATGTGGATTCGGCATCCCAACGGCACGGCGCAAGTCGGGCTCTATCGCGTGACCTACGATTACAATCCGAAGACGCAAGATATCACGCGTCGCGTTTCGCTCGTTTCCGCCGGAGGCAATTGGGGAAATCAGGAAGGCGCGGCCAACGTGATGATGGAGATGGCGCGCAAGCAAGCCGCGGCGGTTCGGCAAGCGCAACAACAGAACGGTAAGCTCCCGTCGCTCAATCAGATCCGGGGCGTCGCGACGCCGCGTCCTACTCCGGCGGCCACGCTTCCACCCTAATTTTGAAGTTTCTCACCTATCAGCTGCCGGACGGGCGGACGCGTCCCGGCGTGTTGGAAGGTGCGATGATTCGCACCATTTCGACCGAGACGATGCGCGAGTATATCGCGCTCGCGCCGCACGAACGCATCGCGTGGCATACCCCCGATGAGTTGATTCCATTCCAAGACGTGACGCTTGACGCGCCGGTGCGTCCTTCGCGCAACGTTTTTTGCGTCGGACGCAACTATCTCGAGCACGCCCTCGAAGGGGCGCGCGTCGCGGGCCGAGAGTTGAAGCTCCCAAGCGTTCCAACGTTTTTCACAAAGGCTTCGACGGCCATCGCGGCGCCCGGCTCGACGCTGCGCTTGAGCGCACGCGTTTCGAGCGAATATGACTACGAAGCCGAACTCGCCGTCGTCATCGGTGCGCAGTGTAAAGACGTCGCCGAAAACGAGGCGCTGCACGTGGTCTTCGGATATACCGCGCTCAATGACATCACCGCGCGCGATCTGCAACGTGCGCACGGGCAGTGGTTCAAAGGCAAGAGCTTGGACTCGACCTGTCCGATCGGACCGTGGATCGTCACTCCCGACGAGGTTGGCGATCCTCAATCGCTCGAGATCGCCTTCGAGCTTAACGGCGCGCAAAAGCAGCACAGCAACACCGGGAAGATGATTTTTTCGATCGCGCGTCTGATCGCCGAGCTCTCCAAAGGAATGACGCTGCTTCCCGGCGACGTTATCGCCACCGGAACCCCCGAGGGCGTCGGGTTCGCGCGGAAACCGCCCGAATTCCTGATCTCCGGCGATCGGCTCGAAGTAAAGATCGAACGCATCGGGAGCTTGCGAAACGTGGTACGCATCGAGTAAGGCGTTGCTCGTACGAAGGGCGCCGTAACGTCGGAGCAGTATCACGGGGGGGCTATGATCGTTGCCGTTCCTCGCGAAGCCGCGGAAAAGGAGCGCAGGGTGGCCCTCGTGCCCGAGACCGTCTCCCGGCTCGCTAAGCTGGGCGCCGCCGTCCGCCTGCAGCGTGGCGCCGGCGACGCGGCTTCGTTCCCCGACCCGCTCTACGCCGCGGCCGGAGCCACCTTCGCCGACGATTCACGCTCGCTCGTGGACGCCGTGGACGTCGTGGTTAGCGTCGGTCGCCCATCCGATGAGCTCTTGGCCGCCATGCCACCGGGCTGCGTAATCGTCGGTTTTCTGAATCCTTTAGGCGATCCGGGCTACGTTGCGCGCCTCGCGGATGCAAAGGTCACCGCACTGGCGATGGAGATGATTCCGCGGATCACGCGCGCGCAGTCGATGGACGCCCTCTCGTCGCAAAGCAACATCGCCGGTTATAAAGCGGTGTTGCTTGGCGCCGCCGCGTTGCCGAAGTTCTTTCCGATGCTGACGACCGCTGCCGGGACGATCCGGCCCGCGAAGGTTCTGGTGCTGGGAGCTGGTGTCGCCGGGTTGCAGGCGATCGCGACCGCGCGCCGGCTCGGCGCGGTAGTAAGCGGATATGACGTGCGGGCCGTCGTCAAAGAGCAGGTACTTTCGCTGGGCGCAAGTTTCCTCGAGTTCGACATCGGCGGCGACGCCGAGGGGACGGGAGGATACGCAAAAGAGCTCACGCCCGAACAACAGGAACGTCAGCGGGCTTGGATGGTCGAACAGATCGGGGCGAACGACGTCGTGATCACGACCGCACTCGTGCCGGGACGCAAAGCGCCGCTGTTGATCACGCAAGCCGCCGTCGAGGCGATGCAACCGGGAAGCGTCATCGTCGACATCGCCGCCGAGGCGGGCGGCAACTGCGCGCTCACGGTTCCCGATCAAATCGTCACGACTCCCAACGGCGTTACGATCGTCGGCACGACGAATTTACCGGCCACCATGCCGGCCGACGCGAGCCGCCTCTACTCGCGGAACGTTTACGCTTTGCTCTCGCCTTGGATCGCCGATGCGGCGTTGAAGATCGATCCGAACGACGAGGTTGCGAAGGGCGCGGTAATTACCCGCGACGGCAGCGTGTTGATCGGAGGAGGATCCTAATGGACGCAGCTCATTTCATCGAGTTGCTCACCGTGCTCGTGTTGGCCATTTTCGTTGGCTTTGAGGTGATCTCGAAGGTCCCGACGACGCTGCACACGCCGTTGATGTCGGCAACGAATGCAATTCACGGCATCGTCCTCGCCGGTGCGATCGTCGTCGTCGCCGCGCTGGTAGGAGCCGGAGTCCACTCGACGCTACTCACCATTATCGGCGTCGCGGCGGTAACGCTCGGGGCGATTAACGTCTTCGGCGGCTTCGCGGTAACCGAACGTATGCTGCAGATGTTCCGGCGCAAGGAGCCGGGCAAGTGACGGCCACGGCCATCGGCACTTCGCTCGCCGATCTGTTCGCCGTCGTGCTCTTCATCTACGGTCTGCACGAGCTGAACTCGCCGGCGACGGCGCGGCGCGGTAATCGTTTTGCGATGCTCGGAATGGCGATCGCGCTCGTCTCAGTCCTGGTGCAGACGCAGGCCGTCGGCTGGTGGGCGGTCGCGATCGGGGTGGCGATCGGCGGGCTCGTCGGCATCGTGGCCGCAGTCAAAGTGAAGATGACGGCGATGCCGCAGATGGTCGCCCTCTACAACGGTGCCGGCGGCGGTGCTGCGGCGCTGATCTCGACGGTCGAGCACTACGTCGTGCACGGCAGCTCGATGAGCGACGTCATCGCCGTCTCGTTGGTGCTATCGGCGATCATTGGATCGGTCAGCTTTGCCGGATCGATCATCGCCTTTCTCAAGCTGCAAGAAGTGATGACCGGACGCCCCATCACCTACGCCGGCCAGCAGGTCGTCAACGCGGCCGTGCTGCTTGGGATCGTCGCCCTGGCAGTTTGGTTCGTCGTCTCGCTCGGCACGCTGCCGGCGTGGGGCTATCTCGCGTTGCTGCTTGCCGCGCTACTGCTCGGGGTTCTCTTCGTGCTGCCGATCGGCGGCGCCGACATGCCGGTCGTGATCTCGCTGCTGAACTCTTTCACCGGCGTCGCCGTCGCGATTACCGGCTTCGAGCTTGACTCCACGCTGTTGATTATCTGCGGCGCGCTGGTCGGCGCGAGCGGCACGATTCTGACGGTGGCGATGAGCCGTGCGATGAACCGGCCGCTTACCAACGTGCTCTTCGGCGCCTTCGGTGCGAAGGGCGGCATGGAAGTTGCAGCGGCCGGCGGCGGTCCGCAGCAGATCCGCAGCACGACCGCGGACGACGTCGCCGTGATGCTCGCCTACGCCGGAAAAGTCATCTTCGTTCCGGGCTATGGAATGGCGGTCGCGCAAGCGCAGCACAGCGTCAAAGCACTGGCGGATCAGCTCGAAAAGCGGGGCGTGAAGGTGCTCTACGCCATCCATCCCGTCGCCGGACGCATGCCGGGCCACATGAACGTCCTGCTCGCCGAATCGAACGTGCCGTACAACCAGCTGCTCGACATGGAAGACGCGAACCCCGAGTTCCCAACCTCCGACGTCGCGCTGGTCGTCGGTGCGAACGACGTCACCAACCCGGCCGCGCGCAGCGTGACCAACTCGCCGATCTACGGCATGCCGATTCTCGACGTCGATAAGGCTGCCAACGTCGTCGTGCTCAAGCGTTCGATGCGTTCCGGATTCGCCGGGATCGAGAATCCGCTCTACGAGATGCCGAACACCTCGATGCTCTTCGGCGATGCGAAAGCGTCGATCGACGCCCTGACGAGCGCGGTTAAAGCGTTGTAGCTGCCGACGGCAGCGGCGGCGGCGGCATGTCGTCCGGATGCGTCGGCCCCTTCGAACGCTTGCGTTCGGTAATCTCGATGACGACGACGTAGAGCACGGGAACGATCGCTAAGTTCATGACGGTTGAGACGAGCATCCCGCCGAGGACCGCCGTGCCGAGCGAAATGCGCGATTGCGCACCGTCGCCGTGCGCGAACGCGAGCGGCAGGATGCCGAGAATGAAGGCGATCGAGGTCATCAAGATGGGGCGCAGGCGCGTCGCCGCAGCGTGCGCGACCGCATCGGTAGCCGTCATTCCCTGCTCCCGCAGCTGATTTGCAAATTCGACGATCAGGATCGAGTTCTTCGCCGCCAAGCCGATCAGCATGACGAAACCGATCTGGGCGTAGATGTCGGAAGACGTAATTGGAATAGGCACCGGATGACCCGCTAGGGCCGAGTGCACGATCTCGCTGAGCAGCTCGCTTATTCGCCGGATGTAGATCGCGCCGATCGCGCCCAACAAGGCCAACGGTACCGCCAGCATGATGACGAAGGGAATCGAAAGGCTCTCGTACTGCGCGACGAGCACGAGAAAAACGAAGAGCAGCCCCATCGCGAACACCGCAATCGTCTGCGGCCCGCTCTGCACTTGCTGGCGCGCGATCCCGCTCCATTCGTACCCCATGCCCTTGGGCAAATTTGCGACGACGTGACGCGCAATCGCGGCGAGGGCTTCGCCCGAGCTCTTGCCTAACCCGGGCTGCCCGTCGAGCTCGATCGCGTTGTATTCGTTGAAGCGCATGATCGCGACGTTGTTCTCCTCCATCTTCGTCTGGAGGAACTGACTGACCGGCATCATGCTGCCGGCGGAGTTGGCCACGTAAATGCGCGAGAGATCCTGCGGCGAGGTTCGCTGCCCGGCCTTGGCTTGAACGATGACCTGATACGAGCGCGTACCGTAATCGAAGAAGTTGACGAACGTCGATCCGGTCGTCGCGTTGATGGTATCGAAGAAGGCCGACGGGGTAACCCCGAAAGCGAGCGCCTTGGAACGATTGAACTCGGTAACCAAATAGGACCCGGTAAAGATGGTCGGC
The DNA here is from genome assembly GCA_035484815.1 of Candidatus Acidiferrales bacterium. Classification (GTDB taxonomy): domain Bacteria; phylum Vulcanimicrobiota; class Vulcanimicrobiia; order Vulcanimicrobiales; family Vulcanimicrobiaceae; genus Cybelea. The sequence goes on from DATHOO010000090.1 coordinate 92,850, forward strand.
AGACGCATCTGTGACAAAACGGGATCGGCCTTGGCATCCGCGAGCACTTTGTTGCCGACCTTGTTCAACGCCGGCAGCCCGAGATTGTTGATGTCTTGAACCTGGATAGCAAAACCGCCGGTCGAGCCTAAACCCGGAATCGCCGGCGGATTCGCGGGCAGTGCGGTCACGTTTGGTATCTTTTGGAACTGCTGGTAGAGCGCATATTGGAGCGCGAGCGAAGAGTTCTCCACGCCGTGGCGCTCGGAGAGCGGTTTGAGCTGCAAGAAGATCGTCGCCTGGTTCGAGCTGTTGTTGGCAAAACCAAAACCGATGCCCGACGTCGCCGCCTCGACTTGCGGCAGCTTGAGCATGATGCCCTCGAGCCGTTTCACTGCTGCCGTGGTCTGATCGATCGACGCCTGAATCGGCAGCGTTACCAGCACGTAGAGCAGACTCTGATCTTCGCTGGGAAGAAATCCGGTCGGCGTGATTTTAAACATGAAACCGAGCAGCGCGATGCTGCCGATGAAGATCGCAATCATGAGCTTTTGATGGCTGATAAGCCGGAGCACGAGGCCGCGATACCAGGCGGTCAGGCCTTGCAGCCGCGCGTTGAACCACAGCATGAAACGGTTGTTCGTCGGCTCGGCGCCACGTACGAAAAGGTACGTGAGCACCGGCGCCAGCGTCAGCGCGGTAAAGAGCGAGATCCCAATCGAGGCGGCCATCGTCAGAGCAAACTGCTGGAAGAGCAGCCCCGTCGTCCCCGGGAGAAAGGCGACCGGAATAAATACCGACATTAAGACCAACGACGTCGCGAGCACGGCGCCGCTGATCTCGCGCATCGCTCGAACCGTCGCGTCGAACGTACTGGTCTTGTCGTCGACGATATGCCGCACGATGTTCTCCAAGACCACGATCGCGTCGTCGACTACCAATCCCGTTGCCAGCGTGATGCCGAAGAGCGTGAGCGTGTTGATCGAAAATCCGAGAAGCTTCATCGCGGCGAACGTGCCGATGAGCGAAACCGGAATCGTGATCGCGGGAATCAGCGTGCTGTGCCAGTTCTGCAAGAAAATGAAGATCACGAGAACGACCAGCAGGATCGCGATCAGCAGCGTAACCAGAACTTCCTTGATCGAGGCGCGGACGAAGTCAGACGTATCGAAGGCGATCTTATACGCGTAGCCGGCCGGCATCGTCTGCGCAATTTGCGCCATCGCGGCGCGCACGTTCTTCGAGATCTGCAACGAGTTGGCCGTCGGTTCGCCGAGGACCGCGAGGACGACGGCCGTTCGGCCATCGTAGCGCGCCGACGTGATGTAGTTCTGCGCGCCGAGTTGCACTTGGGCGACATCACCCAGCCGTAAATAGCCGCCGTTCGGCTGGGCGGCGATCACGATCTGCTTGAACTCTTCGGGCGTCTGCAGCCGGCCGTTGATCGATATCGGAATCTGGAAGGGCTGCGAACCGTTCGTGGGCGGCTGGCCGATGGCGCCCGGAGCGACGTCGGCATTGTTCTGCTGGATGGCGCTAAGCACCGTGTCGAGCGAGATGTTGTTTGCCTGCAGCTTGTGCGGGTCGACCCAAATTCGCATGCCGTAGGTGCGATCGCCCAGCACTTCGACCTGCCCGACGCCGGGAACGCGCTTGAGATTTTCTATCACGTTGAGATCGGCGTAGTTGCTCACGTCGATGTCGGAAACGGCCGAGCTCGTGGAGAGCATCGCGACTGCGATCGTGATGTTGCCCGAGCTTTTTTGGACGCTGACGCCCTCATTTTGCACGGCGGCCGGAAGCTGCGATAGCGTCAGATCGACGCCGTGCTGCACGTTGGTTTGATCGGTCGTGGGATCGGTCCCAAGCGCAAACGTGCACGTGATCACGCTGAATCCGTTGGCGCTCGAATACGACTGCATGTACTGCAGGCCGTCGGCGCCGTTGATGTTGATTTCGAGCGGAGTCGTTACCGACCGCATCACCATGGCGGCAGTGGCCCCCGGATACTGCGACGTCACCGTGACCGTCGGCGGCGAGATCTGCGGATACTGCGCGACCGGCAGCGTGGGAATCGTGATCAGGCCGGCGAGCAATACGACGAAGCTCATCACCGCAGCGAAGTGCGGCCGTCGCAGGAAAAACTCGATCACTCCGCCGCTTTCAGCGAGCAAGCGCCTTTTCCTGGTCTTAGCGCTCGCTCGCCCCCTCGACGCGCCAACGATACGCGTTCCACGTCGGTAAGAACGCGTTGGGTGCGAAGCCGTGCAGTCGCCACCGATACGCGTAGATGTAATAGGCGTTGAAGAGAAAGAGTATCGGCACCTGTTGCGCGACGATGCGCGCGATCTGCGCGTAGAGTCTCTTACGCACGCTCACGTCGGTTACGCTTAAGGCCGCACGTTGCAGGCGCTCCACTCGAGCATCGCACCAGCGCATGTAGTTCGAAGGCGCCCCGCAACCGAACACGGCCGAATCGTCGGGATCGGCACCCATCGTCCAGGGAACGTAAGCGATGTCGAAAGCGCCGGCCGCAAGAACGCCGGTACGCGGAAGAAAGAGCTGCGCGTTGCTCACCGATTTGATCGTGACGTCCACGCCTCGCAGGCGCAACGCGGCTTGCACCGCCGTCGCGACGCGCACGCCCGTCGCGGTTTCGGGAAACTGTACGTAAACGAAGTGCAGCGGCTTGCCATTGAGTCTGCGGATCCCGTCGGCACCGGGTCGCCACCCGGCGCGGTCGAAAAGCCGATCGGCTTCGTTGGGGTTGTACGCCGGCTGGCGAACCGACGGGTCGAACGCCCACGAGAATCGCGGCTGGATCACGTTGGTTACCGGATAGAAACCCAAGGTGATCTTGCGTGAAATTGCATCGCGATCGATCGACATCGCGAGTGCCTGTCGAACGCGCACGTTGTCGAGCGGCGGATGCGCGGTGTTCAACGCCAGCCCGGCGACGACCGCCGTCGGCACCGTGACGAACCGGATGTGCGGATCGCCGCGCACCACCGCAAGCTGCGCCGGCGCGAGCAGATTCCAGTCGAGCGCCCCCGATTGCAACAAGAGCAGATTCGTGGATGGGTCGGGAACCGTGCTAACGACGACATTGCCGACCGCCGGTCTGCCGCGCCAATAGCGCGGGTTGGCCGCATATCGCAATCCTTCGCCGCGCCGCCACGAAAGAAAACGATACGGGCCGTCACCGACAATCGGAGCGGCGTTAAACGGTGCGCGCGCGAGCGGCGCTTCGCCGCGCAAGACGTGCGCCGGCAACACGAACTGCGGAGAGAAGCCGTAAGAAAAGTACGTCATCACGGCCGGGGCCCACGCTCGCCGTAGATGGAAGAGAACCGTGCGCGGATTGAGTGCGTAGGCACGATCGATGAAGTCGTAGCCCTCATGGGAACGAACGGGATTGCTCGGATCGAGGATCGCGCGAAGCGTGAAGAGCACGTCGGCGGCCGTTACCGGCACACCGTCGCTCCAAAGGACGCCGGGGCGGAGCCGGTAACGGATCGTCCGGCCGTCGGCTGAAAGATCGCCGTTGGCTCGCGTTGGAATTTCGCTTAGCAAGGCGGCCTGGGGCCGGCCTTGCGCGTCGAGATCGATGAACGGCTCAAAAACCAGGCGAGCGACCTGTTGCTCGACCGACGCCGCATCGGGAGCGAGAAAAAGCGGATTGAGGGTCCGCGGGTCGGCGGCGAGATCGAAGCGAAGGGTCGCTCCCGCTTCGCTGCGCAGCCTTGGTGCGCAACCAGCCGGGAGGACAAGCGCCGCGAGTAAAAAGGCTGGCCATAGGAGGCGGCTTGCGCCGAATGGATTTGTGGTGTTATTGTTATAGCGCCGAAAAATGTTCGGCAAATTTCCTCCTATGTCGAATATGGTGCTGATCAACGACGAGCTCGACGAGCTCGATCTCCAACTCCTCGACGCGTTGCAGCGCAACGCGCGATCTACCTTTACCGAACTCGGCTCGGTCGTCGGCCTCAAGGCGCCCGCCGTCCACGATCGCGTGAAGCGGCTCGAGCAGCGCGGTTACATTTGCGGCTACGCAGCACAACTCGATGCCGAGCGTCTGGGCCTGCACTTGACGGCCTTCGTGAGCTGTTACACCTCACCCGACTGCGCGTACGACGAGTTTACTCGCCGGCTGAGCGAGATGCCGGAGATCTGCGAGGTCCATTCGGTTGCCGGCGAGGAGACGTTCCTTTGCAAAGTCGTTACCCGCTCGACGCAGCATCTCGACGAGCTGCTCGCCCGTCTCAAAGCAACGCCCGGAATGGCGCGCACGCGCACGACGGTCGTGCTCAGCATGCCCTTCGACCGCGGCGGGGTCACGGTTCGGTGAACGCGCCGGTGACCGAGCACGGACATCCTTTGGGCACGCATCGCGTGCTCGAGCCGCCCGGCGCGATGCCGCAAGACGCGTGGCGAATCGACAACACGCCGGTGGCGGCGGACAACGAATTGCTCTGCGAAGTCGAGGTTCTCAACATCGATTCGGCGTCGTTCCGGCAGATCGCCGAGGCTTGCGAATTCGATGCTCAGCGAATCGGCGAGCATATCGTGAAGACCGTCGGCGAACGCGGAAAACAGCACAACCCGGTGACTGGAAGCGGCGGCATGTTCGTGGGCCGCGTGCTCGAGATCGGGAACGCGTTGCAGGAGAAAATTGAACTCCATGTCGGCGATCGCATCGCGTCGCTCGTCTCGCTGAGCTTGACGCCGCTGCACCTCGAAGCGATCGAAGCGGTTGACGTCGCGACGGGACGCGTCTGGGTGCGCGGCAAGGCAATTCTCTTTGAGAGCGGAATTTGGACGCGCCTTCCAGCCGACATTGACGAAAACGTCGCGCTCGCGGTGTTGGATGTCGCGGGCGCTCCCGCGCAAGTGCCTCACCTCTGCTCGCAAGGACAAACCGTCGTCGTGATCGGTGCCGCCGGCAAGAGCGGTCTCTTCTCGTGCGCGCAGGCCAAGGCGTGCGTTGGTCCGCAAGGGCGCGTGATTGGTCTCGTTCACGATGCATCGGCCGAGCCGGCGCAGCTTTTAGTGCGAGCGGGATTGGTCGACGATCTCATCGCCGTCGATGCTCGGCGGGCACTCGAGACGAGCAGCCGGCTCGAAGCCGTGGCTCCGCAGCTCGCCGACCTCGTCATCAACTGCGTGAACGTGCCGGGCACGGAGCTTTCCTCGATACTCTGCGCGCGCGACGGCGGATCGGTCTATTTCTTTTCGATGTCGACTTCGTTCACGGCCGCTGCGCTCGGCGCCGAGGGCGTCGGCCGCGACGTTACGATGATCATCGGCAATGGTTACACGAAAGGCCATGCGGAGACGGCCTTACAGACGCTCCGCGATCACCCCGAACTCCACGCCTACTTCAATGCAACCTACGCGAGGAAACAGCCATGAACGAACCGCTCGCCGTCACCCACCTCAAGCCGCCGGTGCCACCCGAACAATTTGAATACAAGAATCTCAAGCAGGGCGAGTTTTGGCGTCACATTCCCGCCTACGCGCAGGTCGACGAAACGACGTTTCTCGATCATCTCTGGCAACAACGCCAGTCGGTAAAGACCGCCGAAGAGCTGCTCGAGACGATTCGTGGGGTTTGCTCGCCGGAGTTTTATCGCGACGCCGAAGCCGGATTTCGTCAAGCGCCGATGGCCGTGCGCGTCTCGCCGTATGCGATCGCCTTGATCGATTGGAACGACCCTGTCGGGGATCCGATCCGTCGCCAATTCATTCCACTTGCCTCCACGTCGGTGCCCGATCACCCGCGCCTGACGCTCGACTCGCTGCACGAGCAGGAAGACTCGCCGGTGCCCGGACTCGTCCACCGATACGTCGATAAGGCGCTCTTCCTGCCGCTCAACGTCTGCCCCGTCTATTGCCGGTTTTGTACCCGCAGCTACGCGATCGGCCCCGACACGACGTACGTCGACAAAATTCCGCTGGCAAAGACGCCAAAGCAATGGCAAGAAGCCTACCACTACATCAGCGAGCGTCCCGAGTTGGAAGACATCGTGATATCGGGCGGCGACGTCTATCAGCTCTCGCCGAAAAACATCGAGCACATCGGCAACGCGCTGCTCGACATTCCCCACGTGCGCCGCATGCGCTTTGCGACCAAAGGCCCGGCGATCATGCCGATGAAGCTCCTCTCGCATACCGAGTGGCTCGACGCGATCACCGCAATTGTCGACCGGGGACGAACGCTGGGCAAAGAGGTCGTGCTCCACACCCATTTCAACGCGCCCGAAGAGATTACGTGGATCACCCAGAAGGCGATGCGCGTGCTCTTCGAACGCGGCATCTTCACCCGCAATCAGTCGGTCTTGATTCGCGGCGTCAACGACGAACGCGAGCGCATGCAGCTGCTCGTAAAGCGGCTCGGCTACGTAAACGTCCACCCCTACTACGTCTACCAGCACGACATGGTGAAGGGCGTCGAGGAGCTGCGCACCACGATCGCGACCGCGGTGGATACCGAGAAGTTCGTGCGCGGCAGCACGGCCGGCTTCAACACGCCAACCTTCGTCTGCGACGCACCGGGAGGGGGCGGCAAGCGCGACGTCCACTCGTACGAATACTACGATCGCGAGAACGGCATCGCGGTTTACGCCGCGCCCAGCGTCAAGCCGGGGAAAGCCTTCGTCTACTTCGATCCGATCGATCAGCTTTCGCCGGAGGCTGCGGCCCGCTGGCGCACCCCGCAGATCGCCGACGCGATGATTCACGAAGCGATTCACCACGCCGGCATCCGCGACCAGCAGCTCGTTCTGGCGTAGGAGGGAGCTCGCCCATGAAAGCTCTGAAAACTTGCGTCATGGTCTTAACGGCGACCATTGGGGTCGCCGTTTTCGCCCCGGCGCCTGCGGCTCGAGCGGACCTGCCCCCGCTCATTCCGCGCGCGGTGCTCTTCGGAAACCCGGAGAAAGCCACGCCGGCGATTTCGCCGAACGGAGCGATCCTCGCGTATCTTGCTCCCTATAACGGCGTGCTTTCGATTTGGGTGCGTACGATCGGCAAGAGCGACGATCGCGTCGTAGCCACCGATCCGGTACGTCCGATTCGTAACGTCACGTGGCAGCCCGATTCCAAGCACGTGCTTTACGAGCAAGATAAGGGCGGCAACGAAAACTTCCATGTCTATCAAACCGATATCGCGACGAAGGCGACGCGCGACCTCACCCCCTTCGGCGACAGCGTCCGCAGCGACATCGAGAACGTCGATCCGCGCTTCCCAAATGTAGCGCTGGTCACCTCGAACAAGCGGGATCCCAAAGTCTTCGACGTCTATCGCATCGATCTGCACTCAGGCGCCGCTACGCTCGATACGCAGAATCCGGGGAACGTGGGCGGATGGACCGAGGACAATAACATGGTCGTCCGCGCGGGGCTGCAAGATAATCCCGACGGATCAAACGAAATCCTCGTTCGACCGAACGCATCGTCCCCATGGCACACGTTGCTAAAAGCCTCGCCCGACGACCAAATCGCGCCGCTGGCATTCAGCGCGGACAACGGCTCGCTCTACATTTCTTCGAGCGTCGACGCGAATTCGGCGCGCCTGCTGCGATACGATCTGCGCAGCGGTACAGACAGCGTCGTTGCTTCGGATCCGACCTACGACGTTGGAAGTCCGCTGATCGATGCAAAATCCAGAGCGCTGGTCGCGGTCCCATTCGTGCGTGACAGAACGCAGTGGCAGGTCATCGATCCGTCCTATCAGGCTGATTTCGTAGCGCTGCGGCAACTACACGATGGGGACATCGGATTTCTCAGCAGCACCGCAAACGGCCGGCGTCTGATCGTCGCCTATCTCGTCGACAATGGGCCGGTTTCGTACTATTCTTACGATCGAACCACCAAGCAAGGTACGTTTCTCTTTGTCTCACGCCCGGCACTCCTTAAGTATCAACTCGCCTCGATGCAGCCGATTAGCTATAAGGCCAGTGACGGGCTCACGATTCACGGGTACCTAACACTGCCGGTTGGAGTGCCGCCGAAGAATCTCCCAATGGTGCTTTTCGTTCACGGTGGGCCTTGGGCGCGCGACACGTGGGGATATAGCACCTACGCGCAGTGGCTGGCCAATCGCGGCTACGCCGTGTTGCAGGTCAATTTCCGCGGCTCGACAGGCTACGGCAAGAGCTTCCTCAACGCCGGGAATCGCCAGTGGGCCGGCACGATGCACCAGGATCTCATCGACGCCAAAAACTGGGCGGTCGCCCAAGGCTATGCCGATCCGGCAAAAGTAGCGATCATGGGCGGCAGCTACGGCGGCTACGCGACGCTTGCAGGCGTTACGTTCTCACCCGATGCCTTCGTTGCGGGCGTCGACATCGTTGGACCATCGAACCTTAACACCTTGCTGCAGGCGATCCCGCCCTACTGGTCGACGATCCGGGCGACGTTTGCGCTGCGAATGGGAGACACGGTCGATTTCTTGAACTCGCAGTCGCCGCTCTTCAAAGCCGATCAAATCAAGGTTCCGCTGCTCATCGGGCAAGGCGCCAACGACCCCCGCGTCAACCGGCGTGAGAGCGACCAAATTGTCGCCGCGATGCGTAAGAACAACGAGCCGGTGGAGTACATCGTGTTCCCCGACGAAGGTCACGGCTTTGCGCGACCGGAGAACAACCGCCGCTTCGACGCTGCGGTTGAGGCGTTTCTCGGCAAATATCTTGGCGGACGCGTCCAGCCGGCAGGGCCGGACGAAAGCGTCACCGCGTTCGAACACTAGCACGTGGACGAAAAACGCTTCCGGCTCGACTTCGTCATCGCTTTCTGCGCGCTGCTGATCAGCACGGTCGCCGCGTTGGCCAGCGTTTACCAGACGCGCGTCATCGCGCAGCAGTTCAGCGCAACGGTCTGGCCGTACGTATCGTTCGACGACACCACCTCGCCGTGGTCGTTTGAAGTCGATCTGCGCAACGACGGGCTCGGCCCGGCGATCGTTCGTTCCGTAAGCATCACGCTCGACGGCAAGCCGCAACCCTCGCTCGAGACGCTTCTTGCCAGGCTTAGCCACGAAGAACCGCAAGCGCTGGGGGCCATTCGCGCTGCGCTGCGCGCGGGGGCAAAGCTGCAAGTTACTACGAGCACGCCCAAGGCGGGCTTGGTCGTGCCCGCCAACGCGCAGCACGTCGTGGTCCGAGTCCAAGGCGCCGTCTTGGTTCGTTACGTAGGCCCCGCATTCAAGCGCGTAGGAATTTCGCTCTGCTACTGCTCGCTGACCGGAACGTGTTGGACGCAAAGCCATCAGGCGCGCGATGCCGAGCCAAAGCCCGTCGCTGCCTGCGGACGCAGCTAACGTAAAATCGGTCGGATCATCACGGGGCCGGCGGGGCGAAGGGTGACCAGCGGTGCGATACGGACCGCCGGTCCGGGCGCCGGAGAAAAGCGGAAGCGCCGCAGCAGCGTTTCTAAAACGATCGCGGTTTCATGTAGTGCAAACTCCTCGCCGATGCAGCGGCGCGCGCCGCCGCCGAACGGAACGTAGGCAAACGGCGGAGGATCGAAGTCGCGCCAGCGATCCGGATCGAAGCGTTGCGGATCGGGAAAATACCGCGCATTCCGGTGTAGGATAAGCGGAGCGAGAAAGACCGTCGTCTTTGCGGGGACACGGTTGCCGTCGCTAAACGTCACGTCGCGCAGCGCTTCGCGGCCGATGATCCACGCCGGCGGATAGAGCCGCAGCACCTCTCTCACGAGGCGCGCGATGGACTCGCCATCACCGTTTTGCGCGGCGGTCGCGAGTTGCGCATCGACGTTTGGATGCTGCGCCAACAGATAGAGCGCCCACGTCAGCGCGTTCGCAGTCGTTTCGTGGCCGGCTATGAAGAGCGTCATGATCTCATCGCGCATCTGTTCGTCGCTGGGTTGATAGCCGGTCTCCGAGTCGCGCGCGGCCAACAGCAGCGAAAGCGCGTCCGTGCGGTCGCTCGCGTCGGCACGACGGCGCGCGATCAAGCTGAACATAATCTCGTCGAGCATCTTGCGCGCGTGCCAAAAGCGGCGAGTGTTGGGCAGCGGCAGATGTTGACGCACCGATCCGAGCGGATTGAGCATGTGCGGGAACTCACCCATCATCAACCGGAGCGCTTCGCCGACGACGCGTGCCGAGTCGCTCTCATCGCTGCCGAAGAGCGTCTCGGTGGCGATACGTAAGGTCAGCGCCGTCATCGCAGCATGCGCGTCAAAAGGTTCGTCTGCTTGCAATCGATCTGCGAGCTCGCTGGCGTCGTGCTCCATAACGCGGGCGTACTCAGCGATCCGCTCCCGGTGGAACGCCGGCTGCACGATACGGCGCATCTGGCGATGGAGCGGATCTTCGCTGGTGAGCAGTCCGTCGCCGAGGAGCAGGCGAAGCACGCGCGTGCCCAGCGACTTCGAGAAGGCGTGTTGTTGCGTGACGAGGATCTCTTTGATGAGCGACGGCTCGTTGACGAAGATGTACGCGCGCCAGGGCAGCGCGAAGGCAACGATGCTTCCGTAGCGGTCGGTCATCTCGCCCAGAAACCCCGGAAAACGCCGAAATGGCACCGGCAGCAGCCCCCGCAACGTCTCCAAGCGACCCGGCCCCGGAATGCTACCTGCCATGAACCGCCTCATACGTCAGCACGTCGCCGTAGCGGCAGACCACTCGATACGTGCCGCGCGCCGTCTCCTGCAAGATTGCCGGTAACAGGCGCGCCTGATTTGGATCGCTCGTGAAGTCTTGCGCATAGACAAGATATTCTAAGCCGCTCGTCCGGTCGATGGTTGCGTTTGGCCGTTGCGCGGCGACGGCCGAGAACCATTCGTCATAGGTGGCAAACGGCGCGTCCTTCGGAACGCAGGCGATCGCGCGTCGCGCATCGGCCAAGTCGTGATAGTACGGATGGAGATAATGAAGCGGATGCATCGGATTGAACGCGATCAGGAAAACCGCGCAAATGACGCTCGCCGTCGTGAGCCACCCGCGAGCGGCGCGTTCGCGTCCGGCGCGAGCGAGCGACGCGATGGCCGCCACGCTCGCGATCAGCAGCCACCCGATCCAAAGCGCCGCGTAGTGGTCGCCCATGCGCCAAACGTAGCCTGAATTGGCGAGTAAAACGATCGCAGCGCCCGGAAGCGCGAGCAGCGCCCAGCGGGAACGCAACGGCAGAAACGCCAGCGGCACGAGCGCCTCCAAAACGTAGGTGAGCCTTCCTACGGTAAAGATTGCCCGAACGAATTGCAACGGGTGAACGAACGGCGCGGCGATTAGGGCGAGCGGTCCGTCGGCAAAGGGATAGACGTAAAAGTGAGTCGGAACCCATCCACCAAAGCGCGGCGTGACGACGCCGTAATAGAACGCGAGCGCACCGGCGGATCCGATGGCGAGCGCCGCGCCGGCGACGGCCAGCTGCCGCGGCGCGGAAGTTGAGCCGTCGAGCAGCCCGCGCCCGTTTCTTGCCCGCGACGCAATTGCGAGCAAAACGATGCCGAAGACCGCGAGCGTGAGCGCGGCATCCTCCCGGATACCGATCGCAACGATCGCAACGGCCGCAAACCCGACCCACCGGCATCGATCCGCGCAAAGAAACAGCGCCAGCTGCAGCACGGTGAAGAGTCCGAGCTCGTGGAACTCATCGAACCCCAGCGCGAGCAACGGTGGATAGAGCAGGGTGAGCAATCCGAGCCGCGTCGCCAACCGCTCGTCGGTGTAAGGTCGCGCGATCGCGGCAACCAGCGGCGCGCAGGCAGCCGTCGCAGCGGCCTGCGCCAGTTGCAAGCCGAGCGCGCTGCGCGTTACGGCGACCAGCGGCCAGAGCAACGCGAGCGAAGGCGACCAGTGGTAGCGAAAATGCGATCCCGCCTCGACTCCATTGCGCATACCGCCGAATGCGTCGGCCACGATTTGCGCGAACGTGCCGGTATCGGAGCCGTACGTCCACAGCTTCGTGCGCACCAGGGCCAGCATGGCAAGGACGACGAACTCGACGAGCGTCCACACCCAAAGCCTCACCGGCAGGCACCTTGGAACCGTTCGACCAACGGCGTTGCGCGATGAATCGAATTTGCGTCTTCTGCGGTTCTCGGCTCGGCTACGATCCGGCGTACGCGCATATGGCCCGCGATGCGGCGCGGCGCATCGTCGGAGCCGGCTATGGCATCGTCTACGGCGGCGGGAGCATCGGTTTGATGGGCGTCGTCGCCGACGCCGCGCTGGCTAGCGGCGGCAAGGTCATCGGCGTCATTCCGCGTGCGCTGACGATCAGCGAGGTGGCTCACTCGGGATTGACGGAGCTGCACGTCGTCGAGACGATGCACGAACGCAAGGCGCTCATGCAAGAACTGAGCGATGCCTTCATCGCGCTTCCAGGCGGTTTCGGCACCATGGACGAGTTCTGCGAGATGCTAAGCTGGCGACAGTTGCACATCCACGGCAAACCGATCGGCTTGCTGAACTATCGCGCGTATTACGATCCACTCTTGGCACTCTTCGATTCGATGGAGCGCGAAGGCTTTATCGACGAACGAACGCGCAGACTCTTCGTCGATGCGCCGGCGACCGAAGACATCTTAGCCAGGTTTGCGAGCTTCTAAAAAGCTATTCGGAAAGCGCCGTCGATACAATTCGCTCTTGCTCGACGGCGTGCTGGCCCGCATAGCCTTCGCTCGGGCTCGCGCGGTAGCCGCGTCCGATGTACTCGATGTCGAATCCGTCGCGTTTGCCTTCGAGAAGCCGCCGCCGGACAAACGCGCGCGCTCCCATATTCTTAGGCTCTTCCTGGACCCAGACGATCTTCTTGAGGTGCGGATAGCCGCCGATTAGGCGATTGATATCCGCGACCGGCAGTGGAGCGAGCAACTCGATTCGGGCGATCGCCGTTCGCGCGAGCGCCGCATATGCCGCGTGCGCAACGAGATCGTGGTAGATCTTTCCGCTGCAGAGGATTAGCCGGTCGACGGCGTCGCGATCGAGCGGTCGCGGGTCATCGATCACCGGCGCGAACTTACCGGAGGCCATTTCGTCGAGCGCTCCGGCGGCGCTGGCTGCGCGCAGCAAGGATTTCGGCGTCATGACGACGAGCGGAACGGCGATCGGCGAACGTGCTTGCATCCGGAGCAGGTGATAATAGTTGCCGGCCTGTGAGGGAGACGCGACGCGCAAGTTTCCTTCCGCGACGAGCTGCAGGAAGCGCTCGACGCGCGCGCTGGAATGCTCTGGCCCACCGCCTTCGTAACCGTGCGGGAGCAGCAGCGTGAGTCGCGACGTTTGTCCCCATTTTGCCTGTCCGGCCGCGATGAACTGGTCGACCACGATCTCCGCGCCGTTGAAGAAGTCGCCGTACTGCGCCTCCCAGAGGTCAAGCGCGTCGGGCTGCTGCGTCGAGTATCCGTACTCGAATCCCATGCAGGCATACTCCGAGAGCGGGCTGTTTCGAATTTCGAACGAGGCTTGCGCTTCTGCAATGTGTTGGAGCGGAATCCAGACGGCGCTGGTGTTTGGATCGTGAAAGACGGCGTGGCGATGGCTAAAGGTACCGCGTTCGGTATCTTGACCCGTGAGCCGAATCGGCGTTCCGCTGGTCAACAGCGAGGCGAATGCGAGCGATTCGGCCGTACCCCAATCCACGACACCTTGTTCGGCGATCGTGGCCTCCCGGCGCTCGAACTGGCTGCGCAGTTTGCGGTTGAGCGTAAATCCGGACGGAACCGTCGTCAACGCTTGCGTCCAAGCAACGAGTGTGCTGCGTTCGACCGGCGCGAGCACCGTGCCGCCGAACGTGTTGCTTCCCGAGATCTTCCGGCCCTTGATGTGGGTGGCAAGGGCGCCTTTGACCGCACGACGCGCCTCTTGAAGACGTTCCGTCGCTTCCTCCACCATCGTTCGCGCGCGCTCCGCGGTGATCACGCCCTGGTTCACGAGCTTGTTGGCGAAGAGCTCTCGGACGGTAGGATGATTCTTAATGCGGTCGGCCATCTGCGGTTGCGTGTAGGCAGGCTCATCTTGCTCGTTGTGACCGAAGCGGCGATAGCCGATCAGGTCGATGAGCACATCGCGGCCAAAGGCTCGGCGAAAGTCGATGACGAGGTGGACCGCAGCAATGCAGGCATCGACGTCGTCGGCATTGACGTGGACGATCGGAACGTCGAAGCCTTTGGCCAAGTCCGAAGCGTAACGCGTCGAACGCGCATCCGCCGTATCGGTCGTAAACCCGATCTGGTTGTTCGCGATCAGATGAATCGTCCCACCGGTTTCGTACCCGGGCAACGATTGGAGGTTGAAGACTTCCGAAACGATCCCCTGGCCGGTAAATGCCGCGTCGCCATGAATCAGAATCGGCACCGCGCGCGTGTGATCTTGGGTCGGGTGTCCGTGCGAGTGATCGGTCTGTAAGGCGCGCGCGCTGCCTTCGACGACCGGATCGACCGCTTCCAGATGGCTCGGATTATGCGCCAGCGTCACGCCGATCGTTTTCCCTTTCGACGTCGTAAACGTGCCGGTCGCACCGTGATGATACTTGACGTCGCCCACCACGTCGTCGTCGCCGAGATTGCCTCGATACTGCGCGGCTTCGAACTCGGTCATCACCTCTTCGTATGGAAGATTGACCACGTGCGCGATCACGTTGAGACGGCCGCGATGAGCCATGCCGAGCACCGCATCGGCGACGCCGTCATCGGCCAGCATGTCGAGCATCTCCTCGAGCATCGGCACCATGACGTCGAGCCCTTCGCCCGAGAAGGTCTTCTGCCCGAGAAACGTTTTGCGCACGTAGCGATCGAAGGCTTCCACTTGCGTGAGCCGCTCGAGGAAGTCAATCTGCCGCTGCGGCGATTCTTTGATCTTGTTGCGCCCGGACTCGATATAATCGCGCAGCCATACTCGCTGGTTGGCGTTGGAGATGTGCTCGATCTCGTACGCGATCGTCGAGCTGTACGTTTCTTTGAGGCGCGGCAGCACTTCGGCCAGGGTGTTTCCGGGGACTTTGACCCGCAACACGCTCGCGGGGATCGCGCTCTGCAGCGCCGGCGTGAGACCGTAGGTTTGCGGCTCGAGCGAAGGATCGCCGACCGGTTGCGCGCCAAGCGGATCGAGATTCGCCGCGAGATGACCGTGGCGCCGGTACGCCGAGACGATGGCCATGCCGGCTGCCACCGCGCGGAGCATTTCGTCCGACGGCGGTGCCGCCGCCGCGCCGACCGGTGCGAGCGCTACTTGCGGTGCGGCCGCCGCTTGGAGGCCCAGCGACGCGAAGACGCTCTCGTAGAATCCGTCCTTGCCCTGCAAGAGCTCGTCGACGCGGCGCAGATATTCGCCCGACTGAGCACCTTGCGTCACCCGGTGATCGTAGGTGCTGGTGAGCTCCATGACTTTCGAAACGCCGAGCAGTCGCAGCGACTGTTCGTTGGCGGTTGCGAAGCCCGGTGGATAAGCGATTGCACCGGTCGCAATGATCGCGCCTTGTCCGGCCATCAACCGCGGTACCGAAGCGACCGTGCCGATGCCGCCCGGGTTGGTCAGCGTGAACGAAGCGCCTTGCAGATCGTCGGCGGCAAGTTTGTTCTCGCGCGCCTTTGCGACGAGCTCCTCGTATTTGTTGCGAAAGGCGGCAAAATCGAGCGTATCGGCATCCCGAATTACCGGAACGACCAACGAGCGCGTGCCGTCTTTACGCTCCGTGTCGACCGCGAGGCCGAGATGAACTCCGGGCTCCAACCGGGCCGGGGCGCCGGCTTCGTCCCGACGGAACGAGTACGTGATGTACGGAAGCTCTTGCGCGGCGCGCACCAACGCATAGGCGATCAGGTGGGTAAACGAAACTCGTTCGCTGCGGCCCAAAGCTCGAATCGCGCCGTTAAGCTCTTTGCGGCGCGCGTCGAGCACGTCGACCGGCACGTTGCGAAAGCTCGTCGCCGTCGGAATCGAGAGACTCTGCTCCATGTATCCGGTCAGCGCCGCGGCGGGGCCTTTGAGTGCGGTGAGTCGCGCGTTGGGCGGAATCGGCGGCAGCGGCGGCCCCGGCGCGGTCGGCGCGCGGCGCGCGCTCTCCACCGCAGCCAGAACGTCGGAACGTAAAATTAAACCGTTCGGCCCCGAGCCGCGGACGCGGCTAAGGTCCACGTCGAGCTGCCGCGCGATGCGCTGCGCCTGGGGATCGGCGATACCTGCGCCGGACGAACCCGGCGGCGCGATGGGCGCAGGCGACGGCTTTGCCGGCACGGCAGCGCCGTTCCCCGTCGACGGGGAAACCGTCGGTGTTGCGGCGCTCTTTGAGGTGTCGATCTCGGCAAGCACCGAACCGACGGCGACGGTCTCGCCTTCGCGCGCAAGAATCTGCGTTACGACGCCCGACGCGGTGGCCGGAACTTCGACGTCCACCTTGTCGGTCGTCACTTCGACGAGCGGATCGCCTTCGGCGACGAAGTCTCCGACGTTTTTGCGCCACTGGACGACCGAGCCTTCGGTGACCGATTCTCCCATCTCGGGGAGAGCGACGCGCACGAGAGTCTCTTCCAAAACGGGTTTCATCTTATCTTTTCAAGCGGCAAGGGCCTATCTTAAAAGTACTTCAGAAGTACCTCGCCGGAAGCGGGCGCGGCTGCACGAGCGCGTTCTTGGCAAAGTGCGGCCGTGGGTGACGCAGCACGAATGCGGCCACGTCATAGGCCGCAGCGAGCGAGAGCGAGCCCGGTGCGTCGTAGGGCATGTTGTACCGAACGAACCCGGTCATCCGGTCGATGTGTGCCATGCCGGCGCCTTCGTTGAACGAGCGGTCTCCCCAGAGCGGTGGAAAGGCCCCTGAGAGACCTTGTCCGTCGATCCCATGGCACTTCACGCAGCGCTGCGCGTAAAGCGCCGCTCCGCGCGCGGGGTTCGGTGCGGCGCTCGGCAAGGGTTCGATGTAACGGTCCGACGCTGGTTGCGTCGCCCCGATCGGCGTGTTCCGCGAGAGCCACGCAATGTAGGCAACGATCGCGACCATGGCCTTGCTGGAGTAAGCGGGCACTCTTCCGTTCATGCTGTAGAGAAAGCACTCGGCAATGCGATCTTGCAACGCAATCACGCGATGCGCGCGCTTGTTCCACTGCGGAAAGCGGGCGTACGTGCCGATGAAACTTCCGCCGCGCGGCTTGGTCCCGGCAGCGACGTGACAATCGGCGCAAGTAAGGTCGGCGCGTACGTACGGCTTCATGAGGTGATGGGTCTTCACCATGATCGCGTAGCCGTAGGCGATCGAATCGCCCAGGGGGCCGGTAGGAAGCGCCCGCGGATCGTAGAGCGGCGCCGGCACGTGCGACGAACAGCCGGAGAGCACGGCCGCTAGCGCCAAGAGCAGCGCTAACCTAGTGCTTTTCATGACGGCGTCAAATATGTATAGCGATAGGTTGCCTGCAGCACGGCAATGGTCGCGACCATCGACGGAACCACGACTGCGCCGGGAATCAGGTGCGAAAGCATATCGGCGGCGACGTCGCTCGCCGACATTCCTGCCGGAGCAAAACCCCGCTCGACCAGCGCGCGAGCTTGCTCTTCGACCGCGGTGTGGCACGTCAAAACGATGAGGCCGCGGTGTTGCAAGACCTCGATTGACGCATCTTGATACATCCCGCGATCGTCGTCGGGATTTGCGTTGGCATCCAACGGCGCTTGCGCAGGCAAAAAGGCATTCGAAACCATCGGGTTACCGGCGGCGTCCGCGATTTTCAGGAACTCCCCGAGGCGATAGGTCTTCCAAATGCGATCGCTGTAGCCGTATACCGCTGAGGCACCGTGGCCCGCAAGCGCAATGGCAATGCGATCGGCGTCGTAGCCGAAGCCGAACTGCAATCCATTGAACGAGTTCTTGATGCTCCGCAGAAGGCCGGGCGTGAACGTCACCGCTTCGTAGACCTGGCGGATCTGCGACGGGCGCCCGACGGTCGCCGCGAAACGTTGCTCGTCGAAGTCTGCCCGCCGCTCGACGCGGTGCGTACCCCCGGGAACCGCCGCCTGGCCGAGAGCCGGAGCCGCCGCGACGGAAGCCGAGCTCGCTAAGAAGCCTTTTCGATTCATTCCACCAGGATACACCAAACAGCCGTTCGAGGATTTGACGCTGCGATCGGGCAACAGAGCATCCAAGATGAGCGCGCCGGAGATCGACCCGACTCAAGCGACGTCGGAAAACCTCAAACGCGGCGTCTTCGTCGGAATCTCGGCAGCCGCAACGCTCGCCGCGAGCGCGCCGGTCGACGCCCAAGAAGCCCTTGGCCAACCCCATCCGCCCTTGGTTGCCGAGAACGATCCGGCGATTACGGTCGACCACGTGAAGCTTGCGCTCCCCGATGCCGTCGTTCCGGCCTACGCCGCGTGGCCGGTCGGCGCAGGCGCGAATACGCCTTCGGTCGTCGTGATCATGCACATTTGGGGCGTCGATACGTCGATCCGCGACGTCGTGCGGCGTTACGCGAAGGCCGGCTTTGCGGCGATCGCGCCCGATCTCTACGCCCGTTACGGCGCGCCGAGCGGCGATGGCGCGACGGATTCTTCAGTCTTTCGGCCGTACGCCAAAGAGCTTGACCGCCAGGTCTACGCCGGCGACATTCGCGCCGCCGCACTCTGGCTGTCGACGAAGTTTCCGGGTACAAAGATTGGCCTCACCGGTTTCTGCATGGGGGGTCACATCGCGTGGAACGCGGCCATTGACGACGCAAAACTCTTCACCGTGGTCGCGCCGTTCTACGGCGCGGTCGCCGGCGTCGACCCCAAAGCGATCGTCATCCCGGTCTGCGGCAGTTTTGGCGCACGCGACACCGGGATTCCGGCCGCGGACGTCCGCGCATTCGCCGCGGCATTAACGGTGCCCAACGACGTCCACGTCTACGATGAAGCCGGTCACGCCTTCTTCGACGACCAACGTTCCGCGTACGTCGCCTCGGCGGCAGCCGACGCGTGGAAGAGGACGCTTGAGTGTTTCAACAAGTACTTGCGCACGAGCCAATAGATGATCGTCATTGAAGCGCTCGCGCTCTTTCTCTTCGGCGGCGCCTTGGGCGGCGCGATCGCATGGTTTTCGGCACGCTCGGTCGGAGAGAAAGCCATCGAAGCCTTGTTGGAGCGCGCGAAGAACGAGCTACGCGAAACAACCGCGGTGCGCGCGAGCGAGCGCGTCGGCGAACTCGTTTCGCCGGTGGCACAGAAGCTCGGCGAGTTCGACCGGTTGATCGGCGAGCTTTTAGGACGCACGAATCAGCTCGAAAGCGCAACAGCGAGCCTCACCACACAGACCTCGACGTTGATAACGGCCCTGCGCAACCCCACCTCTCGTGGCAAGTGGGGCGAGATGCAGCTGCATAACGTCGTCGAGAAAGCCGGGATGCTGCCATATTGCGATTTCGCCGAGCAGCAAACCATCGTGGTCGACGACGTTCGCGTTCGTCCCGACATGACGGTCAATCTTCCCGGCGAGCGCTGCGTTTTCATCGACGCAAAAGCGCCGATCGACGCCATGCAAGCTGCGCTCGAAGAGGTCGACGATGCGGCGCGGCGTCTGCTGGTAAAACGTCACGCGCGGGCGTTGCGCGATCATGTGGATGCGTTGGCCCGGCGAGGCTACCAAACCGCCAAGGGATCCGCCGAGTACGTGGTGATGTTCGTGGCCGGTGAAGCATTCATGAGCTCGGCATGCAGCGAAGATCCGGCGCTGATCGAGTACGCGCTCGACAAAGGCGTTCTGGTTACCGGGCCGCTCGCGCTCATCGGTCTACTGCGGACCTTTGCGATGGGTTGGCAATCGCTCCGGCAGGAAGAGAACGCACAACGCATCGCGACCATCGGGCGGGTGCTCTACGAGCGCGCGCTAAAGTTCAGCGAGCATCTCGGCGAGATTCGTAAACACCTCGAACGCTCGGTCAACGCCTTTAACGGTGCCGTCAGCTCCTATGAAACGAAGCTCCTTCCGCAGGGCCGCAGGCTTAAAGACGAAGCTTCGTTGAGCGGCGACGAGCTTGCCGAAATTCCCCCGATCGACGTCGTGCCGCGCGCGGTTACCGCGCTCGACACCGCATCGAGCACGAAGCGTCTCCCCCGGTCGCAGCAGCTTTTCGCAAACGACGACGCCGTTTAGGTTCTACGGCGAAGCGGCGGGTGCGGTATCGGCCTTCCAGGCCTTGAGCGCCGTCAAGGTGTTCTGAACGTGTAAGGACGGATCGAGGCTGGTGTAGGTATAGACGATCGTTCCGTCCGGCGCGACGACGTACGACGTCCGGTTCGCATACTGCGGATGCTGCGAAAGGACCGCATCGTACTCTTTCATCACCGCTTGATTCGTATCGGCGGCGACGGCGAACTTGCTGCGGCATTCGCTGACTGAGAATTTTTGCAGCTTGTCAATCGGATCGTGCGAAACGCCGATCACGGTCGCACCGAGCGCCTGGTACTGGCCGATCGCGTCGGCGAACTCGTGCGCTTCGATCGTGCACCCTTTTGTGAATGCGGCGGGATAAAAATAGAGCACGACCGGGCCCTTCTTTAAAGCGTCGGCTAAGCTGAAGGTAAAGACATTCCCGCCCTGCGTTGCCTGCAAGGTAAAGTCGGGTGCCTTCGCGCCGGTCGAAAGCGCCGCTGCGGCGGGCGCCGTCAGCGCGGTCGCCACAAAAGCCGCAGCTAGCAAAAAACGTGTCGTCATGGGGACCCCGTTCGGGCCGCTTGCCGTCTACCCTTCGGTAAGGATAAGCACGCGGCCGCGTTTAAATTTCGTTGCGTGCGATATGCCGCGTGCTTGGCCGCACTCGCTCTTGGTTTGGTCCTCCCGCTCGAAGCTTTGCCTGCGGCGTCGAAGCCCACGCGCCATCTCGTCTACACGTTTACGTGGGGATCCACGACCGATCTTCAGATGCAGAGTTCCGGGATGACCGAGCACGGCGGCACGTCTGGGTCGGGGACGTCCGATTTCGGCGGGGGGAACCAAGACAAAGGAACGATTACGGTCGACGTACTGCGCGAGCAGCCAGACCGTGGATTGGTGCTCTCCGTTAGCGAGCAGGCACAGGGCGAGCGTTCCGCGCCGTCCACCACCTGCGTCGTCTTCGGCAACACCAACGTCATTTGCGATTCCAGCGGCAAGGTTAACGTGGAGGAGCTCTCGCTAGTGCGCCTTCTTGGGCCGACGTTCGTCGATCCGGCGCAGATCGATGCCAAACAACATTGGCGAGTGCAGGAGAACGCTCCCGATGTTTCGACCGTTTCGGACTTTACGATCGAGGCGAACGCCGGTGGCGTTCTTAGAATCGCCGAAACGCGCACCGTGACGGGAAACGGATCGCGCCCGTATACGCGAGAGGTCACGTCGGCCATCGGCTACGACATCAATCGAACGATCCCGACATCGGTTACCGAAGACTCGACGGAGCGCAGCGAGCGCTCGAATGAATATCAAACGATCAAATCGCAGACCTCGCTGCAACTCCAAGTCGACTCGCTGGCCGTCAAACGCTGACGCTTGCGCGCACTACACCTTGAATTTGATGTTGGCAAACTGGTTCGCGTCGTAGTTTCGATCGCCGGCTGGGCGCGGCGTATCCTTCCACCAAGTGCTGTACATTGCGAGCCATTCGAAGTTTTCGAAGAGGAACTCATTGTCGCGAACGCGGCGCAGCCGCGCGACAAAGGGCGCAATCGTCGCCCAGCGCGAGCGCAGCATGAAACCGACCGCGTCGACGAGCAACGATGCATCGAGCACGCGCCGGCGGGCGAGACACGCGATCGTTTCGACGTATTGCGCAACCAGCACGAGCGCCTGGTCGTCGGAAGAACCGTCGAACTGGTCGCGCACGGTCTCGTCGTCGGGATAACGCCGAGCGATACCCTCGAGCTGCGCAAACGCGCCCACGATCGAGGGGCCGGTCAGGCGCCCGATCGCCTCTAAGATCGCCACCGCGTTTCGCTCGTGCTCGAGCTGTTTATTCTGCCGCGTTAAGAGAAATGACGAAAAGGCCAGTGCGCTGAGCGAGACGATAACCGAGGCTCCGGATAGGATTTGGTCGGCGTTCACGTAAGCGCGGGCTCACAGCCCCATCAAGCGGGCGAGGATCAGCCGCTGAACCTCGTTGGTGCCTTCCCCGATCTCGTTGATCTTTTGATCGCGATACATCCTCGAGATGGGATACTCGTCCATGAAGCCGTAGCCGCCGTGAATTTGGAGCGCATCGTTCACGACGCGATGTGAGAGCTCGCCGGCAAAGAGCTTCGCGAAACTGGCCGCTTGCACGTAATCGCGCCCCTGGTCTTTCTCCCAAGCGGCGCGCAGCATCATCAGCTTCGCATGTTCGATCTCGGTAAGCATGTCCACGAGCTTGAACGAGATCGCCTGGAACTTGCTTATCGGCTTGCCGAAGGCGTGGCGCTCTTTCGAGTACGCCAACGCCTCGTCGTAGGCGCCCATCGCCAGGCCGATCGAGAGGGCCGCGACCGAGATCCGTCCGCCGTCAAGAATCGAGAGGAACTGGCGGTATCCCTCGCCCCGCGGGCCCAGTAGATTCTCCGC
>DATHOO010000091.1:0-3515 GCA_035484815.1 Candidatus Acidiferrales bacterium
ACGCCGGCGTCCTGGAGGGCCACGATGCGGGCCGCGAAGAGCGCGGCGTTGACCGCGCCGCCGATCGACATCGCGGCGACCGGAACGCCGGAGGGCATCTGCACGATCGAAAGCAGCGAGTCGAGCCCTAGCACGCGAGCGGATTGCACCGGTACGCCGATGACCGGGATCAGCGTCTTTGCGGCCGTCATGCCCGGTAAATGCGCGGCCCCACCAGCTCCGGCGATGATCGCTTTTAGACCACGATGCGCGGCCGACGCCGCATACTCGAACATTTCGTCGGGCATACGATGCGCGGAAACGACGCGCACTTCAGACGGAATTTCCAACTCGTCGAGCGTCTCGCGCGCCTCCGACATCGTCTCCCAATCCGAACGGCTCCCCATGATGATCCCGACGATCGGTGCCTTCTCTCGTTCCGTCACCACCAAAGCGCTTCGCGGCTTCTTCGCCCTTGTCATCCTCTGAGCGGAGCGCCGGAGGCGCGAAGTCGAAGGGCGAAGGGTTTGGTATGGCCCGCTTTCTGCTCGGTATCAACTACTGGCCTCGTCGCAGCGCGATGTATATGTGGCAACGCTTCGATCTCGACGAGATCGGCGAGGATTTGGCGCAGATCAAGAGGCTTGGACTCGACGTCGTTCGCTTTTTCCTGATGTGGGAGGCCTTTCAACCGCAGCCCAACGCGATGGACGAGCGCGCTCTACGTCACTTCGATGCGGTGATGGATCGGGTTGCCGAAACGGGTTTGCGCGCGATGCCGACGCTTTTCTGCGGTCACATGAGCGGCGTCAACTGGCTTCCCTCGTGGACGCTGGAGCGCGAAACGAGCGTGGGCCGTTTTCGCACGATCGCCAATGGCACCGTCGTCGATCGAGCCATCGGCGACTTTTACGTTAACGCCGAGCTGCTGCGCGCGCAGACCTTGTTCGCCCATCGCATCGGCGAGCGCGTCCGCGATCATCCGGCGCTCTTTGCCTGGGACCTCGGCAACGAGTTCTCCAATCTGCGAGTGCCGGCTACCGCGCATGACGCGGCCGAGTGGAGTAAACGGTTGACGGAGGCGCTCCTGGAAGCTTCCGGCGCGGGCGCCAGCGGCGGAATGCACGGCGAAGATCTCGACCACGATCGACGGCTGCGGCCGTCGAGCATCGCGCGGCCGTGGCCGTTTGCGATGATGCACGGGTACTCGGTCTACAGTGCCTTCGCGCGCGACCGGCTCGACACCAACGTGGTGCCCTTCCTCTATCAGCTGCAGCAATCGTTCAGCGGAAAACGCGTGCTTTTCGCTGAGCTGGGCAATCCCGAGTGCCCGCCCGGTCTCGATCGCGTCGACGGCTTCGCCTGCCTCGACGAAAACGAGCTGGCACAGTATGCGCGCGGCGCAATCGATCGCCTTCACGCGCGCGGCGCGCTCGGCGCGTTCTGGTGGTGCTGGGCCGACTACGATCCCGCGCTCGCAACGTTGCCGCCGTTCGATCGCGCGCCGCACGAGCTCCGTTTCGGCGTGGTTCGCAGCGATGGAACGCTTAAACCAGTGGCCCAAGTGCTCGCGCAGCTCGCCGGTGAAGCGCGACAAACCGTCGATACGCTTCCCGCACCGATCGGCGACGAGAGCGAGCATTATGCCGGATTACCACAGAGCATCGAGCGCGAATATCGCGCCTACTGCGACCGCAATGAGTGAGCGCGCACGCACGATGATCGTGACCGGAGCCAGTTCCGGCATCGGTCGGGCGCTCGCGCTTGCCGCTGCTCGCGCCGGCTATCACGTGGTGCTGAGCGCGCGCCGGAGCGCGCTGCTCGACGAGATCGCCGGCACGATTCGTGAGTCGGGCGGCGCCTCCATCACGCTTGCCGGGGACATTACGGCGCCCGAAATGCCGGCGCGGATCGTCGAGGCGGCGCTGCGCGCATTCGAGCGGATCGACGCCGTGGTGAACAACGCCGGGGTCGGCGCTTATGGGCTCTTACTCGATCAAAGCGACACGCAGCTCGAAGCGCAGTGGCAACTCCACGTCATGGCACCGCTGCGCCTAGCGCGGGCCGCCGCAACACAGTTGGAAGCGACGCGAGGTCAGCTCGTTTTTATCGGCTCGGGGGTCGCGCGCGTGCCACTGCCGCGCTACGGCGCGTATTCGATCGCGAAGGCCGCCGTGCGGGCCGCGGCGATTCAGTTGCGACGCGAGCTGCGACCACGGCGAATCGGCGTGACGTACGTCGACCCCGGCGTCGTCGCGACGGAGTTTCACTCCAGAATCGGCATCAAGCCCACGACGTTCGCCGCTTCGCCGGAGCGCGTCGCGCAACGAATTTTACGCGGCATCCAACGGCGCACCGCGGTCGTCAACGGCGTGCCCTGGCAGACCGCGTTCACGACCTTCGGCGAATGGTCCGGCACGCTCGCCGATCCCCTCGTCGCCAAGCACTTCTCCGCGCGCGCTGCCGTAGCGTGTCACCCTGAGCCCTTCGACTCCGCTCAGGACAGGCTCCGCGAGGCAGAGCCGAGCGTAGTCGAAGGGGCGGCCGCAACGAACGCTTCATTCGAAAGTGTCCTCGAGCCGGTCGCGCGACGAATGGAGCGGGTGAAGCTATCCTGGAGTTTCCTGCACGAGGCGCTGGTGCCAGGAGCAACGCTCGAGCTCAACGCCCTGGCAATGCGTTGGGCGGGAATGCCGAATAAGAACGAACGTGCCGCTTTGCGCGAAGTGCTCGATGCCCTTACGGCAGGCGGTTATCTCGAACAGATGGAGGATGAAACGTGGAGAGTCATTCGAGCCGCCGATTGACCGGCACGCTCGTCACCGGGGTGCTGGCTGTCGCCGTTGGGCTCGGCATCGCCAAAGCTGCGGGCCCTCCCGGGCAAAGCGGCGTCTTTGCGCTACTCGGTGGCACCCCAAAGATCGCCTCGAAGCTCTGGGCCGAGCCGGGCGCCGCCTCGAGTGTGCAGTTGAAGATTCAACAGTTTTCACTCAGCGGCGGAGCACCGATCCTTCGTTACGACGTCGATATGCAAAAGCTGATCCACTTAATCATCGTGCGTGACGATTTCGCGACGTTCGCGCACGTTCACCCGGCTTTTAACGGATCTACCGGCACGTTTTCTGAAACGTTTACCCCGAGCCCGAACCATCGCTATTATCTCTACACCGACACCACACCCCGCGGAATCGGTCAGCAAGTCTTTCGCTTTACGCTCGAGAGTGCCGGTCCGCTTGCGACTCCACGGCCTACGCCTTTGCCGCCCTTTTTGCCAAGTGTGGTCGCGGGACCGTACCGGGTGACGCTCGACCGTACGCAGCTCGCGGCGAACCAAGCGCAGACGCTAGCGTTAACCGTCTTTCAAGGACGCCGGTTGGCCGCCGACCTGCGAACCTATCTCGGTGCCGCGGCGCACGCCGTCTTCATTAACACCAGCACCCTGGTCTACGTTCACGTGCATCCCATGGTGCTTGGGGCACCGGATGTGGACACCGCCGGGAGCATGGAGAGTATGAGCCGAGCCGCCGGTCCGCGCA
>DATHOO010000092.1:0-3566 GCA_035484815.1 Candidatus Acidiferrales bacterium
CAAGAAGGGCAGCAGCGCGTTCGTTCCCATCACCACGAGCAACACGGTGCAGTTCCCTGGCTCCGTGCAGTGGGACGGTAAGTATCTGACCGTCACCGATCAGGGCGCCGGCGCAATCTACCGCTACACGGTCAGTGGCACCAACGCGACGTTGAAGGGCACCGTTTTATTGAGCGGGACAGCCGATTGCGCCGCGTCTTGGATCGCAAGACCGTATGTCTATTGCGCCGATGCGGGCAACAACGATGGCGAAGTCTTCAAGTATCCCGCAGGTGGTTCGCCGATCGCGACGCTTGGGGGATTGGACTTCCCACTCGGCGTGGTTTCCTTACGCGTTCGCTAAAACCAAAACCTCGCCTCGCTACGCACTTATCATCAGCCTACCCGTCGCATTGCGGCGCTATGATCGCGGCAACCCAGCAGCTCAGCAGTGGGGCGCTTCGCCTACTTATAACGTTGCAGCTTAGCTCGTGGCGACGCGGCGGCGAATCTCATCAGCCGCTACCGTTCAGCCGCCGGAGGCATAGCAAGTGAGGACCTTGCCTCGTTTTGCCTTTAGCATTAGCGCAGCCGCAGCCTTGCTCGCGGGATGCGGCAGATCGCAACCGCCGACCGGCGCGCCGGCTGCGATGCCCCAAAGCCGCGCGATTGGCACGCAAGCCCATCGGGGCGCATCCTGGATGCTGCCGGAAGCGGAAAGCCACACCTTGTTGTACGTCGCGACCGGCGACAACGTGTATGTTCTTTCGTACCCCCACGGCAAGCTGATCGGAAGCCTGAACGTCAGCGGTAGCAACGTATGTTCGGACACAAACGGGAACGTCTTTGTTCCGACGAGCGGATACGTAATCTTAGAATACGCGCACGGTGGCTTATACCCGATTCAAACGCTTCACGGCGGAGACATTCCATTGGGCTGCGCGGTCGATCCGACCAGTGGCAACTTGGCCGTGACGCAAGAAGGATCGGGCGCTGGAGAAGTCGCGATTTTTCCAAACGCGAAGGAACCGGCGACCTCGTACCGGGACCCGGACATTGATACCTACGGTCTTTGCGGATACGACGATCGCGGCAACTTGTTCGTCGACGGCAACGGCTCCGGCGACTATATCGCGGAGCTTCCTAAAGGCAGCAGCACGTTCGCGAACTATGCGCTCGACAGCAGTTTCGACGCCTTTGGCAACATCCAATGGGATGGGCGGCACATTACATTGACAAACCCTTCGACGGACCAAATCTATCGTCTGAGGTTTGGCAAAGCCGCGTTCAAGGTTATTCGGACGACTCAGATCAATGGGTGGCAAAATAACTACTCGGGCCATTGGCCCTACGTACAGACGTTTTTGCAGCACGGTAAGTTCATCGCGCAGGCCAGCAATCTTGCGGAGCTAGGGTTGTGGCGCTATCCGGCTGGCGGTAAAGCCAGCAAGATACTTCTGCCATTCAAGAGCGGCTTCGTGAACATTTACGGTGTCACCGTCAGCGTCGCGCCGAGCCGGTAGCCGCCGAGAGTCCGTCGATAAACATGTGCAGTCGAAGCCGCTTCGCGTTGAGCGCTATCGCCACCGCATCGGTGGGGCTACTTTTCGCTGATTGCCGAACCGATCGGTTCGACGACCACCGAATCGTTGTAGCGACTCGGCTTATCGCCCGACGGATAGGCCCAACGATCCGCTGAACTCACGCTGTATGCGAACGTGATGCATGGGCCCGCGAAGTACTTGCCGGACGGAGCGATCGTGCCTTGATCGACGTCGCAGGCAGTGCCGTCGAAGTTGTTCAGCGGGGTGGATCCGACGATCTTCGCGCTAGAACCAGATACGGTCAGCTGGTAGACGCAGGAAGCGTAAAGCGAGTTGCACTCCTGATCATTGACGACCAACTGGCCTTTCACGCGATCCCAGTTCACGCCACCCGGAAATCGAATCGTTCCACCGCTGTAATTGATGGTATGCATCCGATGCTTGCCCGACGGCAGCTCCGAGATCATGACGGCGTCGGTCGGGTAGCTGAATCCGTCGGCGTAAAGATTTCCTTTGGTGTCGTACGCGGGGAAGAAGTACTCGTACTGTGACGGGTTGTTATATCTGGTGGGATTTCCCGAGCCATGATGGTAGATTTCGATGCCGCCCGCGCCGCTGGTGCCGCGGGTTTCGCTGATGGCGAGGTCGCCGTTAATCGGATTGACTGCGCAACCCGCCGGAGTTCCCGACGGATCGCTCACCGAGCCCAGCAAGTGGCCGGTGCGCGAGTACTTGAGGCCCTGCGAAGTGCCGGTATTGACAACCCAGATATTGCCTTGCTTGTCCGTGCACATACCCTGCGGTCCGTTGAAGCCCGTCAACGTGCCCTTGAGTTGCATCGCCGGCATCGTGAAGATGTATACGTCCTGCGATGAGTCGTCCGAGATGAAAAGCAAACGATGCGCGCTCTTGACGTCCGGCGAGACCCACGATTTGTGATGGTCCGGCTTAAATTTGGGCGCGCGCACCGACGTGTACGTCACCGACGCCAAGCCTTGTGCGCTCGACGACGCAAACGACGACGGGGACTGAAGGCCGCCGCCGCAGCCGGCTAAAAACGCGATGGCCGCCATGACGCCCAGGGCGCCGGAGGCCAATCTCGGGGTTTCCATCTGGAGACACTCCTATTTCGATGATATATGGGTCCGAGACGCTGGTCGGGCCGCGAATGCCAAAGTACGAAAGAAGCAGTGGCGCTTCCTTGCCCATGGAAAGCTTTCGATACTTTATATTATTCGGCGCTCGGTTCGTGAGCTCGCTTGGGCGGGCGAGGAAGTTTAGATGGCGCGATTGGTATTTCTTTAACGCCGCTAACTCTAAATGAATTTGCCGTTGTTTCGAACGTCCGCGCCGCAGGTACCGCTTCGCCCGAACGGCTCGGTGCGTAGTCCTCGAGATAAACTATCTGATCGCGTAGCCAGAGCGCGTGTGGCAGGTAGGTGTTTGGGTCTAAGAGCAGCGTGTACGAAGGCCGCCGTTGTCCCGCTCGTAACTTGAGCACTCGTCGGCACCTGCAGTCCGCCGCAACCCGCGAGTAACACTGCAACGGCGCAGCTACTAAGTGCATCGCGACTGAAAAGGAAGTTAGTCACCTGCTTGCTCCCCACTGAGGCCTGAATGGATCGGCGACTGAGCATGTTCGTCGCCCCAACCCAAAAATAACGTGGCGGCGACAGTCGTCGCTCTACCAGGAGAACACGATTAGCCCGTTGCCCGTGCCTTTGTACCAGCCTCGCCAGAAGCGCGCGCTCTTGGCGCGCGACTCGACGTAGGACGAACCGCCGCCGCCACCACCGCCGCTACCTGCGTAATAGTAGTCGAGCACGCCGCCGCCACCGCCGCCACCGGCGCCGTAGTAGCCGCCACCGCCCCCACCGCCCGCGGCGCCGCTGTCACCACTGGAGACGCTTCCGCCTCCCGCTCCCCCGACACCGCCGTCACCGAGAACGCCGTCGCTTCCGGGCTGGCCGCTCGGGTAGCTCTTGCGGCCTGGACCGCCGCGGCCGCCCACGCCGCCGTGGTGCTGTGTCCCGCCACCACCGC
>DATHOO010000093.1:0-5707 GCA_035484815.1 Candidatus Acidiferrales bacterium
ACACCACGTCTTCCTGGTAGATTTCATCGACTGCTGCGCGTCGACGCACGGGGTCATTCTCGCCGAACACATCGTGGAGATTGCGCAGCGACAAGGTCGATAAGGTTTGGGCCATGGTTATTCCTATTCGCCAGTCGGCTCGGCGAACTTCGTGCTCAAATGGCAAAGCGGGTAGTGGGAATCGAACCCACGCATCAACCTTGGGAAGGTCGCAGGCTGCCATTACATCATACCCGCAGCTAGGGGAGCCATCGGCTTCGCGCACGCCCATACCGCATCCTACGACAGCCTGCACCAAGGCTAGAGTTCTGGCGTCCCAAGAAAAGGACACCTAGGTGATGGCATTAATCGACCGGGCTAGCACGATTGCGATGGTCATCAACGAAATGATTGCCTCAAAGGTCATCAGGACTTTTGACCAGCGGCTGAGGGGCATCGTGTCGGTTGGACTGAAAGCCGTCGAGTTCGTAAACGAGAGGTAGAAATAGTCCAAGAACTGAGGCTTCCAGAGCGGATCGATGCACGAGTATGCGGTCTGCCCAGCGCCCGAAATCGCCATCTGCATCTGCGGAAAGAGGAAGTCGGCATTTTTACACTCGGTTGCGGCGCTGGCGTGCGCCCGCGCTTCGGGGCCGTCGCCATCGAGCTCCCAGTACCAGAGCGAAAAGACCAAGATATTCGTGGCCCAGATCTGCGCCCCGGAGCGCAACAGCAGTCCGGCGGAGTGTGTCGCGCCCTTTTCCGGATGAAACAGGCTTGCGACCAGCAGCAACACCGACGCGAGATTGAAAAAGGTCACGATCGCTATCAGCAAGATGCTCCAAAAACGGCTTTGCCGCGTTTCGCGGTGACGGTGGGGCGTCAAAATCGAAAGCGGAATCAACAGCGCCAGGACGAGAAGCGGAGCGATCCATACGGGCCCGATGATCAGCTTCGGGGGGAGCGTGATGTAGAGTGCTATCGCGGCTAAAACCGCCAGCGACGCATGCCATCGCGGCTCGTGGCGCGGCAAGGCCGTTGAGGCTTCCATCACGCCCACCGTTCGCTGGGTTGTTCGTGCAACCCGCTCGCACGCGAGCGCCTTATGGGGCGCATGCCTACCGACTTTCGAGACGAAAAAACTTTTCCACGCCGTGGGCGCGAGGCCATCGGCGACGCACTCTGGCTGCTGCGGGCAGCCGATAAAGGTCGCGCCTCGGCGGCCGGAACGATCCACGATTACATCTATCCGTGCCCGATGGATATGGGGATGTTAGAGCGATGGAAGATCTCACGCGCCGAGTTCGATCGAGCCTTGCAAGAGCATCCCACCGACGAGTCGCTCTACGCATGGTTCACCGCGCGTGTGAATCCGAACGACATGCGCGCAGCCAACCAATGGCTGGCCGACGAGCGTAGCGCAAATCTCGATCGGCAAGATGCCGAGGAAGTAACGGTCGCAGGACGCCCCTGATGGGTGCTTCGATCGAGTTCGTTCGACCCGACGGGAAGACCGCGCCCGGATATTTCGCCGCGGCTCCAAGTAGGGCTGGCGCGCCCGGTGTCGTCCTCATCGAGGAATGGTGGGGCGTCGACGATCGCATCAAGGCGACAGCTGATCGGCTTGCTTCGCACGGCTATAACGTGCTGGTACCGGATCTCTTCCGCGGACGCACCGCGGCGACTGGCGATGAAGCCAATCACTTGATGGGAGGCCTCGATTTTGCCGACGCCGCCGGCCAAGACTTGCCGGGCGCCGCGCGCTACCTTCGCGAGCAGGGTGCAAAGAAGGTCGGCGTGGTCGGCTTCTGCATGGGTGGGGCGTTAGCGATGTTGAGCGTTATGCACGGCCGCGAGTTCGATGCCGCCAGCCTTTGGTACGGTTACGCACCGGCCGACGCGGGCGATCCAGCCGCGATCGCGGTTCCGATTCAAGGCCACTGGGCAGCCGAAGACAGCCACTTCAATCTCGAAGGCGTCGCCGCAATCGAACGCAAGCTCGATGCCGCGGGCGTCGCGCACGAGTTCTATCGCTACGACGCCAAACATGGCTTCTACAATACCGGCGAGCTCGGCCAGGGCGGTTTGGGTCACTATCATCCCGAGCATGCGGAAACCGCCTGGAACCGCACGATCGATTTCCTCAACCGAACGTTGCGCGCGTAGCGATCCGACTTCCTCGGATTAAGCAGAGGTCTCGCCAAGCGGCGAGACCTCTGCTCTTATATTCAATGGTGCCAAGGGCCAGAATCGAACTGGCGACACCGCACTTTTCAGGCGCGTGCTCTACCGACTGAGCTACCTTGGCCCGATGGTCGTCGAGCGCACCGCTCCCTTGCGATGCGCTCGACCAAGATGGCGACGCTGATGGGGCTCGAACCCACGACCTTCGCCGTGACAGGGCGACGCTCTAACCAACTGAGCTACAGCGCCAAGACCGGTATCCGCCGACTCGGATGGTGGGCACGGCTGGGCTCGAACCAGCGACCCCCCGCGTGTGAAGCGGATGCTCTCCCGCTGAGCTACGCGCCCAAACCGGTTTCGGCTCCTTGGACAAAACGGTATGTTACCCTACCCTTCGCTGCCTGTCTAGCACGGAGTGGCGCCCGCGCCGGTTGAAAAACGCGTCGTGACTCTCCTCGCGGCCGTCTTCGCCGCCGTCGCCGCGACGTCGGCCCACCTCCCCGTTTCCACCAGCAACGCGCAAGCGCAGGCGGCGATCGACCGTGGCCTCTTCCTTTATTATGCGTACGACGGAACGGATGCGACAAAAGACTTCACGCGCGCCGCGGCGCTCGATCCGCAGCTCGCGATGGCGTACTGGGGGGTCGCGCTCGCGAAGGGACCGGATCTCAACACGCCGATCACGCAAGAACGCTTTGACGATGCCGGCACTGCCGCGCGCAAGGCCGTCGCGCTCGACGCGGGCGCCTCGGAACGCGAGCGGCGTTTCATCACCATCATGGCCCTGCGATATCAGGGCAAGTTTGCCGACTGGGCGAGCGACAACGCCGCGTATCGCCAGGCGATGTCGGCCTTTGCCGCATCGTCGCAGGATGAAAACGCGAAGCTTCTGGCAGCCGAAGCACTGCTGGAAGGGGGTGGGCTAGCCTGGCAGGACGGCGCGCTCGCGAGCGAAGATTCGCGCAATGCGTTTGAGCTGGTTACGGCCGTTCTGCGCGACGACCCCACCAGCGTGATGGCCAATCATCTCTGCATTCACCTCTACGATCTCGCGCCCGAGCGCAGCGCAGCGCTGCCGTGCGCGCAACGCCTCGATGCCGCGGTCTTTCCGCCCGAAGCCGAACATCTCGCTCACATGCCGGCGCACTACTGGATCGAAACGGGAGAGTACGCCAAAGCGCTCGCCTCGAGCGAGCGGGCTTACGCGCTCATGACGCAGCTCGATGGCGGCCTTGAGTCCGCGCACGCTCAGCAATACGCTAAGCACGATGTCGCGGTCGGTTACTCGGCGGCGATGATGCTTGGGAACTATGAAACCGCGCAGTCGTGGGCTCACCGTATGGCCAGTGTGTTCGGGACGGCCTTCGACGCGCTTACCGCGTTTCGTTTCGGGCGTTACGCCGACGCATATGCGACTGATGGCAACGAGTTCGGCGGCCCGAGCGTGCGTGGCCTGGCCGCACTCCATCTCGGACGAGTCAGCGAAGCGCACGCATTGGCCGCGCATATCCCGGCAGACGCCTTTGCGCAGGGCTATATCCCGCAGCTTTTTCAAGCTCGCCTGGCCGAAGCCGATGGAAAGTACGACGAAGCCGAGCAATGGATCGAAAAAAGCCTCCAGAATCAACGCAGTAACTTGGAGGGGGAGCTGATTCCGCTGTTGCCGGCCGGCGAAGCGCTGGGCGATCTGCGTCTGCGGCGCGGCGACACCACCGGCGCGATTGCCGCATTTACGCAAACGCTCGACACCTACCCGAACGATCCGCGTGCGCTGCTCGGCCTAGCGCAAGCGCTCACGGCCGACGGCGCAAACGCGCAATCTCAAGCGGCTCGCTCGCGCTTCGAAAAAGCATGGAAGGGCGCCGACACCGTCGCATCTGACGCCCTTCTCTAGTTCGTTATGCGGCTTCACCGTTCCGCAAGTTGCGCGCCAGCGTAGCTAACGCGTCGCTTATTGCCTGCGCACCGTCGGCGATGCGCCGGCGCATCCTTGGACTTCGTTCGCTGGCAGCCAGCCGCGCAAGCCGGCTGCGGCGAGTCTTTTCCAAGGCGTCGTCACGGCGAATCCGAATTTCGGATTGAATCCATGGTTGCATGATTCGCCTCGCAAGAGAATGTGAAGGAATTAGGAAATTTAAAAGGCCTCCGGTCGATCTCGGAGGCCTTCGTTTCTTCAACTGAGCTATGCGCGCACGGCGCTCAACGTCAGCATCTCAAAAACGAAGGTCCAAAGTAAATCGACCCCACGCCCGGATTAGGCGTGCCGGAGCAGAGTAGACGCGTTTGATTCATTCTGTCTCCTTTAAGTCGGCAAAGAGTGAGTACGCGCCAATTTATCACGACGCGCAATGCCCTGTCAAACCGTCGAAAGCAGGGCCACGACCCCCGGCTGCGAATCTTGGCCGTTCGCGCCATCCATGGCGCCACGGGCGGTTAGCTCAGTGGGAGAGCGCTTCCTTGACACGGAAGAGGTCGTAAGTTCAATCCTTACACCGCCCACCATATATACTACGTAGCTTTTTCGGATTCAGCGTTTTCGATGTAAAGCAACGGATAAAGCAACGCGACCTACGGTCGACGTCGCGAAAAGCGCAGGCAAATAAAAGGCGGGAGCCTTAGCACTCTTAACGGTCGCGCTGGTTGCCACTGTTCAGACACTTCAAGTTGATGGGTGCATAAATAAATGAGTCGAAGTCTACTGATATACGGTCCCTTGGTGATAACTGCAGCAGTTATTGCGTTTGTCATCATTGTGCGGCTGCGCGGCAAAACCATACCACCGCAGTATGTATCCGTTGTGCTTGCGTTAGCATGGGTGTTGTGTGCAGCAGCGGTTGTGCTAGATGTTCGGCTTGTCGTAACAGGTGCGCCTGCGTCAAGGCTCTTTTTGCCAATCGCGTTGGCTTTTCTATTGGCGCAGATAACGCTGAGTCGTATCATCAAATCATCGCGAACGAAAGGCGTGATGTCCTTCGCTACGTTGGGCATCGCTTTGGTGCTGTTGGGTTACTCTTTCGTAACGATGCACCACTGAAAAAGGCAAGCCCCCTGGAAGCCATTCCTGACCTCTAGAGGGCCTTTGCGGCCATCCTGATGGGGTGTGTGACTACGCCGGGATCGCCGCACGGGGCTCTACGGGCCTGGAATGCCCGTGAACGCCACCGTGTAGCAGCGCGACCTCCGCTAGTCGGGCCAGCGCCGCCGTGGAGCAACCGTCGAGCAACCAGACCGGAAAGAGTGGGCAATATCGAAAGTATGGAGGCGGTTTGGCGAGGAAAACCGCGATCCCCGCACGGTGTGAGTTCCTTGACACCGAAGAGGTCACATGTTCAATCCATGTACCGCCCACCATCGAAAAGCCTCGTCCTAATACAGACTAAAGACGCGGGCTTTTTTGTTTCTCACAGAAGAAGTCGCCTTCCATGAATCTACGATTTGGCCAACGCGCGTTGAGCGCGCTCACGACAACTCTCATCTTAAGCGGCTGCGGCTGGTCACAAACGGGAATCCAATCGCCGGCAGGCGGCGGAGTTAGCAACGACGC
>DATHOO010000094.1:0-3888 GCA_035484815.1 Candidatus Acidiferrales bacterium
TAGCCGTAGAGGACGTTGGTGCACCCTTGACCGCCGTCACCTTTGATTTGCCCGATCTCCTTGACGCTCTTTGGATAGTCGAAGATGCTGGCATACGTC
This sequence comes from Candidatus Acidiferrales bacterium, assembly GCA_035484815.1. Taxonomy (GTDB): domain Bacteria; phylum Vulcanimicrobiota; class Vulcanimicrobiia; order Vulcanimicrobiales; family Vulcanimicrobiaceae; genus Cybelea. Next base: position 100 of record DATHOO010000094.1, read on the forward strand.
TCGTAGTAGTTGAAGACGTACTCAAAAGTCTTTGACTTCGTATGCCGGTCGGGAACCAATGTCGCGTAACGGGGCATGGGGTTCAGACGTGCTGCCGTGACCGGCCTGCCGTTCACGTAGAGCACCTTGCCGACGTATTGGTAGTTGAGCCCACCGGTCGACGGCGCGCCCGCCGAGCTGCACGCTGCGCATATCGTGAGTGCAACCAGAGCACTGGCGTATTTTATTAAACCAGCCGAATTCATATTATTAACGTTTTGCTCCATTTGCTATTTCTGCGCTGCCACCACGCCGAGCGGCGTGTCGAAACTGCCCGTAAATACCGCAACCGGTGAACCGCCGGCCGGGTACTTGAAAACTTCACCGCCGTTGGTACCCGCGTCTCCACAATAGACCAGGCTCCCCACGTTCCAGGTCTGCGCACAGTCGCTGGAACCCGAGAGCGATATCGTGTTCTTCAGCGTTGCTTTGGTTCCGCTGATCGTGTACTGATAGAATTCATTCGTCAGCTGATCGAAGACGGTGACGTACTTGCCGTCCCACTGCACGGAGCCAGGGAACTGGACCGAGTTGCTCGTGGTGATCGCTTCGAACTTGCTGCTGCCCTTCGGAAGCTCGACGAGCTCGAAGGCACTACCACCGTTCAAGCCGTCCGCGAAGAGGTTGCCCTGGTTATCGTAGCCGTCGAAGTACTCAGCGGACAAGGGCGTCGTGTAAACGGTACCCGAGCCGCTCGCGTTCTTGAAGATGACGACGTCGCCGCCACCCTGTCCTCCCTCAAAGAAGATCCCGACGGCAAGATCGCCGCTGGTATCCATGGCGCAGCTCGTCGGGAAAGAGTAGTTCACCGACAGCGTCTTGATCGGCGTGTGGGGAACCTTGTACTCCGTAATCTGGTTTTGACCGCCGACGTTCCAGAAGGTCTTCTTCCCGTAGCCGTAGAGGACGTTGGTGCACCCTTGACCACCGTCACCGCTGATTTGCCCGATCTCCTTGACGCTCTTTGGATAGTCGAAGATGCTGGCATACGTCTCGTAGTAGTTGAAAACGTACTCAAAAGTCTTTGACTTCTTATGTCGGTCAGGAACCATCGTCGCGTAACGGGGCGCAGCGTTCAGACGCGCCGCCGTGACCGGCCTTCCGTTAACGTAGAGCATCTTACCGACGTATTGGTAGTTGAGCCCACCGGTTGACGGCGCGCCCGCCGAGCTGCACGCCGCACATATCGTGAGTGCAGCCAAAGCACCGGTATATTTCATTAAACCAGTTGAATTCATTAACGTTTTGCTCCTCCGTAAAAGTAGAAACGATCGCCTTGCTTCTCTAAGTTGGCTAAAGAAGCAAGGGCCGAGTGAGATTCATTGACTCGCACTTGAGCGCCTTCCGCGCGGATGGAATGGACGCGAGTTGGCAAGGCGACCAAGTGGTCTCTGCCTAGTCGTGATCCTTACTCACCGTTCGCGTCCGTCAACGGATGGTTATCCCCTGCGGATATGAAAGGCCCGAGCTCGCCCCCTTTCTCACCGCGATCGGTTTCGCTGCGCCATGGGCGCCTGCGGCGAAGGTGAGAATTTCGTTGTACAACAGTGACACGTAGATCTTCCCGCTGCTGTCGACCGCGATGCCTTCGGCGCCGTCAACTTTCGACTTGCGGCCGTGAATCCTTAGCCGCGGCCGCACGTTGCCGTTGGAGCCGGCGCGGTACTTCGTGATCGCGCCCGGGGTGACAGCGTTAGCCGCGTAGATATTCGAACTTGCATCAAATGCTAGCGCCGCGGGCGCTTCTAACCCGGTCTTGTCGCCGTCGATCATTTCGATGGGAGCAACGTCGCCCACGCTGCCCGCGCGATACGCCGTCAACCTGTTGCCATTGTTATTCGGAACGTAGATATTTGCGGTTGAATCCAAGCGCAGCTCCCAGGGCAGATTGAGCTTCGTAGCAAAGCCGCCGATTGTTCCAAGCGGCTGAACGTTGCCGTTCGCATTCGGCGGGTAGAACGTTATATCGCCGTAGTAGGCTGCGCCGTAGCCGTTCGCGACGTAAATATCACCATTGAGCGGATTCAGCGCGATGCCCTCGGGCGCGACGATGCCGGTGTTCGAGCCCGCAATAGTTGCAATCGGCGCGACGTTCCCGGAAGAACCCGCCGCGTAGATGGTTACGGAGTTGCCGTAGCGATTCGCGACGTAGATCTTTCCCAGGGGATCTACGGCAACATCGGTCGGGGCATTGAGTCCGGTAGCTGCACCTGAAACGTCTTGCGCAGGCGGCTTTTTGACGCTTGCGCCGAGCGGGTAGACAGTTATGGCGTTGCTGCCACGGTTCGCAACATAAAGACAAGGACACGAAGTCTTGACCCTGGGCGATTGCGGTTTTTGTTGCTGAAATGCCGCGGGCGTGGACGGCCCGAGCGATGCGCTCGCGCAACCCGAAACCAACCAGATGACGCCAATAACCGTCGCGCTTCTAGCGCGTGATAACCGCATGTCCGTCTCCTTTCCGTCTACCTTCAGAACCATGCTCTGGCACCAAGCCACCGATAACTCCGGCTAGCGTTTCGGTCGATGGGCCATAAACCCCACCAGAGCAGTCGAGCGGAAATGGGTTTTTGCCACAGCGCGACGAGCAATCGAGGGCGGTCGACGTTTTGTTACTTGTTGCCGGCGGCTACGCAGGAGGCATCGACTTCGGGAAACGGCGCGATAGCTTCGGGCATCGTTCGTGAAGTAAGGGGTCGGCCATCTCGGCCGGGCACGATGCAGCAAGGCATTGGCGCTGCGTCGTCTTATAGCGTCCTGCACGCCTTCGGCGGATCCCGCGATGGCGCAGTCCCTTGCGCGAGCTTGCTGGACGAGAGCGGTACGTTATACGGCATCACAGCCAGCGGTGGCAAAGCCTCACAAAGACATGGAAAAAGCGATGGCGGCCCGGTCTTCACCGATCCTTTCGTGCGTGAGTCCATCATTAGCAGTAGATCTTCGAGGGAGGTACCCTTCTGAGCACCTTTGAACTAAACGAGTCCTGTACTACATCGATGGAGTGATAGTTATGCGTTCGAAAACAAGCATCAAACGCGGTCGATTCCTTGCGACGAGCGCGGCAGCGATCAGTGCTGCCGCCGCAAGCTACTCGTTTGCATCGGCGCAAACGGAAGTGGCCGCGACGATGAGCGGCGCGGGCAAGCCGAGCATAGTTTTCTGTCATGGTCTTTGGGCCGACGGCTCGTGCTTTACCAAAGTGATGGGGCCGTTGCAAGCACAAGGCTACGATTGCATTGCTGCGCAGTATCCGCTCAACACACCCGAAAACGACGTCACTTTTGCCAAGTGGGCAATGGACGTGGTGAAGGGTCCTATCGTCCTTGTTGGACATTCATATGGCGGCTCGGTGATCACGGCCGCCGGAACCGTTCCGCGCGTGAAAGCCCTCGTTTATATCAACGCGCTTGCTCCCGATACTGCTGCCGGCGAGACATCGCAGAGCATACAGCAGAAGTTTCCCACTACCGAGGTTCTCAAGCACGTCAAAGTCGTCAATGGACGTATCTGGCTGACCAAAGAAGGCCTACCGTATTTTTGCGGCGATCTCCCGGCGACTGAGCAGCAGCTCGTTTGGGCGACACGGGGTGCGCCGGCTGCCAACATCTTCGCACACGATGCGCCGGGCGTTGCGTGGAAGACCAAACCGAGTTGGTACATTGTCGGAAAGAAGGATCACACCGTCAGCCCGGACCTTGAGCGTTTTCTTGCGAAACGCATGAAAGCCAAGACGACCGAACTCGATTCGAG
>DATHOO010000095.1:0-15373 GCA_035484815.1 Candidatus Acidiferrales bacterium
CTACCTCTGCGAACCGCGCGAAGGCTTCGCGCGTTGCTTCGCCTTCGGCGTAACGCTCGTTCGATTCCATATCCACGCGCCCGGTCACCGGGAGAAAGGCAACGCGACGCCCCTCGTCGTCTTCGTCGACTTCGACGAGGCCGGAATCGCGAAAGATACGTAACGCCGCCGAGATGGTGCGATCGCGCACCCGCTCGATATCCAGCAGCGCGGCGATGTCGGCGTCGCCGCTTCGAACGACACCGTTGGTCGCTAGGCTCCTCGTCCCGCGATAGATCTCGCGCAGCCGCTCGATCGTCGGAGCATCGACGTCGATCAGCCACTCGTTGAGCGTCCGGTCCGCTTCGCCGTAGAGCAGATGGATGCGCGCGGGCGCGCCGTCGCGGCCCGCTCGACCGGCTTGCTGGTTGAACTCGGCGAAATCGAAGTTCAGATGGTAGAGCACGACGTCGGCGACGTCGGGCAAGTCGATACCCTCGCCGAAAGCAGAGGTTGCGACGACGACACGCAGTTGCCCCTCGCGAAAGAGCCGCTCGACTTCGAGCCGATCCGCATTGGGAATCTTCGCGTGATAGAAGAGCACGCGGTCGTCGAGCTCGCGGCGCAAACGCTTCGCAACCTTGACCGCTTCGGCGCGCGAGTTGCAGTACACGATCCCCTTCTCTGGCCGCTCGCGCGCCGCGCCGCCGAAAAGCTCGATGAGATACGCGATCTTATCGCGCGTTCCGCGCGCGTCGACGACCTGCAGATTCTCGCGCACGGTCGGATCGATCACCCATGCTTCGATGTGCAACTCCTCGACGATCCGGCGGAACGCCACGTCGCGCGCGGTCGCCGTCAGCGCCAGCACCTGCGGATTGCCGAGCGCGGCGATCGTGGCCGCCAGGCGCGAGTACGCGGGCCGGTGGCGCGATTCGTGGAGGTGGTGCGCTTCGTCGACGACGACGAACGATGGCGCGCTCGCGCGCAGCGCGTCGCGATGAAACTCGAGAAACTCCGGGGTGGCGAGCACGACGTCCCACGCGCCCTCCCGCAGCGCGTCGAAGAGCTCTTCACGCTCCTGGTTAGATATCGAACCGTTGGCGCGAAAAAGCCGCAGCCCGAGCGGGTCAAGCGTTCGGCGCAGCGCTTCGCATTGATCGTTCGCCAACGCGCGCAGCGGATAGACGACCAGCGTTCGGCCGCCCCCGGTAAAGGCACGCATCGCGGCGGAGAACTGAAAGCAGAACGACTTTCCGCGACCGGTTCCCATCACCGCGAGCGCGTTCTTTCCCGCGCCAACGCGGTCGATCACGTCGCGCTGCGCTTGGTGCGGCTGCGAGCTGCCGATCAATGCCGAGCGCACCAGCTCGGCCGTTGCCGCCTCGTCATCCAACTCACTTGAGAGAGCCTTTCCACCGCGATGCGCAGCCTGCCGAAGCGGAGTCGAATCACTCTCGCGCTCGACGAAAATGTTGACCCCGCGAAATTTCTTTTCGTCCGCAGCTTGTCCCGAGCTTGTCGAAGGACCGGTCAGCGAGGCGATGCGGGCGCGGTAGCTTGCGCCGGCATCGATCAGCGGCGCGATATGCGCGGCCAAGCGTTTGTTCAAAAACCCAATTTGAAGGTTGCCGTAGTGGACCGCGATCGCATTTCGATCGTGGGGATTCTCGGGCTGCCGCGCTAACTGTAGCGACGCACCGGCGCGCAATCCGGCGATCGTGTCTTGGCGCCCTTCGAAGGAAACGCCCGCGATCTTGGTGTGAAATCGCGGCGCATCGGCGATCGTCGAATACGAATCGCGGAGATACTCGTCGCTTTTGGCGAAGACGCGCTCGACGAACGCGGCCGCTACCCGTGGACCTAACTTCGCCGGGCCTAAAGTTGTGGGAGCATCAAAGGCGCGCAGCGCCGCTTCGAAGGCGAGCTCCGACGGCGTGGGGGCCGGCAGGGCCCTATTCTTTGGCTTCTTCTGAGCCGGTCGAGGAATCGAAGTCGTCGAGGTTGAGCGCGATCTCTTCGTGGCCTTGCTCCATGGCCGCATCGTGCAGGCCGGCCTGCTGGGCGTCGAGCGGATCGATCATCTCTTCGCCGGTATAGGGTTCCTCGACGGCGACCGTTCCGCCGTTCTCGGCGCGCTTCTTCCGATAACGTTGTGGGGCGACGGCAGTGGTGCTGCGCGCCGCTTTCGCCTTCGCGCGACGCTCGCGCCGCGCGGCGACGATGTCTTCGCGGGCGACGCCGCTGCGGCTCTGCAAGGCCGTCGATTCTGAACGCGAGCGGGACGTCACGGTGCGATCGGCGGCGAGGCCGGCACGGCGCCGATTGGCCGCGGCTTCGAGCTGCCGCTTGCGGAAGACCAGCACCAGCGGCGCTGAGAAAAAGATCGAGTGGTATCCGCCCGATAAGATGCCGACGAGCAACGCGAAGGCGAAGTTCTTCAGGCTGTCGCCGCCGAGCGCGAGCAGCGCGACCAGCGTGATGACGACCGTCGCGAGCGTGTTGAACGAGCGCGTCATCGTCTGCTTGATCGATTCGTTGACGATCGTGTCGTACGCCGTCCCCGCCATCAATTTGGTATTCTCGCGAATTCGGTCGAGGATGACGATCGTGTCCATGACCGAGTAGCCGATGACCGTCAGCACCGCCGCCAAGAAGGCGTCGTCGGCGCGCTTGTCGGCCAGGGCGTAGATGCCGATCATCATCAACGCATCGCGAACCAGCGCGATGACGGTGACCAACCCAAAGATGTAGTTCCAGCCAAACCGGAAGGCAATGTAGATGAACTGGATGCTTAGCGCGATCACCAGCGCCCAGAGCGCCTTGGTCAAGTATTCGCGGCCGAGCGAAGGGCCGACGGCCGTAATCTGCGAGGCCGCGCGATCGACCGGCGCGACGGTGTCGAGCGCGTTCCAGACCGGTGCCGCATCGTTGGCGTACGCCGTCTGCGTTTGAATCACGAAGCGCTTGCCGTCCGTACCGGCAGTGGTTACTGACTCCTCGGTCATGCCGAGGCCGGCGAGGCCCGCTTTGACCTTATCCGCGTTGGTCGGCTGCGTGAACTTCACCGAGATATCGGTGCCCCCGGTGAACGAGAGGCCGAGCCGCAACATCCGGTTGGCGTGGAAGCCGTTGCCGCCGGCAAAGCCGTGGTAAATCATGGCACCGATGCCAAGCGCGATCACGAGATACGAGATCCACGAAACGATGCGGAACCATCCGACGATATTCCAATTTAACCGGCGGAAGAGCATCGCTTACGCTCCAGCCTCCGCGGCGGCGCCCTTCGCGAAGATGCCGACATCATCGCGCTTAACGCCGTAAAACTCGGGCGCGCTCAGGATATTGTTGTCGACGAGCACGTCGACGAAGAACCGCGTGACGAAGACGGCAGTGACCAGCGAGACGACGGTTCCCCAGAAGAGCGTGAAGGCGAAGCCTTTCACCGTGCCGGTGCCCAGCATATAGAGGACGCCGGCGCCGACGATCGTGGTGAAGTGGCTATCGAAGACGGCCGAAAACGCGCGCTGGAAGCCGACCCGCACTGCCGCGCGCATCGTCTTACCGTTCCACAGCTCCTCTTTGATGCGCTCGAAGATCAGGACGTTGGCGTCCACCGCCATGCCGATCGAGAGCACGAACCCGGCGATGCCCGGCAAGGTGAGCGTCGCGTGCGAGATGGCAAGGATGCCCATCATCACGAGCACGTAGACGGCGAGCGCGAGGTCGGCGAGCAGGCCGGGTAGCCGGTAGACCGCGATCATAAAGATGAGCACCAATCCTAATCCGAGCGCGGCGGCGCGCATGGACTGAACGAGGTCGATCTTGCCGAGCGTCGGGCCGATCGTCTCGTTCTCGATGATGCTGATGCTGACCGGGAGCGCGCCGGCGTTGAGCTCGTTAGCCAGCGTGACCGTCTGCTCTTCGGTGAAGTCGCCGGTAATCTGGCCGTTGTCGTAGATCGCGCCCTGGATGATCGGCGCCGAGAGGTAGCGATGGTCCAGGAAAATGCCGAGCGGCTTCTGTAGATTCGCCGAGGTCAGCTTGCCGAATCTCGATGGATCCTTCGTCTGGAAGACGATGTCGGGACGACTCGCCGTATCGTAACTGGCCTGCGCCGACTTCAAGTCTTTGCCCGAATAGACGATGTCGCCGCTTTTTTCGTAGGCAGTCTTCGAGACATAGAGTTCCGCCGCGGCGCGATCCTTCGCCGGGACGTTCGGCTGCGCGAGCAGTGCGACAGCCGCATCGGCCTTCTGCTGGACGTCGAAGGGGACGATCTTATACTCGAGCACCGCGGCCTGTTTGAGCAGCCGCTCCGCTTCGTCGGGGTTCTTCACGTTCGGGAGCTCGACGAGAATCCGATCGCTGCCGACGTTGCTGATCGACGGCTCGGCGACCCCCAGACCGTTGATGCGGCGATCGATCACCTCGCGCGTCTGGGCCTGAATCTGCGGCGTGATGGTTGGAACCTCGGCGGTCGGCGAGAGCTGCAGCAGGAGACGCGCGCCGCCCTGCAAGTCGAGGCCGAGATGAATCGTCTTCGAAATGGGGATGACCGACCATATCGAAATGGCGCAAACCGCGACGATGACCAGCGCCTTGAACGGCGCCTTCAGTTTCTTCCAGTTCATTGAAGCGGCACGAGTTTAGCCTTCGGCGCCCGCCGGGCCTGCCGCCGGCGACCAAAGATGGCGTCCCGCCAGGACAAGCCCGGCGATCGCCGCGACGGCGACGACGCTCCAGAGCGTTCCTTCTAGCGGCCTGCCGTAGACGAAACCCCCTGCCGCGAAGAGCGCGCCGTAGACCGAGGCCAGCCCGAGCACCCACCCGAGCAGTGCAAGCGAGAGCGAATCCGGCGAGGGCGGAAGGCCGCTTGCCCGCCGCACCACGCTCCAGCCCGGCCCGGCCGGCCGGACTTTCTCGTAGAACGCGCGGAGTACGCCGGCATCGACCGGCGGCGTGCAATACGTCACCGCGACCCAGACGACGGTGGTGACGGCGATCGTCGTCAGGAGCGCCGTCGTAACGTCGACCGCGTGGCCCAACTTTGCAGCGACGAAGAACGTTAGCGAAACGACAAAGGATGCCAGCATTGCGCTCACCTCGCTCCAGGCGTTGATGCGCCACCAGAACCAGCGCAAGAGATAGATCAGACCGGTGCCCGCGCCGATTGAGAGCAAGAGCGTAAACGCGTTCTTGGCGTTGTCGAGAAAGAGCGTGAAGAGCACGCCGAGCCCCATCAGGAGCGCGGTGACGAGACGGCCCGCCAAGACCAGCTCGCGCTGACTCGCGCCGGGGCGAATGAAGCGCTGATAGAAATCGTGGACGAGGTAGGAGGTGCCCCAGTTGAGGTGCGTCTCGATCGTCGAGCGATACGCGGCGAAGATGCCGGCGACCATAAACCCGGCAAACCCCACCGGCAGAAAGACCAGCATCGCCGGATAGGCGATATCGTTACCGATGAGGCTCGGTGCGACGGTGGGAAACCGCAGCTGGATGTCGTGCAGGTTGGGATAGACGACGGTTGATGCGAGCGCGACGACGATCCACGGCCAGGGTCGCAACGCGTAGTGCATCACCTGAAAAACGAACGTGCCGAAAAAGGCGTCGGACTCGCTGCGCGCGGCCAGCATGCGCTGCGCGACATAGCTGCCGCCGCCGGGCTCCGCGCCGGGATACCAGACCGACCACCACAGGACCGTGAGCGGAATCACGAAGATACCGAGTGCCGTCTGCCAGTTGTGAAAGTCGGGCAGAATCGCGAGCGTGGGCGCGTGATGCAGCGAGACGTGCGCGATGAGGCCTCGCAGGCCGCCGACGCCGGGCGCGTGGATCGCAAAGTAGGCCGCCGCAAACGCCGAGGTCATGGTGATGCAGAACTGAATCAAGTCGGTGACCATTACGCCCCACAGCCCGGCGGTTGCGGCGAAGATGATCGGAACCACCACGGAGATCGCGAGCGTCTCGGCGCGCGGCCATCCGAAGAGCACACTTGCGATCTTCACGAGCGCGAGGTTGACCGTTGCGATGATCCAGCAGTTGAAGAAGAGGCCGAGGTAGATCGCGCGAAAACCGCGCACGAACGATGCCGCGCGCCCTGCATAGCGCAACTCGTAGAACTCCAGATCGGTGAGCACGCGCGAACGTCGCCAAAGACGCGCGTAGAAAAAAACCGTCGCCATGCCGGTCAGTAGAAACGACCACCAGAGCCAGTTCTCGGCGACGCCGCCGTCGCGCACGAAATTCGTAACCAGGTTCGGCGTGTCCGTCGAGAAGGTCGTTGCGACGAGCGAGATGCCGATCAGCCACCACGGCGCCTGCCGTCCGGCAGCGAAGAACTCGGTGATGTTACGCCCCGCCCTGCGCGCGAACACGATCGCCGGGATGAAGCTCACACCTAAGGAAACGACGACGATGATCCAATCGAGCGTCGCCAGTTTCATGAAACGAGCGCGTTCGGTTCGGTATCGGCGATGACCTCGGTGGGTGCCAACGCTACCTCGTTGGGAATCTCCCCATACGCGTAGACGCTCAGCCGAACGCCGGATCGTATCAAGAAATCGGCAAGCACCGGCCGCAACGCTGCGGTGCAGACCAGCGCCGCCCGATCGCGCGGTGTGCGCGCTGCGTACCGTTCGACCTGCGCGCGCAGCGCCAGCGCCTTCGCCGGCTCGAGCGCATCGCTTCCGTACCTGCACCAAGCGCCAATGAGTTTCGCCTCGAAGCCGGGCTCAACGATCGCCGGTTCGAGTTGCCCAACGACGCGACGACGTAGCAGATCGGGAACGATCGCGCGTCTCGCGGCTTCGGCGAGCTCGCCGGGATCCCGCGAACCGGCCTCGACCATCGCCTCGAGAACGGTCACCGGATCGCGTGGCCACGCGCCCTCGCGGAGCAGTAGCGTAAACGCGCGATGCAGCGTGCCGACGGATAACGCGTCGCCGCCGACCTCCTTCACCAGTGCCGGCACCGTGGAGCGCAAATGCTCGAGCAGCGCCTGCAACTCTTGGCGCCCGACGAGTTCCGGCGCGTGCGTTCGCGCGATTTCGGCCAGGTGCGATCCGAGCACTGAAATCGGATCGAATACCAGGGCACCCGCGTTAACGGCGCGCTCGCGTGCGTCGATCGCGATCCATGCGGCAGGTAGCCCATAGACCGGCTCGTGCTCGATTTGCGCGTGCAAGCCGGCGAGGACGGACGCGTCGGCGACGGCCAGCAAACGCTCGAGCTCGAGGCGACCCGTGCCCGATAAGCGATCGCGAACGCGAATGCCGTAGGTCCTCGGATTGCGCGCGAGATCGTCCCGGAGGCGAACGCCGGGTAGAACGACGCCGATATCGGCTGCAAGTGCGCGACGCACCTCGCCGATGCGATCGAGCAAGGCCTCGGAGAGCGGCGGGGCGAGCAGCGGTGCGAGATCGGCGCCGATCTCGATCGCAACCGCGTCGACGCCGACAAGCGCAAGCGCCAGCTCCGGCCGGCGCATGGCGTTGCGTTTAACGCGGTCGCGCGTCTCGCTTGCTTCGATCTCTTGGCGTTTGCGATAGCGATGCGCTGCTTGCGCGATCGCAAACGCGCTCGTTCCGAGAACCAGGAAGAGCGGGCGCGGCAGCGCCGGAACGAACGCAAGTGCGAGCAGTAAGCCGCCGGCACTGCGCAAGACGTCGGGACGCGCAAAGAGCTGCGCCGCGAGATCGGCTCCCAAGGCGCCGTCCGACGCTACGCGCGTTACCATCATTCCCATTGCCGTGGAGATGAGAAATGCCGGCAGCGTGGTGACCAGCGCGTTGCCGATCGAGAGCAGCGCAAAGGTGTTGAGCGCAGCGAGCGGCGAGAGCCCATCGTATGCAACTCCCACCACCAGCCCGCCGGCGAGATTGAGTGCGACGATGACGAGCGCCGCGACCGCATCGCCTTTGACGAATTTTCCGGCGCCGTCCATCGCCCCGTAGAAATCCGCTTCGCGCTGCACCACCTCGCGTTTTCGCCGCGCGCCCTCGGCGTCGAGGAGCCCGGCGTGAACGTCGGCATCGATGGCCATCTGCTTTCCCGGCATCGCGTCGAGCGTGAAGCGGGCTGCCACCTCGGCCACGCGCTGCGATCCGCTGGCAATCACGACGAATTGGATCGTCACGAGTATCGAAAAGACGATCATACCGACGATCAAGTTTCCGTGGACGACGAAAGCTCCAAACGCCGGGATGATGGCCCCGACCGCTCCCGGCGTCGCGCCCGAGGTGAGAATCAATCGAGTTGCCGAAACGTCAAGTGAGAGACGAAAGAGGGTTGCGACCAGAAGCGCCGGTGCAAACGCCGAAAACTCGAGCGGATCGTCGACGGTGACCGAGAGCAGCAAGACGAGGGCGGATCCGAAAACATTGATGCCGAGGAGCAGGTCGAGAAGCGCCGGCGGAAGCGGTACGATCAGGATTCCGACGACCGCCAAAAGCATCGCCGCAAAGGCATAAACCGCCGGTTTATGCGAGCTCACTCGCGCGAATCTCTTTCAAGCGTAAGAGCGCCGCAACCACCGCCGCGACGGCGACGTAGTGCGCGTGTGGAATCGGCTCGCCTTCGCGCCCGTCGCGATAGAGCGCGCGCGCGAGCAAAGGATTCTCGACGACCGGAATGCCGCGAGTCTCAGCAATCCGTCGAACTCGTTGCGCCGCCGCGTCGATCCCACGAACGAGAACGCGCGGCACCGCAATTTCGGGTGGCCGATACTCCAACGCAACGGCAACGTGCGTTGGATTGGCCACCACGAACGTAGCGTCTTTGGTTCGCTCGATGCCGCTGCGGAGCAGCGCTCGATGCAGCGCGCGCCGGCGTCCGCGTACGACCGCATCGCCCTCCTCCTCCTTCGACTCGCGTTTCCGGTCGTCGAGGCTCATGCGCAGTTTGCGCAGCCAAGCGCTGCGCGCCGCGCCATACTCGGCGACCGAAAAGCCGAAGCCGACGCCAACCGCGGCGGCCGCAACCTCGCGGGCGCAGATCCACGCGTCGGCTGCGGCGACCAATGGGTGGCCCGCTCGCAGAAACGATGCAGCGCTCCATTCGAGGATTGGAACGATTGCCGTGAGCGCGCAGATAAACGCGGCGGTTGCCCGTAACGAGTGCGCGAGGGTCTCTCGCGAGAGGATGCGCTTGAATCCCTCGAGCGGATTGAGACGCTCGATCTTCGGCGCAACCGGAACGGCTACCACGCCTGCATTCTGGAGGAGGCTCGCCAGTACACCGGTCGCCGCGGCGGCGGCGACCGGTGTACTGGCGACCCCGAGGATCGCGGCGCTCGCGAACGTGGTTGCGGCGGCGGCCGCAGCCGTTGAAATCGCGTTGCCCGCAAGACCGCCCAAGAGGGGTGCGATTGCAACGACGCAGAGTGCGCCGGCTGCAAAAGACAGGTTCGCGCCGAGCTCGCTGGATCGGGCGATGTTGCCTTCACTTCTCGCCTTCGCGAGTCGTCGCGGTGTCGCTTCAAACGGCCTCTCCGACGCATCGCTCATGGAATCGAAAGAATCGGAGCCGGTACGTGTTCGGCAGCAAGCGGCACTGAAAGCACCGTCGCGACGAGCGCTGCGGCGAACGCAAGCGGGAATGCGAGCGTAAAGCTTCCAAAGCGCGGCACGACTCGCGAAAGCGCGCCGAGTGCAATTTGAACGACGAAGGCCAGCGCCACCGCCGGCGCCGCCACTTGCAGCGCCACCAGAACGAGTGTTGCGCAGAACGCGGCGGCATACGCCGCCCAACCCCGTGGATCTAGCGGAGCTCCGGGTGCGATCCGATCGAAACTCTCCGCAAACCCGATCAGCGCGGGGCGATAGGCGCCAAAAAGAAAGAAACTTCCGGTGAACGCCAGCGACCAGACGCGGCCAAAGCCACTGGGTGCTACCAGTTGAAGGCTCGGGGCAATCGCCTTCACGCCAACGTAGTCGTCCACGACGCGGCCACCCGCGTAAGCGCCATCGTAAATTAACGCTGCCGCCATCCCGATCGCGCTGCCGAGCAAAAACTCCGTCAGCAGCGCGAGCATGAACGCCGCATTCGCTCGCTCCGGTGTTTGAGATTGCGTCGGTGCGATGACGATCGCCAGCGCCAAGGCAAGTCCGGCGCGCAGCGCGGAAGGCACGCTTGGATGCGAGAACCCGGGCGCGCGAAAGACGAAGCCCGCGCAGCGCGCAAAGACCAGCAGGCCCGTCATGATCCGCCCACGAGAAGCGGAATTGCCGCGAGCGCGCGGGCAAAAAGTCCTTCGAGCAGCCACATCGCCGGCTCACCAAAAACGGCAGCCATAAAACCAACCGCGACGATTTTGGGCAGCAACGTCAGCGTCGTTTCCTGCACTTGCGTTGCGGCCTGCAACACCGCGATGACGGTCCCGATCAGGGACGCCACCGCAAGCATCGGCAACGCGATCGTCGCGGTCGTCAGTAGTGCGTCGTGCAATAATCCGTCGAGGACGTCCATGCCTCAACGGTAGCGCTGCGTCGTTGCCGGATGGTTACCGCGCCGTTATGAAGGCGGGTCGCCACGCGCTTGCCGCCAGCAACGAAGAGACGATTGCCCGCGTTGCCGGCGAGCGATTGAGCGTATAAAAGTGGATACCGGGAACGCCCGCCTGAAGCAATCCGAGCGCTTGCATCGACGCGTAGGCAACGCCGAGGTCCTCGACCGCCTTGATGTCGCCCTTGCGAGATTCCATCTCCACCCGCAGCTTCGGCGGAATGCTTGCACCGCACATCGCGACAAAGCGCTGGATCTGCCCAAAGTTGGTAATCGGCATGAGGCCCGGAAGCATCGGTAGATCGATTCCGGCGTCGCGCGCGCGGCGCTCGAACTCGAAGTAATGCGCGTTGTCGAAAAAGAGTTGCGAGACGAGAAAGTCCGCGCCGGCATCGACTTTGAGCTTCAAGTATCGTAAATCATCCTCCATCGAAGATGCCTCGGGATGCTTTTCCGGATAACACGCAGCGCCGATGCAGAAGCCGTAGTTCCGATGCAGCATCGCGATCAGGTCGCTCGCATGGGTGAAGCCTCCGGATACCGCTTCGAACGGCGCGCCGGCGGGTGGATCGCCGCGCAAGGCAAGCACGTTCTCGATGCCGGCGCGCGCGACGTCGTCGAAGAGCGTGCGCAGGTCGGCGCGCGTCGCCCCGATGCAGGTAACGTGCGCAACCACCGTCAGGCCGATCTGTTGTTGAATCTCCTTTGCGAGGGCAACGGTGCGGGCCCGAGTCGAACCGCCGGCGCCGTACGTGATGGAGACAAAGGCCGGCCGCAAGGGCTGCAGCGCCTCGATCGTGGCTAAAAGCCGCTGCGACCCTTCGTCGTCTTTGGGCGGAAAGAACTCAAATGAGAAGAATGGGCGCTGGCTCGCAAGCGCGTCGCTGATGCGCATGAAGGGCCCCTCTTATCGGAAGCTCGCCGCAACGCCTCCGCAGAGCAGCGCCCAGCCATCGACCATCACAAAGAGCAGAAGCTTTACCGGCAGCGAAACGACCGGCGGACTCAGCATCATCATGCCGAGGCCCATCAGCATCGCCGCCACCGCTAAGTCGATCGCGACGAAGGGCAAATAGAGGGCGAAGCCGATCGCAAACGCGCTGCGCAGCTCGCCGACGACGAAGGCCGGGACCAGCACGGTAATCGGTGCGCGCTGGGGCGGTTCGATCGGCCCGCGGGCCACTCGTTCGAAGAGTGCCACATCCGCGGCGCGAGTTTGACGCAGCATAAAGAAGCGCAGCGGCCCCAGCGCGCGGCTGAACGCCTGCGACGGCGTGAGCGCGCCACGAGAATACGGATCGATCGCATCGTGCCGAATGCGTTCTCCGGTGGGTGCCATGACGACGACGGTCAAAACGAGCGCCAACCCGGTCAACACCGCGTTGGGCGGCAGCGCCGACGCTCCGATGGCGGAGCGCACGAGCGATAACACGACGACAATGCGAACGAACGACGTACACATCACGAGCAGCAGCGGCACGAGCGAAAGCGCCGTGAGCGCGATCAGAAGCTCGAGCGGCACCGTTGCATGCCCGCGCCCCGGCAGAGCCAGCAGATCCGTCGGCATTCTCTGTTAAGTGGTAAGAAGCTCGATGATGCGCACCCCAAAATTCTCTTCGATCGCAACGATCTCGCCGCGCGCAATCGGCCGATCGTTCACCAGAAGATCGACCGGCTGATTCGCGCTCCGATCGAGCTCGACGATCGACCCGGTGCCAAGCCGAAGAATCTCTGCGACCGACAGCTTGCAGCTGCCCAGCTCAACGGTCAGCTGAAGCGGTATCTGCATGAGGACGCTTTCCATCAGAGGAGCGCACTTCGCGCGTCGCGAGCCGAGTCGACTTGTAGCGCGAACCTCCCGTTGCGAACCCCGCAGTGGCCGAGCGCCAGCGGCCTCCCACTCGCCGTCAGCGCACATCGGCTCAACTCGGAGCGTTGCACGGACAACACCGAACCGGGAGCGAGGCGAGCTATTGCACCGGCCTGGACGGAACCGATCTCAAGCGATGCGCATACCACCACGCCGACACCTGCGAGGTGCCCGAGTTCGAGGCGAACGAGTGGCTCCGGCGCGGGATCGCGCGAAAGCGCAATGCCGATGCTTGCCGTCACCGGCTCTTCGAGCAGCAGCTCGAAGTAGGTGACGAAACCTCCGATCGCTCCCACGCGTTCGGCGCTGTGTCCTTCACGCGCCCCGCAAACGGCGCCGAGGTTGGCGGCGATTGCGCTAGCCGTGCGATCGATGACGTCTCGCTCGATCCTCGAAAGCTCCCGTGCCGCTGAAACGGCTCCCGGCGATTCGCCGAAGATGATTGAGGCGATCGCAATCGCATCGGTCGCCCGCAGCACGAGTGCGGCGTCGGTGATGCAGCCGCGGACGCGATAGAGCAGGGCGTTGCGCATGATGACGGGCCACGTATGTGCGGGCGGAATTATTGGTTCGCAAATTCGCAGCGACGCCGGCGTGCCGAAGAGCGATGTCAACGTCTCGCGAACGCCGTTGGCCACCACACATGCGGCGCTCGTCGGCAGGGAAGCGCGCGCGTCGAAGCGGATCGCGCGAACGCGCTTCATTTGAGAAGGTCCATCGCGGTTTTGCCAAGGTGACCCTTTGCGGCCTCGGCCGCTTGCAGCGCTTGGAACGCAAGATAGGCATCCGTAAGACGCGCGAGGCTTTCGTCAACGTCGACGCGGCTGCGTTCGCGTTGCATCGGCGCGAGCGCACCGAATTTCCCGTCGGAGGGTAGACCGAACTGCGCCGAGGTTCCATCGGGTGGTACCATGTGGCTGCCGTCGCTTGATTCGAGGCGCGTACCCGCCGGGAAACGCGCCAGCGCGATGCGACCGACGACGATGCGCTGCGCTTCGCGGTTTCCGCTCCGCGGATCGACCGTTGCTCGACGATAGACGAGGGTGCCGTCTTTCTGGATCGCAGCATCGCTCACTCGGCCAAGAGCTTCGTCGACGGGGTCGACGCGCAGTTCGTGCAACCCGGTATCCCGCGAGGTCACGCCGCAAATCGGCCGTCCGCCGCTGTCGACGAGCGCGCCGTCGCGCAGCGAAAGGGACCCGTCCCGCGAGTAGACGCGCCGCCCTTGCTCGTCAACGACGAAATACGCACCCTCGGGCGGCGCGACGGCGAGCGGGTCGAGGGTGAATGTCGAAGTCGCCGACGCCGTCGCGACGTCGTCATGTGCAGGAACGGCGCCGGGCGTGTAGGCCCGGCGAACGTCGGCAACACGTTCGGCGATGCGATCGAGGGCCACGCTCAAGCTCGAGCTCAAGAACATCGACGGACCTCTTTCGCCTGCACCTCAAGGCCGATTCCGCGCGCTGCCAGCGCGAACCGAACTTCGGTAAGCGCGCGCGCGACGAACGTGCGAACCTCCGGTGGACAGAGTGCGAGCAGCACCGTTTGCTCGCCCTTGGTTTGCAGAACTACGTGCACGCGGACGTTACCACGACCAAGCGAAAACGTTGCCCGCCGCAACCCTCCACGCGAATCGGAGAAAGTGCGCTCGATCCGTTGCGCGAGCTGCGAACGAAGCCGGCATCGGACGTGCGAGCCGATTCCGTCGCCGGTGAATGTGCCTCGCGCGGGCCTATCGTTAACGAGACGTGCGACGCACGGCTGCGTCTTGCCGCCGGACGCCGCCGCCATATACTCGCGCGTGCGAAGAAGCGCGGGCGCCGCCACCGGGCCGCGTAGCGTTGCTGCCGTCGTTCGCGAACGCGGCGCATGCTGTAATGCCGTGTACCAAGCTTGGGAGAGCGCGCGCCGGTCGATCGCTGCCAAGGGTGCCGCGAGGATGCTAACCTGGAGTTGCTCCGTCATCATCCCACGATCTTCCCAAGGATTCGTGATCCGGCATTCATCGGCAACTTACCGATTTGCTAACGCTGATGGGCGCTTCACTCCCAGTTCGCGATAGCGCGTCAAAACGTTACGCACGTACGCTTTCGTCTCGAGGTACGGAGGGACGCCACCGTATCGTTCGACGGCCGCAGGTCCGGCGTTGTAGGCTGCCACCGCGAGTTCCAGAGTGCCGAAACGATCGAGCAGCGAGCGCAGATAGCGTGCACCTGCCCGCACATTTTGCTCGGGATCGTACGCGTCGGTCACACCCAGGCTTGCAGCGGTTTGCGGCATGAGTTGCATCAGTCCGCGCGCGCCGGCAGCCGACGTCGCATACGGGTTGAATCCCGATTCATTGGAAATTATGGCTGCGAGCAAGGCCGGATCGATCCCGCTGGCAGCCGCGCTTCGATCGATAAAGCGATCGATTGTCGAGCGGGATATCGGCCCAGCCGGCGGCGCACTTTCGCGCGCCTCGTCGCGCCTCACGCCGACTAGCCGCTCGAATTCGGTGGTAACGAGCCTCGGCCCCACCTCAATTTCGGCAATCCGCTGAGTAACCGCGGCAATCTCACTAAGGATGCGCATTACCGCTGGAGGAGTATCGCAATCTCGGCCAGCTCAGACAACGTCGTAGACCGATCCGAACGTTGCGCGCGTTGTCGCAGAAACATTTCAATGCGATCTTCGACCGCAATCGCGGCACGCACGGCTCCGTCGGCCGGGACGATTCCAAGCGAACGCGCATCCTCGATACGGTAGAGAGCGGCAAGGGCTTGACGCAGCGTCTGTGCCGCCTGCCGATGCGATTCATCGGTCACCGACTCCATGGTTCGGCTGGTACTGGCCAGGACGTCAACGGCTGGAAAGCGTCCGCCTTGCGCGAGTCGCGCGGAGAGCACGATGTGACCGTCCAACAACGAGCGCGCCGCTTCACTGACGGGATCGCGGTCGTCGCCATCGTGGATCACCGTCGCGATCAGCGTCATCGAACCGTCGCGGATCGCGCCCGCCACCTCAACGACTTTTGCCAGT
>DATHOO010000096.1:0-4251 GCA_035484815.1 Candidatus Acidiferrales bacterium
GGATGATGCTGGGCGCGATCGAGTCCATCAACGGCTTGCTGCTCTTCGGCATCAGCACCGCATTTCTGTTCCACGTCATGCGTGGTTGGCTGCCCGACTTCATCGTACGGCGTCCTTAAACGTTCCGAAGCGTCACAACAAGAAACGCCACGCACGACGCGCTCACGACGATCGTCACGGCCCAGCCGGCGTACGCGAGCCAACCTTGGATCCGATTCTCGCCCATAACCGCGCGGTTTTGTGCGATTGCGACGAGTAGGCACAGCGTCAGCGGCGTCGCCAAACCGCCGGCCACCGACGCCCAATAGAGCAGCGCAATCGGCGAGAATCCCGCGAACGCAAACGCCGCCGATACTCCCAGCGATCCAAGAAGCACTCCGTAAAAGGCTCGAGCCTCGCCGAGCGGCGCGTCGAGGCTCCCATGCCAGCCGAACGTCTGCGCTACGACGTAGGCGCTCGTCCCGGCCAGAACCGGAACCGCAATAACGGCCGAGGCGAGCAATCCGATCGCAAACAGCACCGTAGCCCATCCGCCGGCCAAGGGTGCAAGCACTGCGGCGGCATCGGTGGCAGTTCGAAGGGGCGCGTGCGTCTTACCCAACGTCGCCGCGGTCGCCACGAGAATGAACAAGAAACAAATGCCAGGTACCAATGCTCCCCAGGCGGCATCGGCCTTCATCGAACGCGCCTCGGACGGTAACGTCCCGCGCTCCGACACTTCGATCGACTCCCAATAGTAGACGTAACTCGTCAGCGTGGTTCCAAGCAGCGCGAGTGCTCCGGTTGCGACCGGAACCGTGAGCTCAAAATGTGGAATCACAAGCGAGCGCGCAAGCGCTCCCCAATCGGGCTTTGCGAGCACGGCGCTGATACCGTAGCAAATGAATATCAGAGGAAGAAACGACAGAAGACGCTCCACGTGCAAGTAGGATCTCGATAGGAGAAGCCACGCCACCGCGCCGGCAAACGGGAGGACGAAGTAGTCTCGCGATACACCCGTGAGAAGTTTGAGTGATTCGGCGCCGGCCTCGAGGTCCGCACTCAGCGTCATGACGTTGACCGCCAACACGGCGATCAGCGCTAGCAACGCCCAAGTCAGGCCATAGTGTCGGCGGATCGCGCCCTGGATACTCGTTGGAGAGATCGCACCGATCGCGGCGGCGATGCTCTGAACGACCGCGATCATCGGCAGCAGCAGTAGCACCAGCCAGGAAAGGGCGTATCCCGTGGCCGCACCTACGACGGCGAGGCTCGCCACCGTGGTTGGATCGGCATCGGAGGCAGCCGAGACGAGACCGGGCCCAAGGCCGACTGCCCTGCGAGTCATGCGATTCTACTTTTATTCAAGCGGGCAAGGCATCCCTCAGGACACGGCGTAACATTCGCGCTATGGCAAGCGCAATTACGGCCCGCGAGTTCAAGCTTCTGCTCAAGCCGGAACGTTTCCAAACAAAACGGTCGGTGCTCGAGTTTAACAATCAATTGGCAAAAATGGCCGACGATCTCGGAGCCGAGTACGAAGGGTTCGATCGCGTCGACTCCGAGCTTCGCGAAGTGCGATTCTTCGATACGCCGGATTGCGTGTTCCGCAAGAACCACATCATTCTCCGGCTGCGACGCGACCGTTCGAGCGGCTGGCCCGATGAAACGTGGGAGGTAACCTTTAAACGGCGCTCTCCCGACTTTCGGGAATCGGCAGATTTCGACGTAACATCGTCGATGCAGGACCTGACCGTTAAGATGAAGTTCAAGGAGGAGATCATTCGAGGCGACGCTCCGAAAACGATAAAGAGCATCTTTTCGAATAACTACATTGCCTACTACCCCGTGCAAAACTTCGAGCTGCCGATGTCGCGGATCATCGAAATCTTCCCCGGCCTCAAAACCCTCGATCTCGATCCCACCCAGCACGTTAAAGCGGTGAACAACGCGCGGGTGTTCGAAATTGGGGCTCGACTGGGAATATTCACGTTCGGGAAAAACGCGGTCGCTCACGCCGATCTTGCCGTCTGGACGCGCCCCGCTACCGACAAGTTTGACGTGCTGGTTGCGGAGTTTGGCTGGTCGTATCACATGCGCGGCGAGGCCGTTAAGGAGCAGAAGGCTCACGAAGCAGCCGATAAGTTTTTCAAGGAAATCCAGGCGCCGCTCGAAGGCGGACTCTTCGACGGCACGACCAAAACGGCGCTCATCTACGGCTACGCCGAGGTCTGACCGGCCCGCGCCCTGCTACGGGGGCCGCGTGTGTCCCAATCCCTGTGGGTCTCCCTGGAGCGCCAGTGCTCGGTCGAATGCATCGAGGTCGGAACGCTCGACCATCGCATTGAGATGCTCCAAGTATTTCTGCACTGCAGCCACGCGCGCAGAGTCTTGCAGGGAACCCGCGAGATCGATCAAGGCGCTCCGCATGCGCCGCAATACCTGGAGCGTACTCGAACCGTAGATACGAATTTCGTCGAACGCGAGTGAAAGATACTCTTCCCACGTCGGCATAGGAAAGACCAGACGCAAATCCCCTTGAGCGTCGTTGACGACTCCGGCTTCTAAGACCCGGCTACCTAGCCGATGCAATAGGTCCTGAATCTGATCGATCGCTTGGACGGCGGTCGTCGGATCGTTTACCGCCGGTGACAACGCCATTATGGCGGTGTCGACGAGGAGCCGGAGTGGGTATTTCGGGTCTCGCTCAAAAGCGCGCTCCGGCGCTAAGACGATGCCTTGCAAGAGAACGCCTTCGGGAATCAAAGCTTGCGTGCCGTACACTTCCAGCAGCACCGTGCCTTGCGCAACCGTGTCGCCGACACCGCATTTTATGACGATCGTGCCGCTCGCCTCTTTTGCCAGTTGTACGAAGTCATCGATCCGAAAGTTGGCGATCGCCAGCGGGACGCCGTCGTAGGCGACGCGTTGCTGGGGCACCTGCGTCCGAATCGCGTCGGCCTTTAGCCGCAGCGTGGCAACCTCGCCGGCAGCACTGCCCTCTAACGGCGGGAGCAGCTTTGCGATGACCGTGCGCCCCCTGTGCCCAACAAATTGAAGTACGTGCGTTATACGGAGCAGAGCGGCGCGCTGAATGAGCAGGGTGAGGAAGACCATGCTCACCACTAGAAGGGCGGTCGCGAACTCCATCGACAGCCACGGCACCCTGCCATCGTGATTTCGATCGACAAACTGTAGCGTTCCAAGCGAACACAGAAATGTCGCGCTAAACACGCCGAGAGCGTGCAAGCTGAGCGGATGTCCGGAAAAGAGCATTATCAGACGCTTCGAGTACGCGCTCATGGTCATTTGCAACATCATGAACATGACGGAGAACACGAGCGCGGTCAGCGTTATCGTGCCGGAGGACATCGCCGAGAGGTAGGCCTGGGCCGATCCAACCGACACGATGTGGGCGAAAGCTGGGAAGTAGGCGAGCTCGATTCGCGGAAACGCCACGCCCGCGACGATACCAAAAACCAGGTACGGTAACGGTATCAGCCAGAGAGGCCAGCCCTCAAAAAGCCGCTTGCCCATCGCCGACATTGTTGCGTGGCCCGACCGTCGTTGCCCTTGCGGTCCGGACCTAAAATGGAAACGGGCGCCAAAGGCGCCCGCTTTTTGTCGCGCGTCTCGGTAGCTACGCGCCTGCGGCGTGCGCCGCGGCAGCCTTTGCGATCTGGGCTTTGACCTGCTCGAGGTTGAACGAAGCGCCCTTCTGCATCGGCGGGAACTCGATTGCGGTTTCGGCCATCTTACCGACGACCTCTTGCACGAGGACGAACCGCCAGAACTGATAGACGAAGAAATGGTAGTAGTTCAGTGAACCGCTCATGCCGGTTCGTTCGAACGGGTCGAGCCGCAGGTTAACGAGGATCGGCCAGTCGACCTTGACCGTCCCCCCGAGCCAGCCATTGGGCTGATCCACAAAGCGGTATTTATAGTCGTTGACACGCACCGCGCCAAGCGTGCCTTCGGCGAAGTAGAAGATCTCGTGCCGGTTCGAAGGGCCTTTACCGGTAATGAGATCCATCTGGTTGTAACCGTCGAGGTGTACTTTATAGGTCCGGTCGCCGAGCTGCTTTCCGGATTTGAGCTCGTCGGCAATATTCGGGTTGCCCGCGGCGGCCACGAATGTTGGAAACCAGTCCAGACCCGAGAAAATTCCGTTTTCAACCTTGCCGGCTGGGACTTTGCCCGGCCAGCGCAAGAGGCACGGCGAGCGGAATCCGCCTTCCAGTACCGTTCCTTTGCCGCCCGCAAACGGCGTCT
>DATHOO010000097.1:0-2531 GCA_035484815.1 Candidatus Acidiferrales bacterium
AGCGCCGGAATGAGTGCGAGCGCGACGCCGAGCGCCGCGATGCGGCGCCGCATTACGTCCGCAGGTGCCGCCCGACGGAGATCCAGGATCCGACGACCCCGATCGCAGCCCCGACAACGACGAGCTGCGCCGCGAGCACCCGAACGTCAACCGGCACGAGGGTCAGCTGGGCCCAGGGGAGCGCTTCGAGCAGACGCGGCCAAAGTGCAGCCCGAGCGGCCGCAAGCAAC
The DNA here is from genome assembly GCA_035484815.1 of Candidatus Acidiferrales bacterium. Classification (GTDB taxonomy): domain Bacteria; phylum Vulcanimicrobiota; class Vulcanimicrobiia; order Vulcanimicrobiales; family Vulcanimicrobiaceae; genus Cybelea. Next base: position 231 of record DATHOO010000097.1, read on the forward strand.
GCCACTGCGAGCAACGCGCCGATGACACCGTCGAGCAGCCCTTCGCAGATAAACGGAAGGCGAATGTAGGTGCTCGTTGCGCCGACCAGCTGCATGATCGCGATTTCACGGCGCCTCGCATAGACCGTGAGGCGAATCGTATTCGAAATGATGATGCCGGCGACGACGAAAAAGACGACGATCACCCCAATGCCGATACGCCGAAGAACCGCGCCCAGTTGCAGTAGACGCTGCACGATCTTCTGCCCGTAGACGACGTTGTCGACGCCGCTCAAACGGCCAACGCTCGCGGCAACGGCCGGTACGCCGTCGGGATCGCGCGCCTTGATCCGAAACTTATCGGGCAACGGATTCTCGGTGAGCAGCGCGGTGTCGATCGCACCCTTTGTGCGAGTGCGCAGCTCCGCCAATCCCTGTTTCTTCGGCACGAACTGCGCCGAGGCGATGTGCGGATCTTGCTTGAGGAATCGCGCGATCGCGGCCGTCTGCGCGGGCGTTACGTCGCTACGCAGATAGGCGGAGACTTCGATTTGATCGAGCAGCTTGCCGCCGAGCTCGGTGAGCGCGCCGCGCACGAAGAGAAAGAGACCGAGCAAGATGATCGTGATCGCAACGGTCCCGACGGCCGTCGCTTGCATCCCGGCGTTGCGCGTGAAATTGCGCGACACCTCACCCAGAAAGAACTTGACTTTCCCCGAGTCCAAGATAGTAGTAACCTCGCTCCTCGTCGGTTGTGATGCGGCCGTCGTCCAACCGGACGACGCGACGTCGCATGCGGTCCACGACGGCTTGGTTATGGGTCGCCACGACGACGGTCGTTCCCTTGAGATTGATACGCAGCAGGAGAGCGGTGATTTCACTGGTGTTTGCCGGGTCGAGATTCCCGGTTGGCTCGTCACAGAGCAGGAGCTTTGGGTTGTTTACCAGGGCTCGGGCGATCGCCGTGCGCTGTTGCTCCCCGCCGGAAAGCTCGTTTGGGTACATGCGGCTCTTGTGTGAGAGCCCGACGAGATCGAGCACACGCGGCACTTGGCGCATGATGTCGCGAGTATGGGCGCCCGTGACCTGCATCGCGAAGGCAACGTTCTCCCAGACGGTCTTGTCGGTGAGAAGCTTGAAGTCTTGAAAGACGACGCCGAGATGGCGGCGTAACGCCGCGATACGGTTGCGACGTAAGCGGTCGACACGGATGCCGTCGACGCTAATCTCGCCCGCCGTGGACTTCGCTTCCCGGTAGAGCAAGCGGAGCAGACTCGATTTTCCCGTTCCCGAATCTCCGACCAGAAAGACGAAGTCGCCCTTTGCTATCTCGAGGTTAATGTTGTCGAGGGCGCGCACGCCATTGGGATAGACCAGCGAAACCGCCCGCAGGGAGATCATCGGTCGGGGGAGGCCTCTGAGGCCTTCGACGAGCCACAAACAGAAGCGGCGATAATGCCGCTGCCCGAAGGGTTTGACCGCAAAGGCGTCATCTGCGTCGTCGAAGACTCAGTCACAGACTTCTGCAGTATGCTTCCTCGCCTTCTCCTAGCACCCGACGCCTTTGCGGCAAAACCATCGGCACATGGATTTCTTCAGACGCACCTGTAGAGAGGGTTAGCAAACGGTGCGGCCTATACCTCCGCCATGGACTTCGATTTAACCGACGAGCAGCGGGCTATCCAGAGCCTCGCGCGCGAATTTGCGCGCGACGAGGTGCGGCCGCGCGCCGAGGAAATGGATCGGCAGGAGCGATTTCCCTCCGAGCTCGTCGCAAAGATGGCCGAGCTCGGCTTCATGGGTTTGCCGTTTCCCGAAGAGTATGGCGGCGCCGGCGCCGATACGGTGAGCTACGCCCTTGCGGTCATGGAAATCGCGCGCGCCGACGCGTCGACGGCGATCACGATGGCCGCGCACGTCTCGCTCGGAGCGACGCCGTTTTTTCTCTTCGGCACAGAACGCCAGAAGCAAGAGTATTTGGTCCCGCTCGCGCGCGGCGAGATGCTGTGGGGCTTTGGGCTCACGGAGCCCGGCGCGGGCAGCGACGCCGGCAATGTCGCGACGAAGGCGGAGCTGCGCGACGGCAAGTGGTTGATCAACGGAACCAAAGCCTTCATCACCAACTCGGGCACGGAGATCACGGGGGGCACGACGATTACGGCCGTCACCGGACGGCGTCCCGACGGATCGCGCGAGATATCGAACCTGATCGTCCCGCAGGCAACGCCGGGGTTCACGCGCAGCCGAAAGTACTCGAAGATGGGATGGCGCGCTTCGGACACGCGCGAGCTCTCCTTCGTCGACGCAGCCGTTCCCGCGGAG
>DATHOO010000098.1:0-2013 GCA_035484815.1 Candidatus Acidiferrales bacterium
CCGTATGCTCCGGTCCGTGGCACTTGGCGACGTCAGCTTCACTACCGCCGATAGCAGACGCGATCTCGGCGTCCGAGCGGCCCGATTGTTGTTGCAGCTTCACCACGTTGCAATCGACGTGGTCGGTGGAGACCGAACTGCAACCCGAAATTCCGCCTGCCAGCAGCAACGTCCCCAGCGCGGCCGTCATTCCCAATTTGCTAATCGCGTCAGCCATTGAGATTTCTCCTCACGAGCCGAAAGAGCTTAATCCCCAAGTCCCAAGCATGCGCACGATATTATCAACCGCCTCGATCTTACAAGCTGTAAATCCAGCGGCCGCGTCGGCATCAACGGATCGCGCTTGAGAGGCGACCGGCGGGACAATATGATTTGAGCGAAGGGCGCCCCCGCGCCCTTTTTTCGACGGAGCGACCAGGTGGAACTGCCCAAGACATTCGATTCCAAGTCCGCTGAAGAAAGATGGTTTCAGAAGTGGATCGACCTCGGCTACTTCAAGGCCGATCCCGCACGCCCGGGCAAAGTCTTCTCAGTCGTCATTCCGCCGCCTAACGTCACCGGCCAGCTCCATCTCGGCCACGCGCTCAACGTCTCGTTGCAGGACATAATCGTCCGCACGCGGCGGATGCAGGGTTACAACACACTGTGGTTACCTGGGACCGATCACGCCGGCATCGCGACGCAGAACGCCGTCGAGAAAGACCTCGCCAAGGAAGGCAAGGACCGTCACACGATGGGCCGCGAAGCGTTCGTCGATCGCGTCTGGGAATGGCGCGAGACCTACGGCAACCGAATCCTCAATCAGCTGCGCCGCCTCGGCGCGTCATGCGACTGGAGCCGCGAGCGCTTCACCCTCGACGCGGGCCTCTCGCAAGCGGTGACCAAAGTCTTTGTAGATCTCTACAACAGGAAGCTTATCTATCGCGCCAAGCGGCTCATCAACTGGTGCCCGCGATGCGAAACGGCGCTGTCCGACCTCGAAGTCGATCATAAGGAAGGCGTGCCGGGCAGCCTGTGGTACATCCGCTATCCGCTCACCGACGGCACCGGCGCGATCACGATTGCGACGACGCGGCCGGAGACGATGCTCGGTGACACCGCCGTCGCCGTGAATCCCGACGACGAACGCTACCAGTCGTACGTCGGCAAGACTGTACGCCTGCCGCTGGTTGGTCGCGAGATACCGATCATTGCCGACGCGGCGATCGATCGCGAATTCGGCACCGGCGCGCTCAAAGTTACGCCCGCGCATGACCCGGTGGACTTCGAGCTGGGCAAGCGTCACAACCTCGAGCAAATTTCGATTTTCGACGGCACCGCGCATATCAACCAGAACGGCGGCGCGTATCGCGGGATGTCGCGCGAGGAAGCGCGCAAGCAAATCGTCAAGGACCTCGAAGTCGCGGGCCTGCTCGAAAAGATCGAGCCGCATACGCACGCCGTCGGCGTTTGCTCGCGATGCGACACCGTGGTCGAGCCGATGCTCTCCGAGCAGTGGTTCCTCAGCATGCGCGCGATGGCCGATCGCGCGATCGAGGCGGTGCGCAAAGGCGATACGACCTTCCATCCCAAGCGATGGGAGAACGTGTTTTTCAACTGGCTCGAAAACATCCACGACTGGTGTATCTCGCGCCAACTCTGGTGGGGGCATCGGATTCCCGCCTACCGATGCGTGCGATGCGACCATCTGATCGTCGCCGCCGAGCGCCCGTCGCGATGCCCCGAGTGCGACGGCTCCGACATCGTGCAGGATGACGACGTGCTCGACACCTGGTTCAGCTCGGGCCTGTGGCCAATGTCAACGCTCGGCTGGCCGGAATACACGGCAGATTTCGAGCGCTACTACCCGACCAGCCTGCTGCTCACGGGCTTCGACATAATTTTTTTCTGGGTCGCGCGCATGATGATGTTCGGGCTCGAGTTCACCGACAAGGTGCCGTTCAAGGACGTGTACATCACGCCGCTGGTGCGCGACGAGCTCGGCAAGAAGATGACCAAGTCGAAGGGCAACGT
>DATHOO010000099.1:0-47502 GCA_035484815.1 Candidatus Acidiferrales bacterium
AAAGAGCAAATGTTTGTCGTCCCCAAGGGCGTCAAGCAACTCACTGTCGTCGCTCTCGGTGGCGAAGGCGCCGGCTTCAGCACCTACCCCAGCACGGATACTCCCGGGCGTCCGGGCCGGGTGCACGCGATCATCCCGGTGAGCCCCGGCGATAAGCTCTACGTTTTTGTCGGTGGCTCAGGTACAGACGGCGGGTTCAACGGCGGCGGCGCCGGCGGTACTACCACATCGCGTGGTGGCTACACGGGCAACCCGGGCGGTGGTGCATCGGACGTTCGCGTGGGCGGCAGCGGGATATCGGACCGCATTATTGTTGCCGCGGGCGGCGGCGGCGCCGGCCAAGCAACTCGTACCTATGGGACCGACGCCGGCGGTAATGGGGGCGGCTTGACCGGCAAAGCGGGAGGCGGTGGAGGCTCTAACGTTCACAACGGCGGCGGCGGCGGCGGCGGCACGCAGACGCAAGGCGGTTCAGGCGGCGCCGGCGGTAAAGCCGGCAGTAGCCAGGGCGGCTTGTCCGGCTACGCGGGAGGCGGCGGCACTATAGGCTCAGGCGGTACCGGCGCAGACTCTCCTTGCGTTGGCGCCGGTGGCGGTGGCGGTGGCGGCGGAGGGTACTACGGCGGAGGCGGTGGCGGCAGTGGCGGCGGGAATTTCTATTGCTACGACCCCACCCAAGGCGGAGGCGGCGGCGGAGGATCATCCTACGTCGAGCCAGGCGCGATCAAGTCCCGCATGTGGACGGGCTGGAAATCAAAGGGCGATGGGCTCGTCGTCTTTAGCTGGAGCTAAAAGGAGGCACGAAATGCGAGCTTTCGATTTCAGCCGTCGCGTTTTGAGCATCAGTGTATTTGCGGCATTCCTCAGCGCATGCGGCGGCGGATTATCGGCACCGCTCGCGGCCGGCAACACGTTCGAGAGCGCAACCGGATCCAAGCACCACCAAACATTCTCGTACACCGGCGCCAAGCAAGCGTTCATCGTCCCGGTGGGCGTCACGCGATTGACCGTAATCGCTCGCGGTGGTGAGGGCAGCGGCTGCTTCTACCACGGTTGCGGTATTCCCGGCTTCCCGGGCCGCGTTTACGCGGTCATCCGCGTGCACTCCGGCGATACGCTCTATGTATACGTTGCTGGGGCCGGCAGCGACGGCGGATTTAACGGTGGGGGCGGCGGCGGAAGTGGAAGTAGCGGCGGGGTTGGCGGTGGTGCCTCGGACGTTCGCCTGGGCGGCAATACGCTAAAGGATCGCATTGTTGTTGCTGCGGGCGGCGGTACGGCCGGGGATTGCGATCTCTATTGCTACGCCGACGGAGGCAACGGCGGCGGCTTGACGGGCAAACCAGGATTCTGCGGCAACGCGAACTGCGGCGGCGGCGGAAGTGGCGGCACACAGAGTGCAGGGGGGTCGGGCGGAGCCGGGGGTTCAGGCCAAGGCGAAAACGGCCAACCCGGCGGAAACGGAGCGTTAGGCCGCGGCGGCAATGGCGGCAACGGCGGGGCCGGTTCGTACGAAGCCGGAATTCCCGGCGGCGGCGGTGGCGGCGGTTATTACGGTGGCGGCGGGGGTGGGGGCAGCGGCGGCTATTCGAAACCCGCTACTTACGACTTGGGAAGCGGTGGCGGCGCCGGCGGATCGTCATACGTCGAGCCAAGCGCCATCGCATCCCGCATGTGGACGGGCTGGCTAGGGGGCAAAGGCGACGGGCAGGTCATCTTCAGCTGGAAATAAGCGATCGCAATAGCGCATGGTAAGATTTTTGTAAAGACGCCTGAAGGCATCGCTTCATAAGCTGATTGCGGAGTGAAGAACGCCGCCGAATCGGCACTTGCGGTGATCCTGTGCTTTGCGCTGGCGACGAGCTACGCGGTCGGCCAGACGCAGTTTCTCGATCGCGCCGCCATTCCTCGATCTGCTGAGTCAGGCAAATCAGATCGTCCCGCCGTCGCACTCGGGACCGGGCGCGTATGCGACGCAGACTATCAACTCCCGCACGCTGGAGTCGGAAACCGCGTTTGGTTACGATGTCGGGGCCGATTACGCGTTTAGAGACAACGTAACGTTTGCCAGCACAGACTTCTACCTGACCAATCTCTTCAATCAGTTTTTGACCGAGACGTATCTCAATGGGACTTGCCCGGTCTCGATCTGCGGCGCCAAAGGCGTTCCGCTCTACGTCTCCAAGAACGTCAATCTCAGCAACGCGCGTTATGAGGGCATCGAGCTTACGATAAAGCGAACGCCGCCGGCCGGTTGGGGATTTTCGCTCGCCGGATCGACGCAACGCGGCTATGCCTACAATCTGCCGCCGGGCTTTTACTGCGGAGCCCCAGGGTGTGTTCCGGGAGTTCCAAAAACGTATAACAACAATCTCGGCATCATCGCCGGCCAAAACTATATCGGCGAGTTCGTCAATAACACCGGGTCGACGACGACCGGCGTCTCGAACCAGGCGGTGCCGTACCTGCAAGGCGACGCGCGACTCACCTATCGCTTCCGCAACGGCACCTTCGCCCTCTTCGGCGAGACGCTCTACGGAAAGAATAACTCGCTCCACGAGCCGCCGTTCGGCGTTGCGTATATGTCGGTCGGTAACGATTCCGCTTATTAACGGACAATCGGCCGGAACCATCGGCAACGTCCTCGGCCCGGCGCGTTATCTCTTCCTACTGACGAAGGCGTTCAGTCCCGCTCCGCTGCGGACTCCTCACCCGTAGGAAAGTTCGAGTACGATCTTCCATTCGTGTGGCATCACCGGCTGCACGGAGAGGCGTTGTCCGCGGCGCAACAACGCCATTCCCACGAGCCGCGGCTCGGCGCGCATTTGCGCCAGCGTCACCGGATGCGCGAGCGCTTCGACGTAGGCGACGTCGACCATGAACCAAATTGATTTGCCGTCCTTGGTGCGACCGTCGAAGTACTCGCTGCTGCGGTCGAATTGGGTGAAATCGGGATAGGCGGCTTTGACGACTTTACAGATGCCGACGGCGGCCGGTTCCGCAATGCTCGAATGGTAGAAGAACGCGAGATCGTCGATCCGCATCTCCATCATGTTGTTACGCGCTTGAAAGTTGCGCACACCGGTCCACGGCGTCGTACCGTCGGCGTGAAGTCGTTCGAACGAATAGGCGCTCGGCTCGGTCTTTAGCAGCCAGTACCGCGGCACGAGGAGCCTATCTCTTAGCTACCGGAGCTGAGCGTCACCGCCATCATGTGGCTCTTCAGATGAATGACCTTCATCGTTTTACCGCCGTCGGGGTATTTCCAAAAAGCAAGCTCGGACGCGGGTGTCCCGACGATGGTCCCGCCATCGATCCACGAACTGCCCGAGACTTTTTCGGGCCAGTTCTTAAACTCGGTGATGCCGGCGATCTTTCCGGTCGAGCCCGAGACTTGGACGCGGTAGATGCGTTCTTCGACGATCTCGCCGTTATGGTGTTTCGATTGGAAGGATTGCAGCGCAAAGTATTTGCCGTCCCACTGCGCGTGCTTCACCCCGCCGAGCGTCCGGTCGAGCGTCACGGTGTTGAACGAGCTCTTGCCGGCAGCGAGCTCCGCGCCGACGTTACCGCCGCTGGTGACGAAGAGATTCCCGGCGTCGTCGTAGCCGCATTGCGGATCGGCGCCGATGGCGTCGGTCTGCAAGATCTTGGGCGTGCCGCTGCCGCCCGAATAGATCGCGACGCTGGGAGCATAGTTCGAGCTCTTCTGTTGCGTGACGGCAAGACTTCCGGTGGTCGCGTCGCTGGAACAATCCATCGGCATCTCCCCCGCAGGAACCTGCAGCGAAGCGATCGGGCTCGTGCCGCCGTGCGCGTACTCTTGGACGTAACCGGTGCCGGCGTGCGACGATTTTTTCGGAGCCTCGGTGATGAAGACGTTGCCGTTTGCATCGGAACAGATCCCGGTGACCGCGCCCGGCGTGTTCGACGATCCGCTCGGTGAGCCGGCCGGGTAGGTGTAGACTTGTATGACGTGATTCCCGGCGACGTAGAGCAGCGCGCCGCTCGTACCGTGACTCGGAACTCGTAAAGCGCTTTGCGGTTGTCCAACCGCAGGGTTGACTGCGGGTTGCGCGGTGCCGCATGCGGCCAGCAGTGCGGCAAAGACGCTTGGGCAAAGCGCGCGGCATGCCGCACGAAAAATCGTTCGCATGAAGCGCTCCTTCGAGGATCGCCGCGCATGCCCTGGCGGCGCGTGCGGCCAATGTGCTATCGTGGGGCGGCGATGCAGCGGCGAGTGATTCGAGCAACTTCCGAGGGTTGGGACGGCGTCGAGCCGGCAGGCTATACTCCTGAGGCGATCGGTACTGGCGTCGCCCGCCACACGATCGTTGGGAACCGTAAGGCCAACCCAAGCGAGCCGGGACCGAGCATGGAACTGCGCTACTTCGAAGTGCAGCCGGGCGCAGCGTCGCGTCTGGAGAAACATCAGCACGAGCACTACATTATCGTCCGCCGTGGATTCGGCTACGCAATCGTCGGCGATAGCGCCACCGAGATCGGGCCGAATGACGTCGTCTACATCGCGCCCCTCGAACTCCACCAGTTCGTCAATCGCGCAGACGAACCGTTCGGATTTTACTGCTTCGTCGACACGTGCCGGGATTTTTCTCAAGCGCCGACGCCGGAAGATTTAGAAAAGCTCCGGGCATCGCCGGCCGGCGCAATCGCGAAACCGTTTGCCGTTCCACCTCCCGTTAACCGCTAACCCCCGTACTTCCAACGACTAAAAGAGAGGCCGTATGTCAAAGTTTTCTCACAGCACCGCCGGACTCGCATTTCTTCTGGCCGCAGTACTACAGGGGTGCGGCGCGGCGACCAACGTTGCTCCATCTACGTCGTTTGCTGCCAGCGGTCCGGACTGGATCTATGCCCATGGCGTGCTCTACCACCGGCCCCACTACGCGCTCGTGCGCGGCGCGCAAGCCAAGATCACGCCGGCGGAGATTCCTTTCGTGCCGTACCAGGGCGGCCTCGTGACCGTCGCGCCAAAGTTTTACCTCATCTTCTGGGATTATAAAAAGTACGGCGACGCCAACAAGCTGGCACCGCTGCTCGAGACATATACGAAAAACATGGGAGGCAGCGGTCACAATAACATCGAGACGCAGTACTACGAGAACACCGGAAAAAAGAAGAAATACATCACGAATGCTGCGAATCAGTTCGGCGGTAGCTGGGACGACGAGTCGCCGATCGCAAAACATCCCACCGATGCCGATGTCGCCGCCGAGTCCTTACGGGGCGTCGCCCACTTTGGATTCGATCCTAACGGCGTCTACATCGTCGCCACGCCGCACGGCCATAGCGAAGCGGGGTTCGGCACGATCTGGTGTTCGTACCATAGCGACACGTCGTACGGAAAGCAGCTCGTTCCCTACGCGAATCTACCCTACATGACCGATGCTACCAGCGGCATCAAGTGCGGTGCCAACATCATCAAGCCGCCGTCCGACGAAAGCGGAATGGACGAGGGCATGACGATCATGGCGGGGCACGAGTACGGCGAGACGATTACCGATCCGTATCCCTTCAGCGGATGGAGCGGGAGCAATGGTGAGATCGCCGATGCATGTCAGTGGCAAAATATCGCAAACGACCAGTTCGGCACGAAATCGTACGCGATGCAGCCGATGGTGAGCGACGCGACCGAGAGCTGCGTGCAGGTTTATCCCTCATCGCCCCTCGCGATCGGGCGTGACGGGTCGGCGACCCACTCGCTCCAGGATCCACCGTAGACGCGCGAGCCTTCGAGACCGGCGTGCTCCATCGCCAGGTGGCTTACTGCGGCGGAAACGCCCGAGCCGCACTGATGCACCGTGCGTTTGGGTTCGAGTCCGGCGCGTTCAAACTCCGCGCGCAGCGTCTGGGGTGATTTGAGCCGGCCTTCCGGTCCGAAGTTCTCTTTGAACCAGCGGTTAGCGGCACCCGGGATGTGTCCGGCGACGGGATCGATCGTCTCGACTTCACCGGTATAGCGCTCCCTCGCGCGCACGTCGACGAGCTGCATCGCGGGATCTTCCAGATGCTCGCGCACATACTCCGCATCGACGAGGTATTCCGGATGCAGCCGAATCGTGAGGTTCCCTTCGCGCGTCGATTCGGAGACAGCGGCGGTAACCGGATAGCCGTGCGCGACCCACGCCGTGAACCCGCCGTCAAGTATGGCAACCGCATCATGTCCGATCCAGCGCGCCAGAAACCAGAGGCGCGGCGCAAACATATCGCCGCCGGCGTCGTAGGCGACAAGCTGCGTCGCGTCGTCGACGCCAAGCGCGCGCAAGAAGTGCGCGAACCGTTCGGGGTTTGGCAGCGGGTGGCGTCCGTTAGCGCCGGTCTTCGCACCGGCGAGATCCTCTTCCACCGCCGCGAAAAAGGCGCCGGGTACGTGGGATTCGTCGTAGAGCCGGCGCCCGAGCGCGAAGTCCGCGAGCGCGTGCCGGCAATCGACCACGATCACTTCGGGCTCGCCGATTCGCTCGGCGAGCGCCTCCGGCGAGATGATCGTTCTATATGGCATGAGTGGCGTTCCAGACCACTAGCGCAGCTGGATCGTCTCTCGCTGCTCGCTGGGACCGCCGAAGACTTCTTCGAGCTTGGTTTGCAGCTCGCCGCTTGCCGCCATTGGCCCGAGAATGTCGGTGTCGCCGTAGAACGCGCCCCCGATGAAGACCTTCGGAAGCGTTGGCCAATTGGTCATTTCCGCGAGCGCTTCGCGTTTCGGTGCGTTCTCCAGCACGTCGATCACCTCGAACGGATACCCAAAGCGATCGAAAAACTCGATCGTCTCCAGCGTAAAGCCGCAGCGCGGCGCCGTTTTCGTTCCCTTGCCGTAGACTAAGATCGGATTCGCAGCAATTTCGCGTTCGATCTCTTCTTGGTAATCCATCAGTCGCTTACTCCTCCGCAACGATCGTTTTGAGCTCGACCGCGTGTACGCGGCCGTCTTTGAGCGCACCTTTGAGCGCGCCATAGACCAACTGGTGCTGCTCGATGAGCGTCTTTCCACCGAATTCTCTCGAACGCACGGTCACGTTGAAATGATCCATCGTTCCGGTGCGGTCGAAGATGCCGATTTCCGCGTCGGGAATCGCGGCGCGAATCAGCTCGGTCAGCGTTTTGTTTTCGATCACGATTTAAGACGCGGCGCACGCGCGTTCAACGCTTCGGCGAGGCCGCGCGCTTGGCCGAGCGTCTCGGGAAGACGCGTCGCTCCCTTCGCAAGCGCCGCCGTGACGCCGCTGGCCAAAATGATGCCCGTCACGCCGAGCAGTACCGCCGGCACGCCGCTCGCTCGCAGCGGTCCGGCTTCGATGGTGAAAGTCCGTTGAACCCGCGCGAGACCCCGAAAGAACGCGCGAAGTCGCCTTGCCCCGTTATTCATCGCCTCCGTTCTACGTCGCATCGCGCCGGAAGGCCTGGCATGGCCGAGTGAGCGAAGCCACGCCGGCTATGCTCCCAATTCTCGTTGCAGTCTGCTGTCTCGTCGGTGGCACCGTGCACGCGCCAAGCGGCGCACCGATTGCTCGGGCCACGCTTACGTTGCGAGGTCCCAAGATCGTCGAAACGACGACCGACGCGAAAGGCAATTTTTCCGTCGTAATACCGCCGGGCCGTTACGATCTCACGGTTGTCGCCTATGGCTACGCGGCGGTCACGGTCAACACGGGCGAAGTCGCGGAGGGTTCGCACATCGAGGTTGTACTGGAACCGAGCGATACGCCGAAACTGCGCACCATCGGTTCGGTCACCGTCAACAGCGGGTTTACGTTGAATCGCGACGTGATTCCCGAGATGGACGTCTCGCGCGCTCAAATGGATGCACTCGGTTACACGCAAGTCCTGGAAGGGCTGCAGCAGGTCCCGTCGGTGATCATTCAGCGTCCCGACGCCGGAGCTCCCACCACGCCGGCGGTCGTTTCGCTGCGGGGTCCCGACCCTTCCGAAGCGATGGTTACGCTCGATGGCCAGCTGCTCAACGATGGGAATACCGGCGATATCGATCTCTCACAGTTTGGCGTACCGGCCTTCAACAGCGTCAACGTGACCGAAGGTCTTGGGCCAACCGATTCGGAGGGGAGCAACACCTTCGGTGGCGCGGTGAACTTGGTTTCGTTGCGCCCGACGCAGGAGGAACATCTCAACTTTTCCACCTCGGCCGGCTCGTACGGCATGACGCAGAGCTGGCTCAATGCAACCGGCACAATCGGAAAACTCGGCTACGCTTTGGCCGGCAACGATTTCCAGCAGACGGGCCAAGTGAACCAGTTTTCCTGGGTCGTTCCATCCAACAATCTGCCGATCTACTGCGGTCCGGCGACGAAGACGAAGACTCCGAACTGTCCGTTTTTCACGCACCTCGGTTCCACGATCTCCGCCATGCTCGGACTCGTTAATCTCGACTACAACTTCTCGCAAAGTGCCGACCTTGGGTTTCGCGTCTTTACGTTAGGCGACAATCGCGACGAATCGAGCGCGCTCAACGGAATCGCGGGTAACCAGACCTGCGTCTTTAGTGGCCCCGGCCCGGCGTGCGCGTTTTCACCGTCCGCGTCGGGCGGTCCCAACGAGGTCGCCAATCCGGTCTTCGGCGATCACGTCGGGCAAGGAAGTGCAAACTTCGCGCAGAGCATTCGCGCTTACGACACCTATTCGCGTACGCCGCTTGGATCGGGTACACTGTTGGCCGATTTTTATGCGAGCGACAACAACATCGACTTTCAAGGCGGCGCGCTCTCGCCCTACGATGCCTCGCATCTCGACACGCGGTACAACGAAGGCCTCTCCTGGGGAAGAACTTTCGACGAGAGCGAGTTTTCGTTTGGCGGATACTTACGTCAAGAGGCGCTCACTGGTCTAGGGATAACCGAAACGCAAGCCCAGAGCATCAACTCGTATTTCCTTCGAGGCTCGCAAGAGATTGGTAATACGCTCCGGCTCTCAGGCGGACTCTACGACGCCAACTACTCGACCTTTGGGAACACGTTGAATTGGCGAGTGGGTGTGAGCCAGGATCTCGGCACCTCGAGCGACGTGCGTTTCTCGGTCGGCACCGGGTTCCGGCCGCCGCTGCTTGCCGAGCGCTACTTCTTTCCGGCGGTCGTCGTGGACGGTCAGCTGCAGCCAAACCCGGCGCTCGGACCCAAAGATGCGAACTGCGTTGTCCCCAACGGCAATCCGCTCGAGCGCCCGGAGCACGCGACTGAGTACGAGCTCGGCTTTTCTCACCTGTTTTCGCACACCTCAAATCTCGACGTTTCGATCTATCGCTCGAATTTGCGCGATACGATCGAGAACTACTACCCCGGCGGCGGCGCGGTAAGTTTTTGCGGCACGCCGCTCGGCTTCGCCTACGAAATCCCGATCAACATCGGCAACGCCGTGTATGAGGGCGCCGAAGCGCGCTACAAGCAGTCGTTCCCGCGGCAGAACCTCGTCGCGACCTTTTCGTACGGCCTGAACGTCGCCTATCCGTACGCGTTGGGACCGTTTGTCTCCAACCCGACCTCGGGCGGAACGCTGATCGACTACCAGCAGTTCTTGGGCGTTCCGCAGCAGCAGGGCTCGGCGATGCTCACTTGGGCGCGGGACGGCTGGCACGCGTCTACCGCGCTCACCTTTGCCGGAAAGAATAACACGCTCAATCAGCCGCCATACACGCTCGTGGATGGCGCCGTCGGTAAGAACTTCGGACACTTGGACTTCACCGTCGCGGTGACGAATTTGTTCAACGCGGCTTCGGGACCGTTCACCCTCTACGACGCCGGCGTTCCGTATCGCGGCCTCTACGCGGGAGCTGGAAATTCGCAGTTTCTTGCCGACGTCCCCACCGACGCACTCTTCATTCAGCCGGCGGCGCTAAAGTTCATCATGACCTTCCACGAGTAATGGCAACGATGACCGCGGTCCGCCTGCACGAGATCGGCGGCCCCGAGCAACTGCAGATCGACGAGATCGCCGTTCCGGAGATCCGCGAGGATGAGGTGCTGGTTCGCATTCGTGCAGCCGCGCTCAATCGGCGCGACCTCTTCATCACGCAAGGTCTCTATCCGAAGTTGCAACTGCCCGTAACGCTTGGTGCCGACGGTGCCGGCGAGATCGCACGCCTTGGCGCCGTCTTCGGGGATCTGCGCGCCGGCGACGAAGTCGTAATCGATCCGATGTTTGGTTGGGGCGACAATCCACGCGTCTGGGATGCCGGCCACGAGACGATTCTTGGGATGCCTCGCGACGGCACGTTCGCGCAATACGTCGCGGTGCCGGCCGAAAACGTCTACCCGAAGCCGGCGGCGCTTTCGATGGAGGAGGCAGCCGCGATTCCATTGGGAGGACTGACCGCCTATCGCGCACTCTTCACGCGTGGCGCGCTGCAGCGCGGCGAAACCGTTCTGATTACGGGCGTCGGCGGCGGCGTGCAGACGCTCGCGTTGCTCTTCGCCAAACACGCCGGCGCGCGAGCGATCGTAACGTCGAGCAACGACGCGAAGCTCGAGCGGGCTCAATCACTTGGCGCGGACCTCGCGATCAACTACGTGACGGTGCCGGAATGGTCGAAACAGCTACGGGCAGAGAGGATCGATCTGGTCATCGACTCCTCGGGAGGTGAAACGCTGCGCAAAGCGCTCGACGTCGTGCGCCCGGGCGGCCGGATCGTCGTCTACGGCGGTACGAACGGCGATGCCACGATCAAGATGTTTCCGCTCTTTTGGAAACACGTCACGATCTTGGGAACGTCGATGGGAAGCCCGCAGGACTTTGGCGCGATGTTAGCGTTGTTCGACGGAGCGCTGCGGCCCGTCGTCGACCACGTGTACCCGTTACGTGATGCGACCGTTGCGTTTAGCCGACTCGAGCACTCGGATCAGTTCGGCAAAATCGTGCTCAGCGTCGCCTAGCTTCGCATTTCGGGCTTACCGTCGCACGAGCCGTCGGGCGGGGGTTGGTTGCGATAGATTGGTCCCGGATGCGATACCGGCAGTCCGTCGCGCGGCCACAGAATGACCGGCACATCATGGTTTGGCGTCAGTTCCCGCTCGCACGCGAACACGGCGTGCTTTTTCGAAACCTTGTTGCCGCCGACCCAGAGATCGAACCAAAGCCCGTAACAGCCGTTGCTGCCGCTGCCGGACGGTCCTCCCGACGTCGTGCACAAGTCCTCCCGGATGAAGTATTGTTTCAAAAATGGGACGTAGATCTTGATTCCGTACGGGATCGCTTTGTTGTTGGCGCGCTCGGTCGCAAACGTCGTCGGGTTGCAGTACGTTCCGTCGCCGCCGGCGTGTTTGTGGAGAATGGGATGAGCGATTTTGTTGCCGGGCGGCGCGTTGTCGGGCCACCCGTAGAAAGTAATGGTCGCCTGAACCTTGGTAGGATCGATCTTCGTGACATAACAGGCCGTTTGCAAGGCGTTCTGCGGCGGCGGAAGAACGGTCGGGCCGCCGGCCTGAGAACAGGAAGCTAATCCGGCGATGCCGGCGAGCAGCATCGTGCGGCGAATCGGCTGTGTCAACATCTATTGTGCGGCCTCCACGAACGAGTACTCATAGAGCGATTCCAAACGTAGCTCGGTGCCCAGCTCCGCGATGACGACTGCGGCTTCCTCCGGGCCGAGGATCTCCTCGATCTTGGGATTGAGCATCGCGGCCTCCTCCGAGGTCATCGGCCGGTCGAGTCGCCGCGCGATCACTTGGCCTTCGCTTTCAAGGGCGATCAGGTGCGCCAAAATCTGCCGTGCCATTGCGGGCCAGAGTACTTGGCGCTGCGGCGAGTAGATGCGTCGCACCAAATCGGGAATCGTCGACGGCCCCTTGCGGAGTGCGTCGAGGATCTGATCCTCGCGCATTTGGCGGTGGGCGATGTACTCGGAAATCTTGGCGGGCGCGTCGGTGACGACGGGCCCGTGGCCGCCGTAAATGATGCGTGCATCGCCGAACTCGCCGGCTAACCGCGCCAGCGTACGCTGATATGGGCGCATCGCTCCGCCGGGCGGCGCGATTACCGTCGTGCCTTCGCCGAGAATGACGTCGCCGGTAAAGAGCGCGCGCGCTTCGGGCAGGTAGAAGACCACGTGATCGAACGTGTGACCCGGTGCGTCGACCGTTCGCAGGGCAACGCTGCCCACCCGTAGGTCGCCTTCGAGGGGCAGGTCGGCGTCGCGAGCAACTCGGCTGTTCGGATGCGCAAGGACGGTGGCCCCCGTCGCTTTGGCAAGTGGGACGGCGGCCAGCGTGTGGTCCGGATGACCGTGCGTAAGCAGGATCGCTCGTATCGCGAGCTCGCGCTGCGCCGCGGCTTCGATGAGTACGCGTACGTGCCCGCCGGTTGCCGGACCGGGATCGATCACGAGCGCATCGCCGTCGCCGCAATCAACCAGATAGGAGTTGGTGCCTTGCAGCGTCATCGCCGATGGATTGGGCGCGCGTATGGTCGTTACCACGCATCCTCCAATGTTGCCGGAATTTCGAAATCGGCGCCCGCATCGTTCGGCACAATCGTCAGAACGGGCTTGGCGCGGGCAAAGGTCGACGCCGCATCGAGCGAGTCGAATGCCGCGAGACGCTCGAGGTGCTTGATCGTCGGGTAGACGAGGTGCAACTCGCCGCGACGGTAACGCGCGAGCGCATCGTTGGGTGCAATCCACATGCCGTCGTGCGTCTCGACCCTGTCGGCAAATGCAGCTTGATCGGGCGGTGCGATCGCAAAGAAGAAGTGCGTGTTATAGCGGCGTGGTTCGCTGCGCGGCGTGATCCAGTGCGAGAAGAGCGTGAGCGCCCGCGCGTCTGCATACCAATCGTGGGCATCCAAGAATGCGGCGAACGTTAGCGTCCCTTCGCGGATGCCGACGCGCTCGCGCGCGAAGCGCTCGGAGTCGATGCTCCGGGCGTCAACCATTACACCGCCGGCAGTGCGCGCAAAAAGCACGCCGGCCTCTTCGAAGAGTTCGCGCAATGCCGTAACGAGAAGCGTTCGCGCGGCGGCGCGATCGATGGCCGCTTCGTCGCACGCTAAATCGGAAGAGACCGCGGCTCGAAACTCGCGGTCGACACGCTCGGGCTCGAGTCCCAGCGTTCGGTCCTGTGCCGCTTGCGATGCATCCTGCGGCTCGTTCGTGCCCCCGGGAAAGACGTAGGCGTCCGGAGCAAAGGCGCTGCTTGCGCTTCGACGCGTCAGATAGAGCTCGAATGGCGCTCGCGCAAGTATGACCGTCGCCGCCAGACGCACCGGATTCATGGAACCACAAGTCTGCCGCCAGCGTTTGGCGAAAACCTCTCGACGATGCGAGTAGCGCTGGGCAGCGATATTGCGGGAGAGCTCCCCGAGGCGATCGATCGCTGGTTGCGTGGGCGAAACTTTGAAGTCGTGCGTTTCGGTGCGCTAACACCGGGCAGCGACGAAGCGTGGCCGTCGGTCGGGCGCGCCGTTGGCGAGTGTGTTGCGCGAGGCGAAGCGCAGTACGGCGTCCTCTGTTGTTGGACCGGGACTGGTGTCAGCATCGCGGCCAACAAGGTGCCGGGCATCCGAGCGGCGCTTTGCGGCGACGCCGCCACCGCCGGCGGAGCTCGCGAGTGGAACGACGCGAACGTGCTCTGCCTGAGCATTCGTGCGACCGCCGCGCCCGTCGCCGAGGAGATGCTCGACGCCTGGTTTGCGGCGAGCCCGACCCAAGATCCGGTCTATCGCGCAATGATCGCGGCCCTCGAACGAGCAGAGGGGCCACGCACTCGCGCAGCCCCCGATCAATCTGCCGTTCACCGGACTGTAGACTAATCGCTACGCGTCCGGCCCTCTCTCCAGGCGGTTCGGCAACCGTTTCTGCCGTCCGAACCAGAGAGGCAGATTCTACCAAAGTCGGATGCCAAAACTCAAGAGCCCGCGAGAAATAACCACCCACAAATGAGAAGAAGGGCCCAATTGACGGCATGGGACGCCCAACAATACGCGCATTCCCGGCGCGTAACAAAGAGCAGCGAATAGGCGAGTACCGCCGATGTGGCCGCGGCGAGGACGACGGCTGCGAGCAATACGATCGTCATTAGGCGTCCCTGCGCAAACCAGACCGCGAGGCCGAGTGCCGGGTAGTAGAGCGACCCGAGCAGCGAATTAGGAACGCCGAAAAGGTGAGCCCTCGGCGTTTTTACGACGCTGGGACCCTCGATTTCGCCCCGCGCGGCTCGCCGGCTCTTATTCAGCATGAAAAGCGAGGTGTAGAGACCAACACCGCACAGCAATGTGATAACTCCCCGCAAAAGCATCGTTTGAACCACCTCTTTCGAAAGATCGCCGCCCTCGCGATGCTCGCCGCTTCGTTCGCGCTCGCGTACCTGGTGATCCGCCATCAGCCCCATGTCTCCCACATGATCCGAACGATCGGTCCATTCGCCTATCCGCTGGCCGTCGCCATCTTCGTGGTCGTCGCCGCCGCACCGTTTTCCGTGACCGACGCGCTAGCCATCATGAACGGAGCGATTTTTGGGCCGGTGAGGGGAACGCTCGTCGACATCTTCGGCCTCATCGGCGGTGCGCTGCTCGGCTACTGGATCAATACTCACGCAACGCAGGCTTGGCGCCTTGAAGATTACCTGGCGCGACTGCCCGCATGGGTGAAACGGTTTCCCGTCGGCTCGCCCGCATTTTTACTCTCCGTGCGGATCATCCCGGGATTCGGCGGCACCGTGGCGACGGCAACCGCCGCGGCATTTCGCGTCCCGATATGGGTTCACGTTTGGACGATGTGCGCCATCGCTATTCCGATCTGCGCGTTGCTGACGATCTTCGGCGATCGCGTTACCATTGCGGTGCACGGCTATGAAGCGCGGGCACGCCACTACGCGAGCCACTATTGCGAAACGCATCGCTGCCCGCACTTTCATTTCCACCATCGCGAGTCGCCGAAGCCGTGACGGAGCCGCTGATCGTCGCTGACCGCCGAGCGCTCGACGAACTTAGCGCGCGGGTCGCCGACGCAGAGCGCGTTGCTCTCGACACGGAGTTTCACGCCGAGCGAACGTACTCGCCGCGGCTCATGGTCGTGCAGCTCGCATTTGACGACGGCGCCGCGATCGTCGACGCGTTGGCGTTGCCCGACTTGCGGCCGCTCGCCCTCGCGCTTACGCAAACGACGGTCGTCGGGCACGCACTCTCGGCAGATCTGAAGATCTTCGCCGACCGATTCGGCCTCGTGCCGCCGCGAGTCTTCGATACGCAAGTGGCCGCCGCGTTTCTCGGTTACGGCATGCAGGTCTCTCTTGCTGATTTGGTACGCGGCGTCTGCGGTGTGCGGCTGGCGAAGTCGCAGACCGTCAGCGATTGGTCGACGCGCCCGTTCACGGCGCCTCAAATCGACTATCTCGTGGGCGACGTCGCATATTTGTTGCCGCTCTACGACGCGGAGCGTCCGGCGCTCGAGAAGCGAGGACGCTATGAGTGGGTCTACGAGGAGTGTTCGGAGCTCGGCGACATCGAGCGTTACCGCACCGACGAGCGGCGCGCGTACCTTCGCATTCCGGGGGCGTCGCGTATGAGCCGGCGCGAGCTCGGAATTCTTAACGAACTGGTGAAGCTCCGCGATCGCACCGCGCGCGAACGCGATCTGCCGGTTCGCTACATTCTGCCCGACGACGTGGTGGCCGGACTGGCGACCCTCAAGCCGGCGCATCTCGAAGATCTCGCACAGCTGCGGCGTCTCGACGCCGGCATGAAGCGCCAGCTGGGCGCGGCGATCCTGCAAGCCGTCGCACGCGGACAGGCTCTCGACGAAGCAGACCTTCCGCAACGGCCAACCCGCCCCACCGCGCCGGCACGCGACGCGCTCGTCTCATTATTGAGCGCCGCGATTGCAGAGATCGCTCGCGATGCGGCCCTGCCGGCGAGTTTGGTCGTACCGCGCGCCGCGCTCGAACGGGTGGCGCGCGAAGTTCCCTCCGATCGAGCGAGCTTCGAGCGCGCGCTCGCATTGCAACCGTGGCGTCTCGCGCTTGTGGCGGGACCGCTTTGGCGGCTGCTCTCCGGTGAAGCGACGTTGAAGATCGAAGGCTACGCGCAGGGCGATCCCAAAGTACGCGTGTCCGATGGATCGACACCCCAATAGCTTCGGAGCGCTCGATACGCTCCGCGCCGGCGAGCGCACGTATCGTTATTTCCGACTCGCCGCGCTGGAGCAGTCCGGTTTGGCGAAATTGGCGCGCATGCCATTTTCCCTCAAGATTCTGCTCGAGAATCTCTTGCGATTCGAAGACGGCGAAACGGTTCGCCGCGAGGACATCGAGTCGTTGGCTCGCTGGAGCGGTCGTCAACGTAACGAACGAGAGATCGCTTTTCGGCCTGCGCGAGTCTTGTTGCAAGATTTCACCGGCGTACCCTGCGTCGTCGATCTGGCAGCGATGCGCGACGCGATGGCGCAAATGGGCGGCGATCCCAAAGCGATCAATCCGTTACAGCCGGTCGAGCTCGTCGTCGATCACTCGGTTCAGGCGGATTACTTCGGCTCGAATGACGCATTGGCAAAGAACACCGATCTCGAGTTCGAGCGCAACCGCGAGCGTTATGCGTTTCTGAAGTGGGGGCAGTCGGCGCTTGCCGGACTGCGCGTCGTTCCGCCCGGCACCGGGATCGTGCACCAGGTGAACATCGAGTATCTCGCGCGCGTCGTCTTCGGTGCAGCGGACATTTCCAGCGATCCGCTCGCCTATCCCGATACGGCGGTCGGCACCGATTCGCACACGACGATGGTCAACGGGCTGGGCGTGCTCGCGTGGGGCGTCGGAGGCATCGAAGCCGAAGCCGCGATGCTCGGTCAGCCGGTGACGATGCTGATTCCCGAGGTTGTTGGGTTTCGGCTCGAAGGCGCGCTTCGCGAGGGCGTGACCGCGACGGATCTGGTGCTGACCGTAGCCGAGCTGTTACGACACAAAGGCGTGGTCGGAAAGTTCGTAGAGTTCTATGGCGCCGGGCTTTCGGCGCTTCCCGTCGTCGATCGCACGACGATCAGCAACATGTCGCCGGAGTTCGGCTCGACGGTGGCGATCTTTCCGATCGATGACCGGACGCTCGAATACCTGCGCTTAACCGGACGTCCGGCGCAGCAAATCGCTTTGGTCGAAGCGTATGCCAAGGCTCAGGGCTTGTTTCGGAGCGACGCGGCTGAGGATCCGGAGTTTCCCGATTCACTCGCGCTCGATCTAGGAAGCGTCGAGCCGAGTCTGGCGGGTCCGCGACGTCCTCAAGACCGCGTCGCTTTGGGGAACGTGAAAAAATCCTTCGAGCACGCGTTGCAAGAATGGGTTGCAGCGCGCGATCGCACCAACGGCGCAGTCTCCCGCTTCGAAGACGAGGGCGGCGGCGGAACCGTTGCGGTTGCTCCAGCGATGGACCAGATCGACGATGGCGCCGTCGTCATCGCCGCCATTACGAGTTGCACGAACACCTCGAACCCGTCGGTGCTGATCGGCGCCGGATTGCTGGCCCGCAACGCTGCGGAGCGAGGCCTGGAAACCAAGCCGTGGGTGAAGACCTCGCTGGCCCCGGGTTCGAAAGTCGTGACCGATTACTTGACAAAGGCAGGATTGCAGGCCGATCTCGACCGGCTCGGCTTCAACCTCGTCGGCTACGGCTGCACGACCTGCATCGGGAACTCCGGGCCGCTGCCCAGCGACGTCGCCGAGGCGGTTGCCGATGCCGATCTGATCGTCGCGGCCGTGCTTTCGGGAAATCGTAATTTCGAAGGGCGTATCCACCCGCAGGTTCGAGCCAACTATCTCGCATCGCCCCCGCTCGTCGTCGCCTATGCGCTCGCGGGGCGGATGGACGTCGATCTCACGAGCGAGCCGCTCGGCACCGGCAGCGATGGGAAGCCGGTCTTTTTACGAGAGATCTGGCCGACCAACGACGCGATCGCAGCGACGATGGCGCGGTGCATCAGCGGAGAGATGTTCGCACGCGAATACGCAGACGTGTTCAAGGGCGATGAAAATTGGCGAGAGCTAGACGTCCCGCCGAGCGAACGCTATCGCTGGGACCCGGCGTCGGAGTACGTCAAGCGACCCTCGTACTTCGACGGCATGCCCGCCAAGCCGGCTCCGCTGCAAAACGTGCTGGGAGCGCGCGCGATTGCGGTCTTGGGTGATTCGGTAACGACCGATCACATCTCACCGGCAGGAAGCATCGGCCGTAACACGCCGGCTGGGCGCTATTTGATGCAGCATGGCATCGAGCCGCGCGATTTCAACTCATACGGCGCTCGGCGGGGCAATCACGAGGTGATGGTACGCGGCACGTTTGCGAACGTCCGGTTACGCAACGCGCTCGTGCCCGGCGTCGAAGGCGGATTCACGCGCTATCTACCGAGCAACGAGCAGCTCTCCATCTACGATGCCTCGCGCAAGTACGCATCCGACGGAACGCCGCTGATCGTCCTGGCCGGTAAGGAGTACGGGTCCGGTTCGTCGCGCGATTGGGCCGCCAAAGGGCCGTATCTGCTCGGCATCAAGGCGGTGATCGCGGACTCCTTCGAACGCATCCATCGCAGCAACTTAATCGGCATGGGCGTGCTTCCACTCCAGTTTCTCGACGGCGCGAACCGTGGTACGTACGGTCTGGAAGGCGAGGAGGTCTTCGACATCACGGGCATTGCCGGAGGCGTAGAGCCACGAATGCAGGCCCACGTCAAGGCTACCGATCCGCGCAGCGGCCGGTCGATTGAGTTCGACGTTTGTGTCTGCATCGACACGCCGAACGAAGCCGAATATTATCGTCATGGCGGTATCTTGCAGTTCGTTTTGCGTCTTTTGCTCGCATCGTCCCGTTGAAACGAAGGACCAGAAGTGGAAGCCACGTTGTTTCTCGCAGATTCGGCCCAGACGTCGCCCGACGGCAAGCTGCACGCGCTCGGCGTCGGCTGGACGTACACGAGCAGCCCGATGACCGCACCTTCTGCGGTGGCGTTTATCTTGCACGTTCCGTGGGCTGAGACCAATCGCAAGATAGAGTGGGCGCTCGACCTTCTCGACGCAGACGGTGCGCCGGTGGTGCTGCAGACGGGGCCGGAAAACTACTCCGGCCTTCACATGGAGAGTGAGATCGAAGTCGGGCGTCCGAGCGGCACGAAGCCTGGATCCGACATCAACGTGCCGTTCGCGGTCAACATCGCGCCGATGCCGCTGCCGCCCGACGGAACCTTCGTCTGGGTCTTGACCGTCGGCGATCGAAAGTGGCGCGCCCCGTTTACGACGCGTCCGCTGCCAAGGATGCCGCAGCAATAATGCCGACCTTACGCTAAATGCAGCGCACTTGTATCGACGGCGTGTCCATGTGGTCGCAGTGGCAGCCCGACCGCGGGCTCTACTTTAACTCGTACTTCGTTCAGGACGGCCGCGAGAATCTGCTCGTCGACCCGCTTCCGCTCGACGACGCTGACGCCGAGCAGATCCTTGGATCGGGTGGCGCACAGTGGATCGTCATCACCAATCGCGACCACGAGCGCGCGGCCGCCGCCGCAGCGCAGCGTTTCGCGGCGCCCATCGCCGCGAGCGAGCCCGATGCGCGTGAGATGTCGGTTCGCGCCGACCGCATTCTACGCGGCGCCGACACGGTTGGCGTGGCAACCGTCATCGCGCTCGACGGTCTCAAGACGGCGGGCGAATTTGCTCTCCACTTGCCGTCGAAGCAAACGGTGATTGTTGGGGACGCGCTCTGGGGCGATCCCGCCGGTTCTTTGCGGATGATGCCCGACGAGAAGCTCAGCGACCCGGTGCGCGCGGCGCGATCGCTGCGCAGCCTGCGAGCGGTCTATCCACGCCATCTGCTCATGGGCGACGGCGCGCCGATCTTTGGTCGCGCATTCGAGGCGATCAACGATTGCCTCGAGCGGCGCGCGGACGCGCGAGTCAACATCGTCAATCTCGACGAGCTGCCGTTTCGTCGAGACGCCGGCCCGGCAAACTACTGTAGCGACGACGCGGAGGTCGGCTTTCGCTTAGGCGCGGAGAAGCTTGGCTACCGGGCGACGCGCCTACATCCGGGTGATGCGTTCTGCCCCACACATTGGCATACGGCCGAGGAAGAGCTCTTCATCGTTTGGGATGGAAGTCCGACCCTGGAAACCCCGCACGGCTCAACGGAGCTGCGAGCGGGAGATCTCATCGCCTTTCCAACCCGCGAGTTCGGCGCGCACAAGCTGGTCAATCGCAGCGACGCGCCTGCCACGGTAATCCTCATCGCAAATACCAGCCACGACGACGTTTGCTTCTATCCCGATTCGAAGAAGCTGCTCGTCGACGCGACCGATACGCTCGTCCGCGCCGAACCCATCCTCGACTACTACGACGGCGAATCGTAACGCGTTTCCCACGTCTGACGAGGCGTCGCTAGAGGCTGAGGCGGCCCGTTTCGTCGGCGGAGGATTCGACGAACCACATGTTGCCGTCGGGTCCCGGCGTGATGGTGGTTGGCTCGGCTTTCGGATTGATCCCGCGAGAGTATTCGTGGACCTTGCCGTTTGTCGCGATGCGGCCGATTTTCGAGGCGCGAATCTGGTATGAACCGTACGACTCGAATTCGGTAAACCACATTGCGCCATCAGGGCCGGCTGTCAAATCGGCCGGTTCTTCGGTCGGCGTGATGCCTTTCGAGTATTCGGTGACCTTGCCGTGCGTCGTGATGCGTGCGATTCGTCCGCCCAATGCTTCGGTGAACCAAAGGGCGCCATCGGGCCCCGGCGCAATCGAATACGGGTCCGCGCCGGTGCTAATGCCTTTCGTATATTCGGTAAATTTGCCATCCGTCGTGACACGCCCAATGGCGTTGTTGTACGGCGCGGTGAACCAAAGCGCGCCGTCGGATCCTACCGCGATATCCTGTGGTGTCACGGTGACCGGATAGAGGGTAAAGCGTCCTTTCACCGTGAGACGACCGATGGCTGCGCCGGCACCCGGCTGGACCGCGAACCACAGCGCCTTGCCCGGTCCGCTGACGATACTGTCTGGAAAGCTATAGCTCGGCAGCGGAAAGTTCGTGAACGAACCCTGCGGGGTCATTTTAACGATCTGTGCGTTGTAAGAGTCGGCAATCCAAAAATTACCGTCGGAACCTTGAACGATATCGCGAAACGAAGCGCCCTCGCTAATGGGGCCGGAGTAGTAGAAAGCATTCGTCATTTTCCCGGACGTGGTGAGCTGCACCACGACGTTTTCGCCGAAATCTTGATCGATGTCGTCGGTGACCCAAAGCGAGCCGTTTGCGCTGGTTATGGCGCTGGGTCCATAGTAGTCGCTATACTGCGGAAGGTCCGAAAACTCTCTGATTCTAACGCGATCCTTTCCGGGAACGGCTAGCGAGGTTAAACCGCTTGCTGTCGCTGCGGAGTTGGGCAGCGGCGTGCTGACTCCTGAAGCGGAACACCCCGCAGCAAGGAAAGCCACACCGCCGATGCGCAGGGCTACTATAATTCGTTGTATCATGTTCTTTCTTCCAATCCTTAAATGGTAAGCCGCCCGGTTTCGTCGGCTTTGGTTTCGACGAACCACATTCTGCCGTCAGGTCCCGCGGTAATATCCGAAGGGCCGGACTGCGAATTGAGACCTCGCGAATACTCGTTGATTTTGCCTTGCATCGAGATGCGGCCGATTTTTGCTGCCGCGTAGGGGCGCCGGGTCTCGGTGAACCACATCGCCCCATCAGGACCGGGCGCGATGCCGTTGGGATTTTCCATTGGGCTAATCCCGTGCGAATACTCGGTCACGCTTCCGGAGGTCGTGATGCGGCCGATCCGGCCGCCGCCGCTCGCGTCCTCGGTGAACCAAACCGCCCCGTCGGGACCCGCCGCGATCGACTCCGGCACTCCCGTGATGCCGCTGGTGTATTCCGTGATTTTTCCGCTCGTGGTAATTCGGCCGATCCCGGGCGGCCCGTAGATCTCCGTAAACCAGAGCGCGCCGTCAGGCCCTGCGGCGATATCCCATGTTTGTTGCGATAGCGGATATATCGTGACGTGGCCTTTGGTCGTTAGACGGCCGACTTCATAGCCAACGCCCGTTAGCGATTGACCCGTGAACCAGATGGCCTTGTCTGGGCCGGTCGCAATGGAGATTGGAGAGACGTCCAGCGGGAATTTGCTGTACACTCCCTTGGTCGTGAGCCGGATGATCTGCTCGTTGTTGTCGTCGGTCATCCAAAGCGCGCCGTCGGGTCCAACGGTGATGTCGACGAACGCCGCTCCCGAACTCGTTCCGGGATAATAGTACGCATGCCGCAGCTTTCCGGTGGTCGCGATCTCGATGACGGCGCCTTGGCCGAAGTCCAGGTCGATGTCGTCGATAACCCAGAGCGAGTTGTCCGGCCCCGACGCGATGCCCAGCGGAAAGTATCCTGACGAACTCGTTTGCGGAAGGTCTGGAAACTCGCGGATCTTGACGCCTCTTCGTGCATGAGCGGCTGAAGCGCTAGACTCTTGCGCAGAGAACGACGGGAGCGCCGTCCGGTTTCCCGCATTCGAGCAAGCCGACACGAACGCGGCCAGCCCGCCGAGCAAGAGCGCTATGCAAATTCGAGGGAACATTGGTGCCTCCCACCGGAAGTCGAATGCCGTTGGCTTAAAGTGTTACGCGGCCAGTACGGTTGGCGTCCATTTCGACGAACCACAGGTTGCCGTCGGGACCTTGTACGATCGTCGTTGGAGCCGATCGTGGACGGATCTTTGAGTATTCGGTGATCTTGCCGCTCATCGTGATGCGGCCAATTTTTGACGCGGTAACGTGATACGACCCAACGATTTCGTATTCGGTGAACCACATCGCGTCATCGGATCCGGCGGCAAGATCGTTCGGCTCTTCGGTCGGGGTGATGCCGCCCGAGTATTCGGTAACGTTTCCCGTTGTCGTTATGCGGCCGATGCGTCCACCGGCCATTTCGGTAAACCAGAGCGCTCCATCGGGACCGGCGGCAATCGAGAACGGTTGGGAGCCCGGCGTGATGCCTGCTGAGTACTCGGTGATCTTGCCGTGCTTTGTGATTCGTCCGATGCGGTCGCCGATTTGTTCGGTGAACCACAGCGCGCCGTCAGGGCCCACCGTGATATCTTGGAGTCCGGCGCCGCTCGAAATCCCCTTTTTGAAAAGGGTTATCCGGCCGTTGGTGGTGATACGCCCGATCGCGGCTCCCTGAAAGTAGTTCTCGACGAACCAGAGCGCATGGTCGGGTCCAGAGGTGATTCCAGCCGGACTGGCGTCGAGGGGATAAACCGTGAACGTTCCCGTTGTCGTCATCCGAAGGATCTGCCCGTCTCCCCAATCGGTCATCCAGAGCGCGCCGTCGGGGCCGGCCACGATGTCCTCAAACGCGGGGCTCGCGTCGTTTTGATAGTAGTAGGTGTTCGCTCGCTTGCCGGACTTGGTAAGGCGCGCGACGGCACTTGGTCCGGAATCCTGGTCGATATCGTCGGTGACCCAAAGGGCTCGATCCGGGCCGACCGTTATCGCCGTAGGAAAGTAGCCCGACGGATAGGTGGGGAGGTCCGCAAGTTGGGTGATCTTTATCCGTTCGAGCCAGGATAGAGCGGCAGCGCGTTGGCCGGATGGCGGCATCGTTGAGGCGGGACTTCCTAGCGCCGAGCATCCCCATGCCAAAACCGCCAATAGCGTCAGCCCGACGATTGAGCGAACTCGTGCCTGCATGCCTATCCCCTCCCGGGATATCTGGGGGTGGGCTTATGATTCGCCAGATGTTGACCTAAGTGCTTGCCTAAGGTCACCTTTTCCGATAGTTGACAGGGTCTGTCATGTTTGTAGTAGTTTGATGAGATCGTGAAAGCCGACCGACTTATCGCCCTGTTGTTGTTGCTTCAATCGCGCCGCCAGTGCAGCGCGCGGCTGCTCGCGCAACGGCTGGAAGTTTCGGAGCGAACGATCTACCGCGACGTCGATGCGCTTGCGGCGGCCGGGGTGCCGGTATACGCGGAGCGCGGTTCAAACGGTGGCATCGTGCTCGCCGACGGTTATCGCCGGGCGCTGACGCATTTCACGGAGGAAGAAATTCGAGCGCTATTCGTCTCGGGGGAGAGTCCGCTCGCCGACCTTGGGCTCGAGCGCGGCTTTAACCGCGCGCTCGAAAAACTCCATGGCGGACTTGCCGACGTGGCGCAGCGCGCCGCCGAAAAGTCACGGGCGCGGATCCATCTCGATCGACGGCGCTGGAATCAACCCGAGCCTCCGCGCGAGTTCCTGACCGCACTGCGGCGCGCGGTATGGGACGACCGCCGTCTTCGCATCAAGTACGCAGATCGCAACCGTGCGCTCTCCACACGCGCGATCGATCCGTTGGGACTGGTTTCGAAAGCCGGCGTCTGGTACGTGGTAGCGCGTCAGGATGGCGAGTTTCGCAGTTTTCGCGTCGAACGAATCCAAACGCTGGAAGAACTGCCGGAACGCTTCGAGCGGCCCGCAACGTTCGATCTCGAGCGTTATTGGAGCGACTCGTCGACCCGATTTAACGAAGTCTCGCGTAGCACCGACTGCATCGCAACGCTGCGCGTTCGCAACGCGAGCGTCGAACGCGTGACCTATTATTGGCCCGCCGAGATCGTCTCCCGAGGTAAACGGCACTCGCTGGTGCGCGTAACGTTCCCGGGGACCGAGGTTGCGGTTTTTCAGACGGTCGCGTGGTGCGAGTTCGCAACGCTGCTCGAGCCGGCGCAGCTGCGTGGCGCCGTGGCCGCAACGGCCCGGCGTGCGCTCAGGATTTACGCTGGTGAATGATGATGGCGTTACCTTCGGGGTCTGCTCCGAAGGACATAAAGCATACCGGCGACTCCATGACGTCGCTAAGCTTCAGCCCGCGGGCGCGGTAGTGCTCGACCGCGTCCTTTGCATCGCTCACCGCGAACATGATGGCCCCCCCGGTCTCGCCATCTTCCGGTTTCCAAACACCAAAGGTCGACCCGTCGGCGAGCGTGAACTCGGCTCCCCTTCCTTCGTCGTCGATTTCGGTCGGCGTCATGCCGAGCACGTCCCGATAGAAGGCGATGGCGGCTTGCGGGTCTTTGACCAAATAGGCGGCGATATCTATTCCGTTAATCATAGCTCGAGTGTAACGGTCGTATATGACACCTGCTGTCATATATGGCGCAACGGCTAGAGCATGACGCGACGGAAATCTGCGAGCAGCTCGGCGATGTAGACCAGAAAACGCGCCGCACCCGCGCCGTCGACCACACGATGGTCGTAACTCACGCTGATCGGCAGCAGCAGTCGCGGTACGAACTGTTTGCCGTCCCAAACCGGCTTCGTCGCGGCCCGCGTCGCGCCCAGGATGGCGACTTCGGGCGCGTTGACGATTTGGGTAAAGGCCGTGCCGCCGATTCCGCCGATCGACGAGATCGTGAAGCTGCCGCCTTGCATCTGGCCGAGCGTCAGCTTCCCCTCGCGCGCCTTGCCGGCGAGCTCCTGTGCCTCGCGTGCGATCTCGATCAGGCCTTTCGTGTCGGCGTTCTTGATCACCGGGACGATGAGCCCGTCCGGAGTATCGGCGGCAAAGCCGATGTTGTAGTAACGCTTCAGAATCAGCTCCTGCCCGTCGAGCGAGGCGTTGAACTCCGGAAAGCGCTGCAGCGCCGCGACCGACGCTCGGATCAGGAAGGCGAGCATCGTTAGTTTCGGTCCGCCGGATTTGGCCTGCTCGGCGTTGACTTCGCTGCGAAGCGCCTCGATCGAGGTCACGTCGGCTTCGTCGTAGTTGGTGATGTGCGGGATGCCGACCCAGTTGCGATGCAGGTTCGGACCGGAAAGCCTCTTGATGCGGGAAAGCGCGCGCCGCTCGACCGTACCATACTGCTCGAAGTCCAGCTTCGGCCACGCGGGCAGGCCCGCGAAAGCCGGCGCACCGTCACCGCCTCCACGCTGCAATGCGCCTTTAACGAATCCTTGCACGTCTTCGCGCGTAACGCGTCCGTTGGGTCCGGTGCCGCGCATCCGTTGAAGCTCGACGCCGAGCTCGCGAGCATACCGCCGCACCGACGGCCCCGCATGGACGAAGCCGGTCGCCGCCGGCGGTTGCGCGGAAGGTGCCTCGGTACGTTGCGGCGGCGGCGTCACCGGTTGCGCTGAAGGCGCCGCGGCGCGTTGCGGCTGCGCCGCCGGCTGCGCGGCTTGCAACGAACTCAGCACCAGAATCGGCGTCCCTGCCGCGACCTTATCGCCGACCTTGACCTTCACATCTTGTACGATGCCATCGGCCTGCGCCGGAACTTCCATTGACGCCTTTTCGCTCTCGAGCGTGATCAGCGAATCGTTCTTCTTAACGCGATCGCCGGCTTTCACCAACACTTCGATCACCGGCACGTCTTTGAAATCACCGATATCGGGCACGCGCACTTCAATCGTCGCGGGCGCAGCTGATGCGGCTGCCGCGCTCGACACCTTTGCGGTTTCGGAGGCCGTTGCGACTTCCGGCGCTTTGGCGGTCTCCGCCGCGCCGGAACTCAAAACGAGTATCGGCGTCCCTTGCGAAACCTTGTCGCCGACCTTCACCTTCACGTCCTGCACGACGCCCTCGCTCTCGGCCGGCACTTCCATCGAGGCTTTCTCGCTTTCCAGCGTGATCAGCGAATCGTTCTTCTTGACGCGATCCCCAGTTTTGACCAACACTTCAATGACCGGCACGTCGTTAAAGTCGCCGATATCGGGGACACGAACCTCGATCGTATCGCTCATCTACACCGTTATCGGATTCGGCTTATTGGGATCGATCTTGTACTTTTCGAGCGCCTTCTGGACCGTCTCTCTCGGAATCGTGCCTTCGTCGGCGAGCGCCTGGAGCGCCGCAAGCGTGACGAAATGCCGGTCGACCTCGAAGAACTCGCGAAGCTTGCGCCGGTAATCGCTGCGGCCAAAGCCATCGGTTCCCAACGCGACATAGCGCCGGCCAACGAACGGATGAATCTGTTCGGCAAAGGTCCGAATGTAGTCGGTCGCCGCGATGCCCGGCCCGGTCCGGCCTTGCAGGCACTCTTCAACGTAGGAAAGGCGCTGGCGCTCTTGCGGGTGCAGCATATTCCAGCGCCGCGCCGCGACACCGTCACGCTGCAGCTCGTTGAAGCTGCTGACGGCCCAGACATCGCCGAGCACGTTCCATTCGTCGGCCAGCAGATCGGCAGCCGCCTGGACTTCGCGCAGAATCGCACCCGAGCCGAAGAGCTGCACGCGCGGCAATTTTTTCTTGTCGGAGCCCGCACCATGCAGCAAATACATTCCTCGCAGGATGCCGTCTCGCGCGCCTTCGGGCATCGCCGGGTGTTGATAGTTCTCGTTCATCAGGGTGATGTAATAGTAGACGTCTTCCTGCTCGGCGAGCATGCGGCGCAGGCCGTCCTGCACGATGATCGCGACCTCGTAGGCGTACGTTGGGTCGTAGCTTACGCAATTTGGAACGAAGGACGCGGCAACCTGGCTACTCCCGTCTTCGTGCTGCAGCCCTTCCCCGTTGAGCGTGGTTCGCCCAGAGGTCGCGCCGAGTAAGAAGCCGCGCGTGCGGCTGTCGCCGGCCGCCCAGGTGAGGTCGCCGACGCGTTGGAAGCCGAACATCGAGTAGAAGATGTAGAACGGGATCATTGGAAGGTTGTGATTGGAGTACGACGTGCCGGCGGCGATCCATGAAGAGAGCGCGCCGGCCTCGTTGATGCCTTCTTGAAGAATCTGGCCGAGCTTATCTTCGCGGTACCACATCAGCTGTTCGGAGTCTTGCGGCCGGTAGAGTTGCCCAACCGACGAATAGATGCCGAGCTGGCGGAACATGCCCTCCATGCCGAAAGTGCGCGATTCGTCGGCAACGATCGGTACGACGCGCGGACCGATCTCCTTATCGCGCGCGAGCGTATTGAGCACGCGAACGAAGGCCATCGTCGTCGAGATGTGGCGGTCACCCGAACCTTTTAGCTGCACGTCGAAGGCCGGCAGTTGCGGAACGGTAAACGCGACCGATTTCTTTCGCCGTTGCGGGACGCTGCCGAGTTCGGCGAGACGTTCGCGCAGGTAGCGCATTTCCGGCGCATCGCCGGCCGGCTTATAGAACGGGATCTTTTCGCCCGAGATATCGGCATCGGGGATGGGCAGCGAGAAGCGGTCGCGGAACGTTCGCATCGCTTCGACTTCCATCTTTTTGGCTTGGTGCGCGATGTTCTGCGCTTCGCCGGCGACGCCCATGCCGTAGCCTTTGATCGTCTTGGCGAGGACGACGGTCGGCTGGCCTCGATGCTCGAAGGCAGCTTTATAGGCGGCGTAGACTTTGATCGAGTCGTGACCGCCGCGTTGCAGCGCCCAAATCTCGTCGTCGCTCCAATCTTCGACCAGCGACTTGGTTTCGGGATAGCGGCCGAAGAACTCGTCGCGCACGTACTTGCCGTCGCGCGACTTGAAAGTTTGGTAGTCGCCGTCGACGCACTCACTCATTAGTTGTACGAGCCGGCCACTGGTATCGATCGTGAGCAGCGGATCCCATCGGCTCCCCCAGATCACCTTGATAACGTTCCAGCCGGCGCCTTTAAAGACGCCTTCCAGCTCTTGAATGATCTTGCCGTTTCCACGCACCGGGCCGTCGAGCCGTTGCAAGTTTGCATTGACAACCCAGATGAGATCGTCGAGCTTTTCGCGCCCGGCCAGCGAGACGGCGCCGAGCGATTCGGGCTCGTCCATCTCGCCGTCGCCGACGAAGGCCCAGACCTTTCGACCGGAGGTGTCGAGCAAGCCGCGATCGTGAAGATAGCGCATGAAACGCGCCTGGTAGATCGACATGATCGGTCCGAGGCCCATCGACACCGTCGGAAACTGCCAAAAGCCGGGCATCAGCCAAGGATGCGGATACGACGACAGGCCTTTGCCGTCGACCTCTTGACGAAAGCGTTCGAGCTGCTCCTCGCTAATGCGCCCTTCGAGAAAGGCCCGCGCGTAGACACCGGGCGACGAGTGTCCCTGGAAGAAGACGAGATCGCCGCCGAATCGGTCGCTCGGCGCGCGGAAGAAGTGATTGAAGCCGACGTCGTAGAGCGTGGCCGCCGATGCGAAACTCGCGACATGGCCGCCGAGTTCGGAGCTGATCTTGTTTGCGCGCACCACCATGGCCAGCGCGTTCCAGCGGACATAGTGACGCAAGCGCGCCTCGAGCTCCCGGTCGCCCGGCATGGCGGGCTGGCGGTCGGCTGGGATCGTGTTGACGTATGGCGTCGCTAGCCCGAGCGAAACGTGGGCGCCGCCGCTTTGCGCTTCATCGACGAGCTGCGCGATGAGCTGACGTGCGCGCTCGTGACCTTCAACGGCGAGCACGCCGCGCATCGCGTCGAGCCATTCGCGAGTCTCTTGCGGGTCGGGATCGGGAGCGAGTGTCGACATAAGCCCAGCGGAGATTCCGCGCCGCCGCGAGATATCTTACTTGCGGCGCCCCGGACCAGGCCGTAGAGTAGTGGTAAGTTCACTTTCGCATCCCGCCGCGCAGGGCTTTGCGGCGCGCACGGGCAAGCGCTCGACCTCGACACGGTCCGGGCCAATCAAGGAGCGCGATAAATGAAGTCGTTAGATCTTCGCCGATGTTTGTCGCTCATCGCGGCGACGCCGCTCGTTCTGAGCGGCTGCAGCCAGGGCATGCCTACACCGGCCTTTTCCGGCGCTTCACCGTCGACCATTCAGTCGCGATTGACCGCTTCCCCGATCCAACACGTCGTCGTCATGATTCAAGAAAACCGCACCTTCAATGACTTTTTCGCGACGTATCCAGGCGCCGACGGAACGACTACCGCCAAAGTGCTCAAGGTTGACAAGCCGGGCTGTCACGTCTTTCACGGAGTCATTCAACTAACGGAAAGCGATCTTGCCGCGCCAGGCGACCTCAACCATGATTATCAAGCGTTTCAAGTCGCCATGGAGGGCAAATTACAGGCCTTCGACAAGATCAACTTTCAAGGCGGGAAACCCGAATGTAAGACGGCCTACCAGTACGTGAATCCCGCTCAAATCAAACCCTATTGGAACATGGCCCAGCAATACACGCTCGCGGAGCACATGTATTCCACTCAGGGCAGCAACAGCTTTACCGCGCATCAAGACTTGATTCGGGGCGGTACCAATATCGACCCGAACTATGCGTTGGTCAACGATCCGACGGAGTACCCTTGGGGCTGCGACGCCCCGGCCGGGACGAAAACCTCTCTCGTCGACGCGAATGGCGTTCTGTATACGGGTAAGGGGCCGTTTCCATGTACTACGAACTTTCCGTATTACGGCTCCTATGATTACAAGACGCTGCGCGACCTGCTCGATGCCAAGAGCGTCACGTGGAAATATTACGTTCCCCCCTCTGACATCGTTTTTGGTAAGCTGATGAGTGCGTTTGACGTCATCGCACCGGTCCGGTACGGGTCCGAGTGGCAAACAAACGTCATTCGGCCCGAATCGCAAATCTTTGGCGATATCAGGAACAACTCTCTACCGAATATGTCGTGGGTGGTCCCCGACAAAATGGACTCCGATCACCCGGGGACCGATCCCGACGACGGGCCCGAGTGGGTTTCGAGCGTCGTCAATGCGATCGGGGAAAGCCCGTATTGGAGTTCCACGGCGATCATTATCGTTTGGGACGACTGGGGCGGCCTTTACGACAATCGCGTCGGAACCCAACAATATGGCTTTGGCGGGTTGGGTCTGCGGGTGCCGGCGATCATCGTGTCACCCTATGCGAAGCCGGGGTTCATTTCCAAGACGGATTACGAGTTCGGCAGCATCCTGCGGTACGTGGAGGACAACTGGGATCTCGGAAGTCTCGGCACCAGCGACGTTCGCGCAAAGAGTATTATCGACTGTTTTAACTACGATCAGGCTCCAATAAACTTCGTTCCCATCCTGTCGTCGAAAAACAAAGAGTATTTTATTCATCGCAAGCCGTCGTACTTGCCGGTTGACGATGACATGTAGCCGATCGGTCGGCAGATGCGATCGCCGGGGGACAAGCACTCGGAGGCCTGTGGCCTGAGCCGAGGCTTCGGCATGACCTGGCGGGCTGATGTGTAACCCCGCTAGTAGCGGGAGCTATGGCTGAGAGGGCGAGCTACGGCGAGCCGACCGCAAGTTACCTGATCCGGGTAATGCCGGCGTAGGGAGGGTGAGTAATGAAGGTTTACGTCGAGGGGCCCGACCCATCGATTCGCGTACCACGGCGCGCGGTTGCGCTGACCGATGGCACGATCCACACGCTTTACGACACCGGTGGTCCGCACACCGATTCGCAATGCTCGGTCGACTTCCGTTGCGGGCTGCCGGCGCTGCGCGCGAACTGGATCGCGCAGCGCGACGATACCATCGAGCTCGAGCGCCCGTCGTCGCTTTACCGGCGGGGACGCGATGCGATGACCGAGCTTGACGAGCTGCGTTTTCCCTCGCCGCGCAAACCCCGCCGCGCGAAACCGGGTGCGAACGTAACCCAGATGCATTACGCGCGGCGCGGCAAGATCACGCCCGAAATGGAGTTCGTGGCGCTGCGCGAAGGAGTTGAAGCGGAGTTCGTCCGCAGCGAGGTCGCGCGCGGACGGGCGATTCTTCCTTCGAACGTGAACCATCCCGAAAGCGAACCGATGATCATCGGCCGCAACTTTCTGGTGAAGATCAACGCGAACATCGGGAACTCCGCGGTAACGTCGTCGATCGATGAAGAGGTCGAGAAGATGACCTGGGCGACGCGCTGGGGCGCCGATACCGTGATGGATCTTTCCACGGGGAAGAACATCCACGAGACTCGCGAGTGGATTCTGCGCAACTCCGCGGTCCCGATCGGGACCGTTCCGATCTATCAAGCCCTTGAGAAGGTGGGCGGGAAAGCGGAGGAGCTGACCTGGGAACTCTTCGCCGATACCTTGATCGAACAGGCGGAGCAGGGAGTCGACTACTTCACGATTCACGCCGGCGTACTGCTCCGTTACGTCCCGCTCACCGCCGATCGCATCACCGGCATCGTCTCCCGCGGCGGCTCGATTCTCGCGAAGTGGTGTCTTGCCCATCACCGCGAGAACTTTCTTTACGAGCATTTCGAAGAGATTTGTGAGATCATGAAGGCCTATGACGTCGCCTTCTCGCTCGGCGACGGGCTGCGTCCCGGTTGCACCGCCGATGCCAACGACGCCGCGCAGTTTGCAGAACTCGAGACACTCGGCGAGCTGACCGAGATCGCTTGGACGCATGACGTCCAGGTGATGATCGAAGGACCTGGTCACGTGCCGATGCAGATGATCGAGGAGAACGTTCGCAAACAGCTCGCAATCTGCGGCGAAGCGCCATTCTACACACTCGGCCCGCTGGTAACCGACATTGCGCCGGGCTACGATCACATTACCAGCGCCATCGGGGCCGCGATGATTGGGTGGTTTGGGACCGCGATGCTCTGCTACGTGACGCCCAAAGAGCATCTCGGCTTGCCGAACAAGAAGGACGTCAAAGACGGCGTGATTGCTTACAAGATCGCCGCACACGCTGCCGACCTCGCCAAGGGGCATCCGGGCGCGGCGCACTGGGACGACGTACTCTCAAAAGCACGCTTCGAGTTTCGCTGGGAGGATCAGTTCAATCTCTCGCTCGATCCCGAGACCGCGCGCGACTTCCACGATGAAACGCTGCCGGCGCCGGGGGCGAAGAACGCGCATTTTTGCTCGATGTGCGGCCCGCACTTCTGCTCGATGAAGATCACCCAGGAAGTGCGCGAGTACGCCGAACGTGGCATGGCCGAAAAGTCGCGTGAGTTTCTCGAGCAGGGCGCCGAGGTCTACGTCCCGGCCATGTCATCGAAACATTGAATAGGGCGTGCGCGGTGTTGTTCGATCGCGATGAAACCATCGTGGTGGACGTGCCGTTTAACGGCGACCCCGAGCGTGTCGAGCCGGCGCCCAATGCGCGAGTCTTACTCGACCGGTTGCGAGCGGCGGGATTGCCGCTCGCGGTCGTTAGCAATCAGAGCGGAATCGGCCGCGGATTCATTACCGCCGAAGCCGTCGATGCGGTCAATCGCCGAATCGAAACCTTGCTTGGTCCCTTTGCCGGCTTTTTCATCTGCCCCCACGCACCGGAAGACGCCTGCGAGTGCCGCAAGCCCAAGCCGAAACTGATTCTCGAAGCGGCTCAGGCCCTCGGTGTCGATCCCGGGTGTTGCGTCGTTGTCGGCGACCGCGAAAGCGATATTGAAGCGGCGCGTAGCGCCGGCGCGATTCCGCTGAAGGTCGAGGGTCCGGGCGGCCTCGCGGCTGCGGTCGAGGCGATTTTGCGGACGTTGCAGCCTGCTGGAGGCTGCTAGCTACTGCGGGGCGGTAGCGTCGAGCCAGTAATCGATATCGAGGCTGTGAGCCGGCAGCGCGACGGCGAAGGCCGCGGCCGGCAGGTGAATCGTCTTGGTCAGGTGCTGCCACGTATCGAGCACGCGCACAACGTAGTTCTGGGTCTGGTCGTAGGGTGGAATGCCGCCGTACTCTTTGACGGCTCTCGGTCCGGCGTTGTAGGCGGCAAAGACCAGCGAGTAATGCGTTCCGAAGCGTTGCATCAACCCTCGCAAGTACCGGGCCGCTCCCGAAAGATTTTGTTTGGGATCGCGCGGGTTCACGCCAAGGCCCGCCGCCGTTCCCGGCATCAACTGGCCCAAGCCGATCGCACCGGCTGACGAAATCGCGTGCGTACGCCAACGCGACTCGACGGTGACGATCGCGACCAGCATATTGGTATCGAGCCGCCAGCGTTCGGCATTCACCAAGAGCCGGCGCGCCAAGTCGCGGCTCTGCCACCCGGGCATCTCTGGATTGATATGGCGAAGAACCGTTGCATAGACTTCGATCGCCGTCGGGGTAGCGGGCACCGTTTGAAGGGCGGCCCTTGCCGGGGAGAGCGTGGCGAAAAATGAGCCTGCTATAAAAATAGTGGCCGCCAGGAGGCGAGCGACGATCAACCGCATATGGGGCCGGTGGGTTCGAGTCGCGTCTCAGGCGCGCCTTCCGGGGGAGGGCCACCCCGGCCTAATAGACTGCGCCGCTGGGCGATTTCGCTCGCGATCGTAGCGTTCGTCGTGATGTGCGCGATGATCGCTTGGTCGCAATGGTACGCAATTCATGTGAACGTTCCGTACTATCGCGCGCATCATGCGACCGTTCCGACGCACTAGATCCTCGCGCTTTGATACTTCTTTGAGCAGCGCGCGCAGGATTGCCATCGTGCGCGCGGCTACAGCATTGACGAGGAGGATTTCGGAGTTGAACACCCGCCCGTTGCTGGCTG
Source organism: Candidatus Acidiferrales bacterium (assembly GCA_035484815.1). Classification (GTDB taxonomy): domain Bacteria; phylum Vulcanimicrobiota; class Vulcanimicrobiia; order Vulcanimicrobiales; family Vulcanimicrobiaceae; genus Cybelea. The sequence continues at coordinate 34,275 of DATHOO010000099.1, forward strand.
CGTTGATTTGTTGCGTGGCCGCGTTTTTTGCCGGCGGCCGCGCAAGTGCGGCAAGCCCAACGGCCTCACCCTTGCCGCCATCGCCGGCGCCCCCGAGGCCGGCCCCGAGCCCGTCAGCTTCGCCGACGCCGACGCCCGGGCCGCCGTTTGGGAACATGAGCTGGCGCGAGATTGGCCCGGCGGCCGCGGGCGGGCGCGTAGCCGCGGTCGCGGGATCGGCCACCGACCCGAGACTCTACTATTTAGGAGCGGCGGGCGGCGGCGTCTGGAAATCGGCAAACGGCGGTCAAACCTGGGATCCGGTCTTCGATAAGGAGGGCACCGCTTCAATCGGCGCGGTAGCGATCGATCCGACCGACAACAAGACGGTTTGGGTTGGAACCGGCGAGGCGAATCCTCGAAACGACCTCAGCTACGGCGACGGCGTCTACAAGAGCACCGACGGTGGCGATACCTGGACCAACACCGGCCTCAAAGAGACCCGGTACATTTCGCGGATTCTGGTCGACCCTCGCAATCACAACCACGTCATCGTCGGCGCGCTCGGGGACGCATTCGCCGACAGCCCCCATCGCGGCGTCTTCGTCACCGATGATGGCGGTAAGACTTGGAAGCAGACGCTCTACGCCGGGCCCCAAAGTGGAGCCTCGGATCTTGCGATGAGCGCGCAGAACCCCAGCGTCGTTTACGCGGGCATCTGGCAGTTTCAACGCCGGCCCTGGACCTTCGTCAGCGGCGGCGACCAAGACGCCATCTATAAATCGAACGATGGCGGCGAGACGTGGAGCAAGCTCGAAGGGCACGGACTGCCGGCGCCCCCGATGGGGCGAATCGGCCTGGCGGTTGCGCCGAGTAACGGCAATCGGGTCTTTGCGCTCATCGAATCGAAAGCCGGCGTGCTCTGGCGTTCCGACGACGCCGGCGCGAACTGGCAAATGCTCAGCAACGATTCGCTCGTCGACGCGCGGCCGTTCTATTTTTCGCACGTCGAAGTCGATCCTAAAAACCCCGATAGAGTCTACGCGCTCTCGTTTGAAACGATGCTGAGCAAGGACGGCGGCAAAACCTTTAAACCGACGGCCAATAGCGTGCACTCAGACTTCCATGGGATCTGGATCGCGCCGAACGATCCTTCGCGCATCATCATCGGCGAAGACGGCGGGTACGTGCTGACGGTGGACGGCGGCGAGAACTGGTTCTTTTCACAAAACGTGCCGATCGGCCAGGTCTATCGCGTCGGCCTGGGCACCGATAACCCGTACACGGTTTGCGCGGGTCTCCAGGACAACAACGGCTGGTGCGGCCCCTCGAACTCGCTCGATCCGTCGGGAATTCAAAACAAGCATTGGATCGTCACGGTCGGCGGCGACGGGACGTGGGGCATTCCCGAGCCCGACGATCCGAATTGGATCTGGTCGGACTCGCAAGACGGGTCGCTCGCCATCTACAATCGCGTGACGCAAGATCAGTGGTCCGGCCAGCCCTTCCTTCCGACCGGGCGAGAGTCGTGGCGGCTGGGGGAGAGCAAGTATCGCTTTAATTGGGAGTCGCCGATCGCGTTTGCCCCCTGGCGTACCGCCGGCGGTAAGGTGATCGGCTGGTATGGCGGAAACGTTGTCTTTCAAACGACCGATCGCGGCCACCATTGGGAGGCGATTAGCCCCGATCTCACGCGCAATCTGAAGTCGCATCAAATCACCGCGGGCGGTCCGATTACCAATGACGTCTCAGGTGCCGAATACAGCGATACGATTCTCGATATCGAGGCTTCGACGCGCGCACGCGGTGAGATCTGGGTCGGTACCGACGATGGTTTGGTGCAGCTTACGCGCGATGGGGGCAAGCATTGGACCAACGTTACTCCATCCGGATCGCCCGAGTTTGGACGCTTCGCAACGGTGGCGCCGTCGACGCTCGTGGATGGCACGGCCTATGCGATCAACGACGCGCACGAAATGGGAGATAGTGCGCCGTACGCCTACGTGACGCACGATTTCGGCAAGACCTGGACCAAGATCACCAACGGCATACCGGCGGATCAATGGGCGCGCGCCATTCGTCCCGACACGCGCGATCGCAATCTCGTCTATCTCGGCACGGAGGAAGGCATCTGGATCTCCTTCGACGGCGGCGCGAATTGGCAATCGTTCAAGAACGACCTCCCGACCGTTTCGGTGCACGACATTCGGCTGCAGCCGCAATACGACGATTTGGTCATCGCGACGCACGGCCGCGCCGTCTACATCATGGACGACGTTCGGCCCGTGCAAGAGCTGCAGCAAGCCATCGCAAGCACGACCCGGCTCTTTGCCCCGCGGACGAGTTACGAGTGGACGCTGCACGAAAACGACGAAGGCACCTACACGTTCTATGCGGCCGACAATCCGCCGTACGGCGTCATGATCACGTTCTATCAGAAGGAGCCGCAGAAGACCGCCCCGGCCCTCGATATTCTCGACGCGCAGGGCCGCGTGATCCGGGGCGTTTCTGGGACGCACAAGATCGCCGGCAAGGACGAACCTTACATTCCAAACAAAGCGGGGCTGAACCGCTACACCTGGGATTTTAGCGTGAACGGCCCGGTGAAATGGACAGGCGCGACAAGCGAATTCGTCAACCCGCAAACGGGCCCGGGCGTCCCTCCCGGCGCCTACTCGGTGCGTATGACGCTCTCCGGCCGTACGTACGTCCAGCACTTTAACGTCGCGCCCGACCCACGTTCGCAGTTCACGCAAGCGGATTACGAGCGTAGCTTCAACGAAGCGATGCGTCAGATGGGGCATCTCTCGCAGCTCGACACGATCCTCAACGATCTCGATAACTTCAAGAAAGCGCTCGGCACTTCGAGCGATGCCGCTAAGAAGGCCGGCAACACGGCATTGGTCGCTAAACTTGCCGACGCGTCGACCGCGCGACAGACGCTGATGGATTCGCTGGCGACCAACATCCGCGGCGAGGGTACCGAAGACGAAACCAAGGTTCGCGAAGACGTTTTGGGCGCCTTCGGCAACGCGCAGGGTCTCATCACGCCGCCGGTAGCCGACTTCATCGCCCGCGTGGACGTTGAATACCGCGCCGGCGTCGCACGCTACAACACGTTCGTTACCGGCGTTCTGCCGGGCGTCAATGCCGCGTTACAGCAAGCCGGCATGAAAACGCTGCCGGCCCTAAAAACCGTTTCGGCATTGTGATCTTCGTTCCAACGGTCCTGATTGCTGCGGCAGCGTACGCCAATCTGTCTTGGCGCTCGATCGGCCCGGCGGTCGCGGGTGGACGCGTCGCCGCGGTGGCCGGTACGCCCCAAGACGATCAGCTCTACTACCTTGGCACGGCCGGTGGCGGCGTTTGGAAATCCAGCAACGGCGGGGCGACGTGGGAGCCGGTCTTTGAAAAGCAAGCGGTTTCCGCAATCGGCGCCGTTGCGATCGATCCGACCAACGAACGGGTCGTCTGGGCCGGCAGCGGTGAGGCGAATCCGCGCAACAACGTCAGTTACGGCGATGGTTTGTATAAGTCGACCGACGGCGCGAAGACCTGGACGCGCAGCGGTCTCGCCGGAGTTTGGAGCATCTCCCGAATCGCCATCGATCCGCGCGATTCGAGGCACGTCGTGGTTGCAGCTTTCGGCGATCCGTTCAAGGATTCGATCGACCGCGGCGTCTACGTCACCTTCAACGGCGGCGCGACGTGGAGCAAGACACTCTATCTCAGCCCGTCGAGCGGTGCGAGTGACGTCGCGATGGATCCCACCAATCCCCAGGTCCTCTACGCCGGAATGTGGCACTTTCGCCGCATCCCGTGGACCTTTACCAGCGGCGGACCCGACGGCGGGCTCTACAAGTCAACCGACGGCGGCCGCACGTGGAAGCGGCTCCAAGGCAACGGTTTGCCGTCCGGCTACACCGGGCGAATTGGTTTGGCCATCGCCCCAAGTCGTCCGAATCGAGTCTTCGCGCTCATCGAGGCGAAGGGGGGCATTCTTTGGCGCACTGACGATGCGGGCGCGCATTGGACGATGACGAGCAACGACACCCTGGTCGATCAGCGTCCGTTCTATTTCACCCACATCGCCGTCGATCCCAAGAATCCGAATCACGTCTATGCGGTCTCGGAGATGCTCGCCGAAAGCAAAGACGGCGGCAGGAAGTTCACCGAGATCGCGAAGGACGTGCACGTCGATTACCACGCGATTTGGATCGATCCGACCAACGCTAAGCGCGTCATCGTCGGCGAGGATGGCGGCTACGCGCTGACGACCGACCTCGAGCACTGGTCGTTCTCGCGGAATCTAGCGATCGGACAAATCTATCACGTCGGCCTGAGCGGCGAGAACCCCTACTTCGTTTGCGTCGCCTTTCAAGATAATGGCGGCTTCTGCGGACCGGAAAACTCGCTCGATAGCGGTGGCATTCTCAACCGTCATTGGATCGACGTGGTCGGCGGCGACGGAATGTGGACCGTCCCCGATCCGGCCGATCCCCGCTACATCTGGGCCGACCTCGAAGACGGCGCGCTAACGATCTTCGACCGCAAAACCGAAGTCAGCCGCTTCATCCGCCCATACGATGCCTTTCCCGGAAGCTTTCTCGGACCGTTCGATCTGCGTACGGTTCCATATCGCTTCAACTGGGATGCGCCGATCGCGTTTGCTCCGTGGGCGAAGTCGCTCGCGTGGTTTGGCGGAAACGTCATTTTCCAGTCGGCGGACCGAGGCGAAACGTGGACCATTATCAGCCCGGACCTGACGCGCAACATAAAATCGCACCAAGCGCCCTCGGGCGGTCCGTTGGCCAAGGACGTTTCGGGTGCCGAATACTCCGACACCATTCTCTATATCGAAGGTTCGTCGCTCGACAACGGTGAGATTTGGGCCGGTACGGATGACGGCTACGCGCAGATGACGCGCGACGGCGGCGCACATTGGCAAAACGTGACGCCGCCCGGAACGCCGGAGTACGCGCGCATCGAAGCGACTGCCCCGTCGCCGCTCGTTGCCGGAACGGCCTACGTCATAGCCGATAACCACCGCATGGGCGATTACGCACCGTACGTTTTCGTTACCCACGACTATGGCCGGACGTGGGCGAAGATCGTCAACGGATTACCGGGCAATCAATACGTCCGGACGATCCGTCCCGATCCCCGCAACCCGAATCTACTCTATGCCGGGACGGAGAACGGTCTCTGGATCTCGTTGGACGGCGGCTCGAGTTGGCAAGACTTCCGGATCAACCTGCCGCCGGTTTCGGTGCGCGACATTCGCATCCAACCGCAGTTCAACGACATCGTGCTCGCGACGCACGGCCGCGATGCCTGGATTCTCGACGACATCAGCTCGATTCAACAGCTCGGCAATGCGGAGCGCGCGGGAACAATGCTCTATCCGCCGCGGATCTCCTACGAATATCACTATCACTCCAACGATCTGGGCATCTACACGAGCTTTGCCGGTGAGAATCCGCCCAAAGGCGCGATCGTCGATTTTTACCAGAGCGCTCCCCAGAAGACCACACCGACGATCGAGATTCTCGACGCCGGCGGCCACGTGATTCGCACGGTTAAGGGGACGCATAAGGTCAAGGGTAAGGACGAGCCGTACGTTTCCAACAAGGCCGGAATCAACCGCTACGTTTGGGATTTTACCGAAGACGCTCCGGCGAAGTGGTACGGCGCCGCGAGAGAAGATTATCAGGGACCCAAAACGGGGCCGGCGGTCGTGCCGGCGACCTATACGGTTCGCCTGACGCTGGGCGGTGCGTCGCTGCAGCAGCCGTTGGTCGTGAAGCCCGATCCGCGTGACGAGTGGACGCAAGCGCAATACGAAGCGGGCTTCGCCTACGCGCGCAAATACGCTACGGTTTATGGCAAGATCGACCAAGCGCTCAACAACCTCGACGCGATCAAGAAGTCGCTCGGGCAGGCCGCAACCGCGACGAAGGATGCGTCGCTCCAATCGCAGATCGCCGCTGGGCAGCAGCAGTGGGTTGCGGTCTTTGGCGCATTTACCGCCGATTATAAGAATGACGAGGACTCAATTCAGCGCCCCGGCTCGCTGCGCGAGTCGATGCCTCGCACGGGTTTCGGCACCGTGCAGTTGCCGCCCACCGCGGCGCAGCTCGACTATGCGAAGCGGTTCGACGCGGCCTACGGTACGGCGATGAGCGGATACAACGCGTATGTCGGCTCGCTCGAGAAGCTCCAAACTGCGCTCAAAGTCGCCGGCGTCAAGCCGCTTCAAGGATTGAACCCGGTGACGCCGTGACGGCTACTCGTAGTCGGGCGCGAAATATTCGTCGGGTTGGTGAATGAAAAACTTCGGCGGTAACGGCGCCTCGATCTTCACGAACTTGCGCGGCGACTGCAAGAAGTCGAAGCATTTACCGGCCGGCGAGTTCGCGCGCCGGTCGGCTGCAGCGAGCTGATCGAGACCGAAGAGATCCTCGGCAAACCGCAGCACGCTGGCGGTTTCGTACTGAACGTGCGAAACGTAATCGCGTTTGGCGTAAGGCGAGATCACCAATAACGGAACGCGGAATCCCAGGCCGTCGTAGTCCTTATACGGCGGCGGAACGTGATCGTAGAGACCGCCCCAATCGTCCCACTGAACGAAGATCGCCGTCGAGTTCCAGAACTTGCTCTCGCCGATCGTGTTGACGAGTGCGGCGACCCACGAAGGTCCGTGACCGCCGCCGCAGTTCACGTGATCGGAGTCGCTGCAGACCGGCGTGACCCAGGTGAAGTTGGCGAGCTTGCCCCCGCGGACGTCGGTGATCAGCCTCCAGTTCGGCGAGATGACGTCTTTCTTCCAATCGGGGCCTTCGTAAATGTGCTTGACCGCCTGGTACGCCGACCATTCGGCGCCGCCGCCGCTGCTGCGGCTGCCGTAGACGCTGGCGTAGAAGCGCCACGAAAGCTTGGCCTTGTCGAGCTCGTCGCCGAGCGTTTCGTACCCGAAACACGGCCGGGTGTAGGGTCCAATTCCGCGCGAGCCGGTGATCGTGGCGAGGATGTCATACTTTCCGCCGCCGCAGCCCCACTTACCGGAGGGCAGGTCGACCGTCGAGTCCGCTTGCGCGGCGATGACGTACTGGTGGGCGACGAAGCTCTCATCGAGCTGGGACTGGAACATTTTGTCGGCGACGACCCATTCGTGCGCCATATCGAAGTACGGCTTCGATTCGTCGTGGGGCACGTACGTATATTGCGCGTTCTCAGGGCCGCCGTAGGATCGTTCGCGGTTGAAGCCGTTCATGCGGCAATCGGTTCCGGGCAGCGTGCCGGTTCCGTTGCAGGCCGTAAACATCGCTTCCGCGGAGTGATCGATGTCGTAGTCGCGACTGAGGCTCACCGCCTCCAGCTTGATCCGCCGACCGTTAGAGCTCTTTCCGTAAGCGACGGTATCGGCGCCGGGATAGCCTTGAAAGAGGTTATCGAAGCTGCGATTCTCTTGCACGATGTAGACGACGTGCGTGATCTTCCCGGCACCCGTGGCCGCTAACGCTCGCAAAGCCGATCCGCTTTGCATGTACGGCGCGATCGACGGCGCGCCGTACGAGCACGCGCTCAGCGAGAGTGCGAGCAAAACGAGCGGCACGCGGCTCATCCGAAGAATCGTTTCAGGAAAGCTTCGTGGCGGTAGGATGCGCTCTTGCCGAACCGCGCGATCATCAACTCCAAACTTGGCAGGAGATAGAGCGCTTGTCCTGCCGATCCGCTGGCGTAGACGAGATCGGGCGGAGCGCCGCGCACGCCGAGCCACCAGCCGAGTCCGTATCGAGCGTTCACGGGCGAGCCTTCGAAGCACGCTGCCAGCGACGACCGCTGCGCGATGACAAAGCGCCCGTACGCGAGCCAGTCACGAATGCTCAACGACGCGCCGGTCGGCAAGGGATGCGTGCCGTCGCTCAGCGTGCGCCAGGCATGCACGTGGACGCCGGCCGGAGCCAGGATCCGCTCGCGCAAATATTCGTGGGGCGTGCGGTTGCGGCCGGAAAGCTTGCGCGCCAGTACCGCGCCGAAAACTTGGAGTGGAATGCCACCGTACGTAAAGCGCGTTCCGGGCTCGTCGCGCAGCGGCATGGCCAGTGCGCGCTCGTAGATTGGAACGCTTGCGCCCAAGCCCCCGAAGCCGAAGCCGGCCGTGAGCGAGAGCAACATCCGCAGCGTGACGCGCCGCTTCCACGGATCGTCGCACCACAGCGCGATCGTCGCTGCGACGGTTTCGTCGAGCGAGAGCAATCCGTCAGCTTCGGCGCACAGCGCGGTCACGCCCCAGAAGCTCTTCGTCCCGCTGTAGAGCGGATGCGGCGTCGTTAATTCGAACCCGTCGGCGTATTGTTGCGCCAGCAGCTCCTCGCCGCGCGCAACGACGAGCGCCTGTTCTCCGTGCGTACGCGAGTATTGCAGTGCTTCATTTGCAACCTTCATTGGAGGAGCGTTCGGACTCGGCTCGCAAAAGCGCCTGCATGAGAGGGTACGTTCTCCTCGTCGCCTCCGTAGCGGCACTTGGTGGATTGCTTTTCGGCTACGACACCGGCGTCATCTCCGGGGCGATCCTCTTTATCACCAAAGATTTCGGCCTCGCGACGCGGCTGCAGGCCTTTACGATTAGCGTCGTCCTCATCGGTTGCATGCTCGGCGCGCTTACCGCCGGCGGCATCGCCGATCGCATCGGGCGTCGGTCGACGCTCTTTGCCGCCGGGATCGTTTTTTTCGCCGGAGCGATCGTCTCGGCGCTGGCGCCAAACGAAGCGGTGCTTCTCTGGGGGCGTTTTATCGTCGGCCTGGGCATCGGTTTCAGCAGCGTCGTCGCCCCACTCTACATCTCCGAAGTGGCCCCGGCTGGTACGCGCGGTGCGCTCGTTTCGCTCTATCAGTTTGCCATCACGATCGGCATTCTCGCTGCCTATCTCGTCGACTTCGCCTTTGCATCGGCTGGACAATGGAGGTGGATGCTGGGGCTCGCGGTGGTGCCGTCGCTGGTGCTCATCGGCGGAATGATCGTGATGCCGGAGAGTCCGCGGTACCTTTTTAAAATCGGTCAGGGAGAAAAAGCGCGCAGCGAGCTACAGCGCGTCTACGATGACGCCGCCGCAAGCGCGCGCGAAGTGGAATCGATCGAAGATAGCTTACGCACCAAGAGCGCAGGCTTGGAAGCCTTTCGGCAGCCTGCCATGCGTTACGTGCTCTTCATCGGCATAACGCTGGCGGTCTTGCAGCAGATCACCGGAATCAATACCATCATCTACTATGGCCCGCAGATCTTCCAAATGGCCGGCTTCGCGTCTGCGTCGGCCTCCATCTTGGCGCAGACGATCGTCGGCACGGTGAACTGCCTCATGACGCTGGTGGCGATCTTCTTCGTCGACCGGATCGGACGTAAGCCGCTGCTCTATGCCGGACTGGCTGGAATGTTTCTCGCGCTGTCGACGTTGGCGTACGCTTTCGCACGGCCCCACCTCTCGGGGTCGCTCGGAACGATTGCGTTGGGAAGCATGATGTTCTACGTCGGCTGTTTTGCGTTCAGTTTCGGACCGATTCTTTGGCTGCTGCTCTCCGAGATTTTCCCGCTTCCCGTACGCGCTCTAGGGATGTCGCTCTCGACGCTCGCCAACTGGGTCGGCAACTTCCTCGTCTCGCAGTACTTCCTCGCGATGATTGCGTTGCTGGGACGGCCGGCGACCTTCTCGATCTACGCGCTGCTCTGCATCGTCACGATCCTCTTCGTGCGCGCGTTGGTGCCTGAGACGAAGCAAGAACTGCTGGAGCAGATCCGCGTTCGCGCATGACCGTACCCGCGCTCAGCATCGTCATTCCGGTCTACGGGAACTGGTGGTTGACCGCGCGATGCCTGCGCGAACTCGATCGCTTACGCGAAAGCTCCGTGCCCTTCGAAACGATCGTTGTCGATAACGCGTCGACCGACGAAACGCCGCAGGGAATTGCGCTCTTTCCCTGGGTGCGCTACCTGCGGTTCGATGCCAACCGCAACTTCGCGGGAGCCTGCAACGCAGGCGCGCGACTCGCCGAAGCCCCGGTGACGTTCTTGCTGAACAACGATGCGTATCCGCTTGGCGACGCGTTGACGCCGCTGCTGCACGCCTTCGACCGTGCGGAGGTTGCCGTCGCGGGCGGCGCGCTCTTCTTCGAAGATGGTGCGACGCAGTCGGCCGGACTGGTCGTCTTGCGTAACGCGCATTGGCATTACTCCTGTCGCAACTTGCCGGGAACGCTCGACGCGGTCACCACGTCGCGCGATGCGCTCGGCGTTTCGGGCGCGGCCATGGCGGTGCGCACGCAGTGGTTCGTCGAGAACGGCGGCTTCGACGAAGGTTTCATAAACGGTTTTGAGGACGTCGATCTTTGCTTGCGCGCGCGAGAGCAGGGCCGAATCGTCGCGTACGTTGCCGACGCTCGATTCGCGCATTACGAGGCGGCCTCGGCCGGACGCTTCGAACGCGAGGCCGAGAACGAGTGGCGCTTCTACCGGCGATGGTCGGCGCGCATGGGTTCGCTGCCGCGAACCGCGCGCGGCGAAGTGGGTGCGATCGCAGTACAGAGCGCTGCCGGTGCTTCCCCACTGCTAGCGGCGGGTCTGAGGGATTTGGAGAACGCGCTGCGCGGCTTCGGACATCCGCTCGTGCACGGCGCGATCGCGCCGTGGCAGCGCTTCGACCGGCGTTTTCGGCACAGCGCCAACCTCGCGTGGTTCACGCGCGAACCCGCCGAGCCGGGGATCGCGATTGGCCGCAACGGCGAAGGGCGCACCGTGATTCGCACGCACGGCGCGGCAGCGCTCGAGGTACCGTGGCTTCCGTGCGCTTCGCGCGAGCGCGTCGCGCAACTTGGATTTCGCCGCTCGGAGGCTCCATCGTGCACGAGCGTCGGTGTCGTCGGCGGCGAGGACGCGATGCCTGAGATCGAAGGCGATTCGAGTTGGCGGATTGTCCGCCTCACGCCCTCGATGCTCTTGGGCGAGGGCAGCGGTGAGCTCGCCTGCGTGCTGCACCTTGGCCTGACCGACGAAAGCGGCTTCGGCAACGTTCTGCTCGCGCAAGCCGGCCTACCGGCAGTGGTGCTTGCAACCGATGAACTGCGCGCGCTCTTTGTGCCCGACGTGGCTTTGATCGGCGATCGTGCGTCAATCGCGCAATCCGTCGCGCGTCTGGTCAGCGACTCGCCGGCGCGCGCACGTTACGGAAAGCTCGTCGCCGCCGATGCATCCCGGCGCTTCTCACCGCGCCGCAGCGCGATTCGCGTCGTCGACCTGCTCTGCGCCGCGCGCTTCGGCTTGGAACGCCCGGCTTCGGCACGCAGCAACTCGCCGTTGTAGCTTTCTAGATGACAAGCTTCGGGCGCTCCGCTCGGATGACAAGCTTCGGGCGCGACATCCTGAATGTGGCTACTTCAGCGTTCCCTAGGTTCCCTCTGGTGCGCCGTAGCCGCCTCCGCCGGGCGTTTGAATTGTGAGCACGTCACCGGGTTCCAGCTTCAAACTCACCTTCGCCGGAATCGGCATTCTCGTACCGCCGCGCAGTAAGAAGTGACGCCCGAGAGCGCCGGGTTCGCCGCCGCACGCGCCGGGCGGCGGCAGCGTTTGGCGATCCGCGAGCAGCGTCGCTTCGGCCGAGCCTTCGACAAGCTCAATCGCACGAACCAGGCCGTCTCCGCCACGATGATGTCCGGCACCACCGGTTCCTTGCGCGATCTCATAGCACACGATGCGCAGTGGATACTCGCGTTCGAGCGCCTCGATCGGCGTATTGAGCGTATTGGTCATGTGGCATTGAATCGCGTCGATGCCGTCGCTTTGGGGACGTGCTCCCATGCCGCAACCGTTGGTCTCGTAGAAGGCCCACGTCGTACCGTCGGGTCGCGTGCCGCCGAGCATCACGTTGCTCATCGTTCCGCCGCTGCTGGCAGGGACGCGCTCGGGCACCGCGCGCGACAGCGCCTGTAGCACGACGTCGGCGTTGCGCATGCTCGTCTCGACGTTTCCTCCCGAAACCGGCGCGGGACGCCGGGGGTTGAGCAGCGACCCCAGCGGTGCGAAAACCTCGACGGGTCGAAAGCAGCCTTCATTCATCGGGATCGTCGGATCGGTTACCGCGCGCAGCGCGTAATGAACCCCCGAGAGCGTGACTCCGAAAACGGCGTTGAGTGGAAAGCCGACTTGCGCCGATGTCCCGGTGTAATCCAATCGCGCGCGGCCGTCGCGAAGCTCGAGGCGCAGCGCGATGGTGATGCAAGGGCGCCCGTCACGCGCCTCGAGATGATCGCTCGCCTCAAAGGTGCCCTCGCCGATCGAACGCAGCGCCGCGCGCATGCGCCGTTCGCTGTCGGCGAGCGCTTGTGCGATGGCGCCATCAAAGGTTTCCAAGCCGTAGCGTTCGCATAACTCAAGCAGCCGGCGCTCGCCGGTGTAGTTGCCGGCGACTTGTGCGCGCAGGTCGCCGCTGCGCGCCTCCGGCGTGCGCGAACTCGCGCGAAAGATCGCGACGATCTCTTCTGCGACCCGGTCGTTGCGCACGAGGCGCACTGGCGGGAGAACCAATCCTTCGGCGTAGAGTTCGGAAGCCTCAGCCGGCATCGAGCCGGGGACTACGCCGCCGACATCGGCGTGATGCGCCTTATTTGCCGCATAGCCGACGAGGTGGCCGCCGGCGTAAATCGGGCGCACGAGCGTCACGTCGTTTAGGTGCGTGCCGGTAATGTAGGGATCGTTTGCGACCCACATCTCGCCTTCGCGAACCCCGCCGTACTCACGCTCGATGACCTCGAGCATTCGTTGCAGGCCCCACGGCAACGAGCCGAGATGCACGGGAATGTGTTCGGCTTGCGCGATCAGCCGGCCGAACCGGTCGAAGAGCGCGCACGAGTGATCGAGCCGCTCTTTGATGTTCGGCGAGTATGCAGCGTTGCGCACCGCGAGACCCATCTCTTCCGATGCATAGATCAGCGCGTTCTTAATGACTTCCGCGGTAATGCGATCGATCACGGCGGCGCTCGCTGCAGCAGCAGGAGATCGCCGTCCGCATATGCCGACCATCTTGGCGGCACGTACGTCGTGCTGTCGTACGCCTCCACGATCGCCGGTCCGGCGACGTGCTCCCGGGAGAAGCTCGTGCGCTCAAAGACCGCAGCTTCGACGAACTCGCCATCGAGCCAGATCGCGCGCTTTCGCTCGCGCTCCTCAGCCTCATCACGAGTTTCGTATTGAGCCGGTGAA